>NZ_PKFQ01000001.1:5840425-6151967 GCF_002939475.1 Streptomyces cinnamoneus | reverse complement strand
CCGTCCCGCCTTCCCAGCAGCTGGGTGCTGCCAGTGGCTCCGGGCGCCGCACGCGGCGCCCGGGTGGGACGAGAACTCCCCGATCACAGTGGCGAGGGCCGCTCCGGACTCGGACCACGAGGGTCCGCACCGGTCTTCCCGAGCACCACGGCCGGGCCACCTTAGCGCTCTGACCGGCCACGGGAACAAAGAAGTGGCAAGTGCCACTTCCTTGCAGCAAGCCCCGGCGGCCCCTCGCCGGACGTCCGCACGGCCCCCGCAGGCCGTGCGGCCCCGGGTCGGGCACGGACGACACCCGCCGGGTGATGGACGCGGCCGGCCGGCCGGTGCTACGAGTGCAGGGACGACGAGAGGGGCTGACCGCCATGGCAGACACGCCGGACAGAGAGCACCCGCCCGCGGACCCGGCCGGGCCGGAGCGGGACGTGACGTTCGTGCGCCGCATCGGCCTGTTCCAGGCCACCGCCATCAACATGAGCCAGATGTGCGGCATCGGACCCTTCGTCACCATCCCGCTGATGGTGGCCGCCTTCGGCGGGCCGCAGGCCGTCCTGGGCTTCGTGGCGGGGGCGCTGCTCGCGCTGGCCGACGGGCTGGTGTGGGCGGAGCTGGGGGCCTCGCTGCCGGGCGCGGGCGGCAGTTACGTCTACCTGCGGCAGGCATTCCAGTACCGCACCGGCAAGCTGATGCCGTTCCTGTTCGTCTGGACGGCGATGCTCTTCATCCCGCTGGCGATGGCGACCGGCGTGATCGGCTTCGTCCAGTACCTCGCCTACCTGTGGCCGGACATGACGCGGACGCAGGGCGACGTGACGGGCCTCGCGCTCATCGCGGTGGTCGTGGCGCTGCTGTGGCGCCGGGTGGAGAACATCGCCCGCATCACCGCCGTGCTGTGGGGCGTGATGATCACCGCCGTCCTGCTCGTCATCGTCGCCGCCTTCACCCACTTCAACCCCGACCGCGCCTTCACCTACCCCTCCCACGCCTTCGAGCTGACGAGCAATCACTTCTGGATCGGCTTCGCGGCGGGCCTGACCATCGGCATCTACGACTACGGCGGCTACAACACCGCCGCCTACATGGGTGCCGAGATCAAGGACCCGGGACGCACCCTGCCGCGGGCCATCGTCTTCTCGATCCTCGGCATCATGGGCATCTACCTGCTGCTCCAGATCGGCACCCTCGGCGTCGTCGACTGGCAGGAGATGCTCGACCAGGACTCGACGGCCGCCACGTCCGTGGCCTCCGCCGTGCTGGAGAAGACGTGGGGCAAGGGGGCCGCGGACGCCGTCACCGTCCTGATCCTCCTCACCGCCTTCGCCTCGCTCTTCACCGGGCTGCTCGGCGGCTCGCGCGTGCCCTACGACGCCGCCCGCGAGAAGGTCTTCTTCCGGCCGTTCGGCGTCCTGCACCCCAAGCACCGCTTCCCGGTGCTGCCGCTGGTCACCCTGGGGGTCATCGGCTCCGTCGGCTTCCTGATCGGCCGTCACACCGAGCTGGCCACGCTGATCCAGCTGCTGACCTCCGTGATGGTCCTCGTCCAGGCGCTGGCCCAGATCGCGGCCGTGACCGTGCTGCGCCGCCGGCAGCCGGGGCTGCGGCGGCCGTACCGCATGTGGCTCTACCCGCTACCGAGCCTGGTGGCGCTGGTGGGCTGGCTGGTCATCTACGGCTACGCGGACGAGAACTCGCCGGGCCGGCACCCCATCGAGTGGTCGCTGGCCTGGGTGGGCGCGGGGTGCGTGGCGTTCGTGCTGTGGGCGGCGTACGAGAAGGTGTGGCCGTTCGGGCCGCGGGAGATCAGCGAGGAGTACCTCCAGGCCGGTGCGGCGGGCCCCGGTACGGCCGATCCCGACGCCGGCGCGGACCCCGGGGAGCGGAAACCGGCACCCGCCTGACGCGGCGGCGCGGCCGGTCGTCTGACGGGGCGTCCGGCAGCGGGGGCGGGCGGCCCGGACTCGGGTGGTCCGGCCGAACGGTGATAAAACGGCACCCATGCCCGTGACCACCGCGCCTCCCCCGCCCACGCCCGCCGCCAAGCCGCGCAAGCTGCACTGGCACCGCCTGATATTCGGGCTCTGGTACCGCCCGGTCGAAGTGCTCGACGAGGCGCGGGACCGGAGCGTCTGGGGGGCGGCGGCCTTCCTGTCGCTGCTGTGCGGAGCGCTCGGCACGCTGGCCAAGGACTCCTTCTGGGGGCAGTGGGACGTCAGTCCCGTGCTGGCGCTGGAGGCCATGGCGATCGGGTCCGTGGTGATGCTGCTCGCCAGCCTGCTGCTGGGCGCCGTCACCCACGCGATCGCGCGCCGTCTCGGCGGCAACGGCAGGTTCGCCCCGACGGCGAGCCTGTTCGTCGTGCTGTTCTGGGCGAGCGACCTGCCGCGGCTCGCCCTGGACACCTGGCTGTCCGCCGGCTCGGCCCCGGTGCGCGCGGCCGCTTCGGTGACGGCGGCCTTCGGCTGCGCCCTGGCCACGCTGCTGATACGCGGCCAGCACCACCTGCCGACCCACAAGGCCGCCGCGTCGGTGAGCATCCAGATGCTCGCGGCGGTGGTCCTGCTCAAGTTCCCGCCGGGCAGTGCCTGAGCGGTCCGGAGCCGGCAGTCGGACGCCGGACGACGAAAGGCCCGCCCGGTGCGACGGGGGATGCACACCGGGCGGGCTCGAGGACATTTCTACCTCATCAATGATGGGTTATGCATCAAAAACCTGTTCGCCTCCTCGAAGACCACCGGACCGGCAGCGAAATCAGGCCACGCGCCCGGATGGTGGGACGCCACTCCAGCGCGTCTCTCGGAACGTCGAGTTCCATCTCCTCGCACCGCTCCAGGAGCACGGTGAGCGCCGTCTCCGCCTCCATCCTGGCCAGCGCGGCGCCCAGGCAGTAGTGGATCCCGTGTCCGAACGCCAGGTGCCCCGAACGCTCCCGCCCCAGGTCAAGACGGTCGGAGCCGGGAAACTGACGGGGGTCGCGATTGGCCGAGGCGATCGACAGCAGCACCGTCTCGCCGGCAGGCACCCGCACTCCGCCGATCTCCACGTCCTCCAGCGGAAAGCGCCGGATGGCGAGGGTGGCGGGTCCGTCCCAGCGGTTCAGCTCCTCCAGGGCCGCTCCGACTCCGTCCGGATTCTTTCGCAGCTCGGCCAGCGTCCCGGGGTGGTCCAGGAGGGCGAGGACCGCGTTGCCGATGAGATGGACAGTATTCTCATATCCGGCGAACAGGATGAGGAACGCGAGCGAGGTCAATTCATCCGGGGAGAGTGAGTCCCCGTCCTCCTGCACCTGGATCAGGTCCGACAGCAGGTCGTCGGCCGGCTCGGCGCGCTTGCGCTCGATGAGCCCGGTGAGGAAGCGCATCATGCCGACGACCGCCTCCTTCGTCCGGTGCGGGCGCTCGGGGTCCGGGGTCACCAGGGCGTCCGTCCAGGCCCGGAAGTCCACCCGGTCCGCCTGCGGCACGCCCAGCAGGTCGCAGATCACGATGATCGGCAACGGGCCCGCGTACGCCGCCAGCAGATCCGCCCGCCCCAGGGGCTCGACGGCGTCCAGCAGGCTCCCGGCGACCGCGCGCACCGGGCCGCGCAGCTTCTCCACCCGCCCCGGTGTGAACGCCTTCGCCACCAGGCCGCGCACCCGCGTGTGGTCCGGGGGGTCCATGTTCAGCAGGTTGGCGTCCAGCGCCGGAGGCAGTGGGAAACCCGCGTAGTTGCCCGGCAGGGCGTTGCGCTTGTCCAGGGAGAGCCGGGGGTCGGCGAGCGCCCGGCGCACGTCCTCGTAGCGGGTCACCAGCCAGGCGGGCCGGCCGTCGGGGCCGGCGGCCCGGTGCACGGGGCCGGCCTCGCGGAGCGCGGCGTAGGTGCCGTGCGGGTCTGCTATCAGCGGCGTGACGTCGATGGGTCGCATGGCATCCGACTCTAGGGCGTGTCCGACGGGGCGGTGCGGGTCCCGCGGTGTCCGGGAGCGGAAGCGGCGGGAAGGCGGTTCCGGGCGGCGGGGTGCACGGGCGGCGCCGGACCCGGACGGAGTCTCCTCCGCCGGATCCGGCGCCGGCCTGTGTCGCAGGCGGCCTTGACCCCCGTCCAGGGCCGCCTCGTCCAAGGGCCGCGCGCCGTCAGGGACGGCGCGCCGCGCTGATCTCCCGCAGTTCGGTGAGCACGGCGTCGACCAGCGGATCGTGGAAGACGTCGGCGACGCGTGCCAAGTGCTCGTGTTCTTCGGCCGGGTCGGCGCTGACGGTCATCACCACGCTGTCGGCGTGGGGCGACGGCACGTGTCCGGTGGCCTGGTTGGCCAGTCCCCTGCGCAGGGCCGCGGCCTCCACCACGGCGGCCAGCCCGTGCGCGTCGAGCGCGGCCGCGGCGGCCTTCTCCCGGGCGATGTCCAGGGCGACGGGCTCGACATGGCGCCGGACGCCGCGCTGGATGTCGCGGATCTCCGCCATCCGCCGGTTGGCCCGCCACTCCAGGTCGGCGAAGGGCCAGCGGGTGATCCAGCCGGACTCGCCGATGGTCACCTCCGGGGCGTGCGCGGTGACTTCCCGCCACAGCGGCTCCAGGCGCCGCAGCCGGCGCCAGGCGGCCGCGCGGGGACCGACGGCGGGCAGCGAGAAGCCGAGCAGCACCAGCAGCGCGGCCACCGAGGCGGTCAGCGGCGCCACGCCGTTGGAGAGCCAGTACGCCTCGTGCCCCGCCCAGCTGAGGGCGAAGCCGGCCAGCTTGCAGGCACAGTACACCAGGCCCAGCCAGCAGCCGGCGGCCAGCGTCCGCAGCCCCTTGGCGAGCCAGGAGCGGCCCAACTGGGCGGCGTAGCGGGGACACAGGCAGCCGAGCCCGGCGAGGCTGGTGCCGAAGATGGCCAGGTACAGCACCAGGAAGGCGACCACGCCCGGCGCGTCGGCGTACGCGGTGCTGAAGTCGCGGGGGTGCTCCACGGCGTCGGGGCGCCCCACGGCGAAGCAGACGACGGCCGCGGCCCAGGCGACGGTCACGGCGGCCACCGCCCACCGAGACCGCACGGCCGCGCGGGCCCGGGCCGCCTCGTCCTTCCCGCCGGTCCAGCGCAGCAGCAGGATGGTGGCCCCGGCGGCGAAGAGCACGACGGCCGAGTACAGGAAGACCATGGCCAGGTTGGCCACGCCGGTCAGCCGGTCGAAAGCGCGGTAGACGCTGGGCGCGGAGAACAGGAAGACGACCGGCACGCCGGCGGTCATCAGGGTCGTCACGCCCAGGTCGGTGTTGCCGCGGTCGCGGAACCAGGCACGGGCCTTGTAGCCGACGATGACCCAGGAGACGGCGCTGAAGACCAGGTAGATGACGTCAAACACCGTCGCCTCCCGCTCCCGTGGCGCCGTCCCCAGCGGGCGCGACGCCGGTCCGCACGCCGGTGCCGGCCTCGCTGCGCAGCCGGCGGCGTACGTGCTCCAGCGCCGGACCGAGGGCGGCGGCCAGCTCGGCCGCCGCGCCCTCCAGGGGCTGTTCCCGGCCGGGCGGCGGGGGCACGACCTTCGCCATGAGCAGGGTGCCGAGGATCTCCGTCTCGCGCTCGGTGAGGTTGTCGTAGCAGTGGTGGCGCGCCAGGCCCATGGTCAGGCCCATGCGACGCATGGCCGTGGCCACGTCCACCGAGGGGGTCCACACCTTGAGGGCGTCCTCGGTGACGGCGGGGTCCTGGTCGTGGCCCAGGAGGAGGTGGCCGATCTCGTGCAGCACGATGTGGACCTGGTGCCAGGGCGAGGTCTTCTGCTCGTAGACGATCCAGAACGCGTCGTCCGTGGTGGCCGTCATGCCGGAGACCACGCCGTCCAGGCTCATCGGCACCAGGTGGATCGGCCGCCCCACGCGGCCCGCGAGGGCGTCGCAGAGACCCTGCAGGCCGGTCGACGCGGGCAGGCCGAGCTCCTGGATCAGCTGCTTGCACCGCCGCCGTATCCGCCCCACCCGCATGCCTGCACCGTCCTCGTCCTCGGTACGCCGCCAGTAAGTGAAGAGCCGGTCCTCTTGCGCCATGAGGGTCACGAGCGCTCCTCACGTCCCGCGTCGGGCGGGTCGGACGGGAGGTTCATCTGCTGCCGGAACTGGGAGATGATGGTCGTGAGGCTGTCCTGCACCTCGGGTGGCAGGCCCACCGAACGCAGGGCGATGGCCCGCACGCGCTGGTCCCTCATGGCGACGAGAAAACGGACCTCCTCCTCCACCCGGGCGGCCTGCGACGCCGACAGGTCACCCATCAGGTAACCCACGGGCACCGCGAAGAATTTCGCCAGCGCCCGCAGGACGTCCGGGCTGGGGTTGGCGCGCCGGCCGTTGCGGAGCATGGACAGGTACTGCTCGGTGAGCGTGACCCCGCCGTACTCCTCGCCGCGGCTGATCTCCTCGGCCACGTGCGCGTTGGTGTACGGGGCCCCGGGCGGGTGCATGGCCGCGAAAAGGTAGTTGAGCCGCTGGGCGAGCGGGCTTCCCGCGTCACCTGCCGACCTGTCCACCCCGGTTGCCATCCGCCCCGATTCCTTCGCGTGCTCGGTGTCACACGACCAACGGACCCTCACGGCCGGTTAAGTCCTCCAGTGGCCGCACGGGCATCCTGCCACGGCGGGATGCCGAGCACTAGTCCGCCCGAGGTGAGGAGGCGGTGAAGAACTTAACCGGGAGTTGAGGGGCGCCCCCGGCCGCGCCGGCAGCGGGCTCCGCGCCACGGGACCGCCTGCCGCGACGGCCGCCGGGTCACCCGCCGATGGTGAAGTCCCTGCCCTGGTAGACGACCCCGCCCCGGCCGGAGAAGTTGTTGGTGACCGTGCTGTTGTCGACAGACAGGGCGCTGGCGCGCTCCGCCCACTCCCGGAACTCGGCGGCGAACCGGGGGTCCTGCCGCCCCTGTGTGAAGATCAGCGCGGCGAGCTCCCGCACCTGCTCCTCGCTCCGCGGGTCCAGCGGCAGCGGAGCCGCGCCGTCGTCCTCCCCGCCGCGCCCGAAGGCCCGGCGCGCCAGGTCCGTCAGCGAACCCCACATCCGGCGTCCCGCCTCCGTCCCGGCGGCCCCCGCGGCCGCCGTCACCGCCGTCGAGATCGCGGTCAGCGACATCGGATCGACCATCTGCCAACTCCCCACCCTCGCGGCCGGACCGGGCCGGCCTCGCGCCCCCGTCTGTCGGCGACAGGCTACCTCCCGCCTCCGGCAGCCGGCCCGTGCCGGGACGGCCGGCGGCCCCGCCCGCGGCCCGGTCCGGGGGCCCGTTGTCCGGCGTCCTGGTGAATCCGCCCGCGTCGGCCTCTCGCCACGGGTCTCCCGGCCGTAGGACGATGACACGCTCACCTCGTGCTTCCCGCCCGTTCCCGTCGTCCGCGCACCAGGGAGGAACCACTCATGGAAAGACCCGGACCCTTCGCCTTACGGGGCCTCGCCGCCCTCGTCCTCGGCCTGCTGACGGCGGTCGCGGCGCTGCCCGGCCCGGCCGCCTCGGCCTCCCCCGTCCGGTCGGCGCCGCGCGCCGCGGCCGCGGCGGCCGACTCCTACTGGACGCCCGAGCGCATGCGGGCCGCCGCCCCGGCCGCCGGCGACGGCAGGCGGGCGACCGGGGGCCGCGCCTCCGACGTGCCGCCCAGTCACCCCTTCGACGGGCTGCCGCAAGTGGGCACGTTCTTCTGGACGGACGGGAACAACACCGGCCGCTTCTGCGGCGGCACGGTCGTGCGCAGCCCGCACCGCGACCTGGCCGTGAGCGCCGCCCACTGCCTGCGCTCACCCGCCCCCAAGAAGCACCTGTCCTTCGTGCCGCAGTACCACGACGGCCGGAAGCCGCACGGCGTCTTCCCCGTCGAGGACATCTACATCGACGAGCGCTACTACGACCTGGGCACCGACGGCGGGGCCCGCTGGGACTACACCGTCGTCCGGCTGGGCGAGCGGGCGGACGGGACCGCCGTGCAGCGCGCGGTCGGCGGCTTCGGCCTGGCGATCCGCCCCGGCTACGACCACGAGGACGTACGCCTGATCGGCTACCCCGGGAACAGCGACGCCACGTACCCCAAGCCGCTGGACTGCCGCTCGTCCACGCACCGCTACACCAGCACGGACCCCCGGGCGCCCGGGGACTTCCTGGAGATCGCCTGCGCCGGGTACGTCGGTGGCACGTCGGGCGGGCCGTTCCTGGTGCGCGGCGGGTCCGGGTACGAACTGATCGGTGTCATCGGCGGCTACCACACCGGTGGTGACACTCCGGACATCTCCTACAGCTCGTACTTCACCGGCGACCTGCTCGCCCTGTACCTGCACGCCGTGGCCGGCGACCCGCCCGCCGAGCCGGACGAGCGCTGAACGCGGGACGGCGGCACCCCGGGCCGGGGTGCCGCCGTCACCTCGCGGGGGTTGCCCGCCGGCTACCGCCGGCGCGGGTGGCGCGTGAGGGTGTAGCCGCCGACGGCGGCGAGCGCGCAGAGCACGGCGCCGCCCACGGTCCAGGCCCAGCGGTCCGACCACCAGCTGCCCGTCCAGCCGTCCTCCGGCTCGGCGACGGCCGCGGCGTGCAGGGGCGCGCCCAGCTCACCGCCCTCCGCCCGGGCCCCGCCGGCGTCCTCCGCCGTCGCCTGGACCTCGGCCTTCACCGGCAGCCCGAGATCCCGGTCGGGGACGTCGGTGACGGTGACACGCATGTAGTAGGCCCCCGGCAGCGGGTCGTTGGCCCACCGCTCCGACCAGGGCCGCACCGTCCGCAGCGTGCAGGTCAAGGTCACCGAGGCGTCCTGCTCCGAGGCCCGCTTGGCGGGCTCGCCCGAGGCGCACGCCTGACGGCGGCGCAGCCCGTCGAAGACGTCGAGCCGCCAGGTGGCGGCGCCGTGCCGCGAGGACGCCTGCGGCAGCGTCACCGTGGCCTTGGCCGTGGGGCGCCGGCCGGCGCCGGCCGGGAACTGCCAGTAGAGGTAGTCACCGGTCGACGCGTCCGCCGTGGCCTTCTCGCCCTGCTCGATCGCCGTCGCGGTCCGGAAGGCCGTGCCGGCCTCGGTGGGCTTGTCGTCGTCGGCGGCCGCGGCCGTGGCCGACCCGAACAGCGCCGTGCCGGCGAGCAGCGCCGCGGTCGTCATCCGTGTTGTGCGTCGCATCAGTTCTCCCTCCACACCGCGAGGCGCCAACGGGCCAGCCAGCCCCACAGCAGACCGGCGAGCAGCCCGGTCACGGCGAGGACGGCGAGGAGCACCCAGCCGCGGCCGAGGCCGAAGGCGGCAAGGTCCGAGGGGTCGTCGGGGCCCTTCACCAGGTCGACGGCCAGCTCGACGGGCAGGCCGGGCTCCCGCTGGACGGAGGGCGGCGCGGAGAAGGAGTTGGAGACCTCCAGGCACACGGTGCGGGGGGCCTTGTCCCCGTCGTCCTTCGCCTCGGCCACGGGGTGGCGCAGTCCGGCCGCCATCACGTCGGTGCGGCCGCTGCCGGCGTCCGAGCCGCGGACCAGTTCCTGGCCGCCCTCGGTCACCGCGCGCAGCAGCACGCCGTAGTCCCGGTCGACGGCCCGGTCGGCGCCGACGCTCACCGAGGCGCGCAGCTCCTGGCCGGGCTTGACCTTGACGCGGTACCAGCGGTGCTCGGAGAACTTCTCGCGGTCGGTCCAGATGCCGGCGCGCAGCTCGGGCGCGGTCGAGCACTGGTCGGTGCCCGTGACGGGCTTCGGCGTCTCGACCGGCGTCTCGGCGCGGCGCACGAGCTGCTTGATGCGCCCGGACAGTTCCTTGGTCTCTCGGACGGTGGTGTACGTACCGCCCGTGGCCTCGGCGATGCAGCTGAGCTGCTCGCGGGTCTTGTCGTCCTGGGTGAGACCGAGGGTGTCGATCGTCAAGTGCGTGCCCTTGGCGGCGAGTTCGCGCGCCACGTCGCACGGGTCGGGCATCCCGCAGGAGTCCTCACCGTCGGTGATGAGCACGATCCGGCGCGTACCGCCGTCGGTCCCCAGGTCCTGGTCGGCGCCGCGCAGGGCGTACCCGATCGGGGTCCAGCCGGTCGGGCGGAGGCCGGCCACGGCGGCCTTGGCGTCCGTGCGGTCGACCTTGCCGACGCGGTAGAGCTGCTGGCTGTCGCGGCAGCCGATCGCCTTGTCCTCGCCGGCGTAGCTGGCGCCGAGGGTCCGGATGCCGAGGCGCACGTTCTCCGGCGTGGCGTCGATGACCTCGTTGAACGCCTGCTGCGCGGCCGCCATGCGGGTGCGTCTGCCGCCGTCCACGTCCTGGGCGCGCATGGAGCCGCTGACGTCCAGGACGAGCTCTACCTTGGGGGAGTTCTTGGCGGGCCCGTCGGCGGCGTTCGCCGGTGCGACGCCCCCGGCCAGGGCGGCGAGTAGCGCACAGGCTCCCGCCGCGAGCCGTCTTGTGGTGATCATCCGGAAATCCTAGTGATCACCGGTGGCGGGACCCAAACCCGGCGGCGGCCGCGGGCGTCCGGAGCGGGGGCGGCACCCGCTCCGGACGCCGGGAGCGGCGGCGCCCCCGGCTCCCGTCCTACTCCTCGCCCTCCAGGTTCCCTTCCGTCTCCAGGAACGCCTGCCGCAGGCCCTCCAACGTCTCGGCGTCCGGCTTGGCCCACATGCCGCGGCTCTCGGCCTCCAGCAGGCGTTCGGCGATGCCGTGCAGCGCCCAGGGGTTGGCCTCCTGGAGGAAGGCGCGGTTCTCGGGGTCGAGGACGTAGGTCTGGGCGAGCTTGTCGTACATCCAGTCGGGGACCACGCCGGTCGTCGCGTCGTAGCCGAACAAGTAGTCGACGGTCGCGGCGAGTTCGAAGGCACCCTTGTAGCCGTGGCGGCGCATCGCCTCGATCCAGCGGGGGTTGACCACGCGGGCCCGGAAGACGCGCGAGGTCTCCTCGACCAGGGTGCGGGTGCGGACGGTCTCGGGCCGGGTGGAGTCGCCGATGTACGCCTCCGGCGCGGTGCCGCGCAGGGCGCGGACCGTGGCGACCATGCCGCCGTGGTACTGGAAGTAGTCGTCGGAGTCGGCGATGTCGTGCTCGCGGGTGTCGGTGTTCTTGGCGGCGACCGCGATGCGCTTGTAGGCCGTCTCCATCTCCTCGCGGGCCGGCCGGCCTTCGAGGCCGCGGCCGTAGGCGTAACCGCCCCAGACGGTGTAGACCTCGGCGAGGTCGGCGTCGGTGCGCCAGTCGCGGCTGTCGATGAGCTGGAGGATGCCGGCGCCGTAGGTACCGGGGCGGGAGCCGAAGATGCGGGTCGTGGCGCGCCGTTCGTCGCCGTGGGCGGCGAGGTCGGCCTGGGCGTGGGCGCGGACGTGGTTCCGGTCGGCCGGCTCGTCCAGGGAGGCGACCAGGCGGACGGCGTCGTCGAGGAGCCCGATGACGTGCGGGAAGGCGTCGCGGAAGAAGCCGCTGATGCGCAGGGTGACGTCGATGCGCGGGCGGCCCAGCTCGTCCAGGCTGACGGGTTCGAGTCCCGTCACCCGCCGCGAGGCCTCGTCCCACACCGGACGGACGCCCAGCAGCGCCAGCGCCTCGGCCACGTCGTCACCGGCGGTGCGCATGGCGCTGGTGCCCCACAGGGACAGGCCCACCGACTCCGGCCATTCGCCGTTGTCGGTGCGGTAGCGCTCCAGGAGGGAGTCGGCGAGCGCCTGGCCGGTCTCCCAGGCGAGGCGGCTGGGGACGGCCTTGGGGTCGACGGAGTAGAAGTTGCGGCCGGTCGGCAGGACGTTGACCAGGCCGCGCAGCGGCGAGCCGGAGGGCCCCGCCGGGACGAAACCGCCGGCCAGGGCGTGCACCGCGTGGTCGATCTCGTCGGTGGTGGCGGCGAGGCGCGGCACGACCTCGCGGGCGGCGAAGTCGAGGATCTCCGCGACCTGCGGGCCGTGCCCCGCCGCCGCGGTGGCGACGGCGGCCGGGTCCCAGCCGGCGTCCTCCATGGCCTGGACCAGGGTGCGGGCCTTGTCCTCCGCCTCGTCCGCGGTGGTGCGGGTGGCGGCGGACTCGTCGAGGCCGAGGGCCTCGCGCAGGCCCGGCAGGGCGGACGTGCCACCCCAGATCTGACGGGCGCGCAGGATCGACAGCACGAGGTTCACCCGCGCCGCGCCGGTGGGCGCACCGCCCAGGACGTGCAGGCCGTCGCGGATCTGGGCGTCCTTGACCTCGCACAGCCAGCCGTCGACGTGCAGCAGGAAGTCGTCGAAGCCGTCGTCGTCCGGCCGGTCCTCGAGGCCGAGGTCGTGGTCGAGCTTGGCGGCCTGGATCAGGGTCCAGATCTGCGCGCGGATGGCGGGGAGCTTGGCCGGGTCCATGGCGGAGATCTGCGCGTACTCGTCGAGGAGCTGCTCCAGGCGCGTGATGTCGCCGTAGGACTCGGCGCGGGCCATGGGCGGCACGAGGTGGTCGACGAGCGTGGCGTGGGCGCGGCGCTTGGCCTGGGTGCCCTCACCGGGGTCGTTGACGAGGAAGGGGTAGATCAGCGGCAGGTCGCCGAGGGCGGCGTCGGGGCCGCAGGCGGCGGACAGGCCCGCGTTCTTGCCGGGCAGCCACTCCAGGTTGCCGTGCTTGCCCAGGTGGATCATGGCGTCGGCGCCGAAGCCGCCGTCCTCGCGTGCCGCGGCGATCCAGCGGTAGGCGGCGAGGTAGTGGTGGGAGGGCGGCAGGTCCGGGTCGTGGTAGATGGCGATGGGGTTCTCGCCGAAGCCGCGCGGCGGCTGGATGAGGATCAGCAGGTTGCCGCGGCGCAGGGCGGCGAGGACGATGTCGCCCTCCGGGTTGCGGCTGCGGTCGACGAACATCTCGCCGGGCGCGGGGCCCCAGTGCTCCTCCACGGCCTCGCGCAGTTCGACGGGCAGCTGCGCGTACCAGCGGCGGTAGTCGGCGGCGGGGATGCGGACGGGGTTGCGGGCGAGCTGCTCCTCGGTGAGCCACTCCTGGTCGTGGCCGCCAGCCTCGATGAGGGCGTAGATCAGCTCGTCGCCGTCGCCGGAGGCGAGGCCGGGCACCTCTTCGGTGCCGAAGTCGTAGCCCTCCTCGCGCAGTCGGCGCAGCAGGGCGACGGCGCTGGCAGGGGTGTCGAGGCCCACCGCGTTGCCGATGCGGGAGTGCTTGGTGGGGTAGGCGGAGAGCACGAGGGCGACGCGCTTGTCGGCGGCGGGGACGTGACGCAGCCGGGCGTGGCGCACGGCGATGCCGGCGACGCGGGCGGAGCGCTCGAGGTCGGCCACGTAGGCCGGCAGTCCGTCCTCGTCGACCTCCTTGAAGGAGAACGGGACGGTGATGATGCGGCCGTCGAACTCGGGCACGGCGACCTGGGTGGCGGCGTCGAGCGGGGAGAGGCCCTCGTCGTTCTCCTCCCAGGCGCTGCGCGGGCCGGTCAGGCACAGGGCCTGGAGGATCGGCACGTCGAGGGCGGTGAGGGCGCCGGCGTCCCAGGACTCGTCGTCGCCCCCGGCGGAGGCGTCGGCGGGGCGGGTGCCGCCGGCGGCGAGGACGGTGGTGACGATGGCGTCGGCGCCGCGCAGGGCCTCGATCAGCTCGGGCTCGGGGGCGCGCAGCGAGGCCACGTACAGCGGCAGGGCGCGGCCTCCGGCGTCCTCGACGGCGCCGCAGAGGGTGTCGACGAAGGCGGTGTTGCCGCTCATGTGGTGGGCGCGGTAATAGAGCACCGCGACGAGCGGGCCGCTGGCGCCGGGCTTGGGGGTGCGCTCCAGACGGCCCCAGGAGGGAGCGGCGGCCGGGGGTTCGAAGCCGTGACCGGTGAGCAGCACGGTGTCGGAGAGGAAGCGGGCCAGCTGTTCGAGGTTGGCGGGGCCGCCGTGGGCGAGGTAGGCGTGGGCCTCGGCCGCGATGCCGACGGGGACGGTGGAGGTCTCCATCAGCTGGGCGTCGGGGGCCTGTTCGCCGGTGAGCACGACGACGGGCCGGTCCTGGGCGAGCAGCTGGTCCAGCCCCTCCTGCCAGGCGCGCAGACCGCCGAGGAGCCGTACGACGACGAGGTCGGTGCCCTCCAGGAGTTCCGGCAGGTCGTCGAGCGGGAGCCGGGCGGGGTTGGCCAGCCGGTAGGGGACCGGGCCGCCGGCCGCGCGGGCACTGAGCAGGTCGGTGTCGGACGTCGACAGGAGAAGGATCACGCGGCGCTCCCGAGGGCGAGTGCTTCGAGGGTCGCCCGGGGTGCGCGGCACCACGATGTGCGCATGCTGCGGCTGGCCTTCCTCGGGGTCCGCGCCCCGGGCGGTTGGAGGACGGCGGGAGTTCCTGACTCGCGCGGCGGTGTCGCTGCGCTCACAGTGGCGGGACCGTGCCGGAGTTCCACCGGCTTCCTCCCCTGACGCCGTCGCTGGCGTTTCGGCGGATGGCTCCGCCGGTGGTCATAGTAGCGATCGCGCGGCGGGAGCCGGAGGGGAGAGTGTTCTGGTCCCTTCCCCGGTGGGGGTGTGTCCATGCGTCGTTTTCCGGGGCCGCGTCCGGGGCCACCGGACCGGGTGCCGGACGGAGCCGCCGGGGGAAGGGTGTGCGGGCGGGGCCGGGGGCGCGCTCCACACCCCCGGCTATGCTCGCCGCCATGCCCGTCACCCCCGAATCCCCTGGCCGCGACCGAGGCGACGCCTGCCCCGGCGCGCTGCGGCTGCACTCCGCGGACGACGGCGGGCTGGCCCGGGTCCGGCTGCCCGCCGGTTTGCTGACGGCTCGTCAGGCACGTGTTCTGGCCGACGCCGCCGACCAGTTGGGCGACGGCCGCCTCGACCTCACCTCGCGCGGCAACGTGCAGGTGCGCGGGCTCGCGGACGGGTGCGGCGCCGACCTGGGCGCGCGCCTGCGCGCGGCGGGGCTGCTGCCGTCGGACCGGCACGACCGGGTGCGCAACATAGTGGCTTCGCCGTTGTGCGGCCTGGACGGACGGGGAGCGGGGAGCGCGCGGGAGGACGCGTCGGCGCACGGGGGCGTCCGGGCGCACGCGGACGTCCAGACCTGGGCGAGGAGGCTGGACGCGCTGCTGTGCGCCGGCAATACCGGCTGCGGTACGGACAGTTCAGGCGACTTGTCGGGATTGTCGGGTCGGTTCCTCTTCGGTCTGGACGACGGCCGGGGCGACGTCGTCGCCCTCGGACCCGATGTGACATTGATCGCAAGCGACGACGGGCGCAGCGCCCTGCTGTCGTACGGCACCGACGACCCCGGCGGCACCGCCGGCTCGCTGCGCGTCGCGGCGGACGACGCACCCCGCGCGGCGGCCCTGGCGGCCCTGGAGTTCCTCGCCGCCCGGCGCGAGAGCGACAGCCGGGCCTGGCGGGTGCGCGAACTCGCCCCCGGGCGGCGGCCGTGCACGGACCGGCTGGCGGTCCGCCTCGCCGCGGCCGGCATCGGCTGCGCGCCCGTCCCGCCGCGCCCGCTGCCCGTCGGCCCCCCGGCCGGACCGGGCCTGGTCCACGGCCCGGACGGCCGGTGCGCCCTGTCGGTGACCGCGCCCCTGGGGCGGCTCACCACCGACCAGTGGCGGCTCCTGGCCCGTACCGCCGACCAGGACGGCGACGGGGAACTGCGTGTGACACCCTGGCGCGGCGTCGTCGTCCCGGGCCTCACGGCCCGCACGGCCGCGGCGCGCCTCGCGGCGCTCGCCGACGCGGGCCTGATCACCTCCCCCCGGTCCCCGTGGCACGGCGTGGGCGCCTGCGCGGGCCGGCCGGGGTGCGCCAAGTCCCTGGCGGACGTACGCGCCGACGCCGCCGCCTGCCTGGCGGACGCGCCGCCCGCGCGCCCTGGTGGCGCCGGGGGACTGCCGGTGTACTGGTCCGGGTGCGAACGGCGCTGCGGCCACCCCGGGGGCACCTGGGTCGACGTGCTGGCCACGGGTGAGGGGTACCGGATCGGGCTGCGCGACGGCGGCACGGAGCCGACGCCGGCGCGGCCGGTGCCGGCTGGAGGACTTGCCGGCGCGGTGGCGGCGGCACGCAACCACGACATGCACGACGTGAACGAGGACAGAGTGTTCGACTACGAAAAGGACGGCGCGTCCATCTACCGCCAGTCCTTCGCCACCATCCGTGCCGAGGCGGACCTGGGCGGGCTGCCGCCGGACGTCGCCCGGGTCGCGGTGCGCATGATCCACGCCTGTGGGATGACCGACCTCGTGCGCGACCTCGCGTACTCCCCCCAGGTGGTGGCGCGGGCCAGGGAGGCACTGCTCGCGGGCGCGCCGATCCTGTGCGACGCGAACATGGTCGCCTCCGGCGTCACCCGCAAGCGGCTGCCCGCCGGCAACGAGGTGCTGTGCACGCTCGCCGACCCGGCGGTCCCCGAGCTGGCGGCCCGCATGGGCACGACGCGCAGCGCGGCGGCGCTCGAACTGTGGCGCGACAAGCTGGAGGGCGCGGTGGTGGCGGTCGGCAACGCGCCCACCGCCCTGTTCCGGCTGCTGGAGATGGTGGCCGAGGGGGCCGGCCGCCCGGCCGCCGTCCTCGGCATCCCCGTCGGCTTCATCGGAGCCGCCGAGTCGAAGGACGCGCTGGCCCAGAGCCCGCTGGGGCTGGAGTACCTGGTGGTACGGGGCCGGCGCGGCGGCAGCGCGATGGCCGCGGCCGCGATCAACGCGATAGCGAGCGAGGAAGAGTGAGCGAGCAGTCTTCGACCACGGGCAGGCTGTACGGGGTCGGTCTCGGCCCCGGCGACCCGTCCCTGATGACCGTGCGGGCCGTCGAGGTCATCGCCTCGGCCGACGTCGTGGCCTACCACAGCGCCCGGCACGGCCGCAGCATCGCGCGCTCCATCGCCGAACGCCATCTGCGCCCCGACCACGTCGAGGAGCGCCTGGTCTACCCGGTGACCACGGAGACCACGGACCACCCCGGCGGCTACCGGGGCGCGATGGAGGAGTTCTACGAGGAGGCCGCCGCCCGGCTGGCCGCGCACCTGGACGCCGGGCGCTCGGTCGCGGTGCTCGCCGAGGGCGACCCGCTCTTCTACAGCTCCTACATGCACATGCACAAGCGGCTGGCGCACCGCTACGCCACCGAGGTGGTCCCCGGGGTCACCTCGGTGAGCGCGGCGGCCGCACGGCTGGGCGAACCACTGGTCGAGGGCGAGGAGGTGCTGACGATCCTGCCGGGCACGCTGCCCGAGGAGGAGCTGACGGCCCGCCTGGCCGCCACCGACTCGGCCGTCGTGATGAAGCTGGGCCGCACCTTCCCCGCCGTGCGCGGCGCGCTGGAGCGGTCCGGCCGGCTGCCGGAGGCGCGCTACGTGGAGCGCGCCACGATGAGCGGCGAGCGCACGGGCAGGCTGGCGGACGTGGACCCCGCGTCGGTGCCGTACTTCTCGGTGGCGGTGCTGCCGAGCCGCGTGGACGCGGCCCCCGCCACGACGCGGGGCGAGGTCGTCGTCGTCGGGCTGGGCCCGGCGGGACCGCTGTGGCTGACCCCCGAGGCGCGCGGCGAGCTCGCGGCGGCGGAGGACGTCGTCGGCTACAGCACCTACGTGGACCGGGTCCCCGCGCGCCCCGGCCAGCGCCGGCACGCCTCCGACAACAAGGTGGAGTCGGAACGCGCCGAGTTCGCCCTCGACCTGGCCCGGCAGGGCCGCCGGGTCGCGGTGGTCTCCTCGGGTGACCCCGGCGTCTTCGCCATGGCCACGGCCGTGCTGGAGGTCGCCTCCGAGGGCCCGTACCGCGACATCCCGGTCCGTGTGGTGCCCGGCATGACGGCGGCCCACGCGGCGGCGGCCCGCGCGGGCGCGCCGCTGGGCCACGACTACGCGGTCGTGTCGCTGTCGGACCGCCTCAAGCCGTGGGAGGTCATCGCGGAGCGCCTGCGGTCGGCCGCGGCCGCGGACCTGGTGCTCGCCCTGTACAACCCCGGCTCCCGCAGCCGCCTGTGGCAGGTCGGCAAGGCCCGCGAGCTGCTCCTGGAGCACCGCACCCCGGACACGCCGGTGGTCGTGGCCCGTGACGTGGGCGGCCCCCAGGAGCACGTCCGCGTCGTCCGCCTGGGCGAACTGGACCCGTCCGAGGTCGACATGCGCACCCTCCTCATCGTCGGCTCGACGCAGACCCGCGCGGTGCGCCGGGGCGAGGACGGCACGGAGGAGATCGTCTGGACGCCGCGGCGGTATCCGGAGCGGTGACGGCCGCGGGCCGGGGTGGAGCGGTCGGCCGCAGGCCACCCCGGCCCGTACCGTCCTCACTCCCCGGCCAGCAGGCCCGTCAGGCCGTCGAGCGTCGCCCGCAGCGACTCCGCCGGCACGCCGCCGCCCTGGGCGACCTCCGCCGTGCCGCCGCCGCGGCCGGACAGCAGCGACTTCACCAGGCCGGCGGCCGACAGGCCCGTCTCGGCCGCGGCCCGGTTGAGGGCGATCGTCAGCACCGCCTTGCCGCCGTCGGCCGTCGCGCCGACCGCCGTCACCCCCGGGCGCTCCCGGGGCAGGCGGTCGCGGACCGCGAGGGCCAGCGAGCGGGCGTCGCCGTCCGTCGTCGCCGTGACGACGAGGGTGCCGTGGACGTCGGTGGCCGCCGCGGCGAGCTCCCCTGCGCGGGCCACTGCGGCGCGGCGGCGCAGTTCCTCCGCCTGCTGGTCGGCGGCCTTCAGCCGCTCCAGCAGCCCCGCCACCCGCTCGGGCAGGTGGGCTCGCGGGGCCTGCACCTGCTCCGCCAGACGGGAGACCAGGTCACGCTCGCGCGCCAGATAGCGGAAGCCCTCGAAGCCGACGGCCGCCTCAAGCCGCCGCATGCCCGCGCCCACCGACGACTCGGCCGTCAGCGCCACCACGCCCACCTGCGCGGCGCGCTCGACGTGCGTGCCGCCGCACAACTCGCGCGACCACGCGCCGCCGATCTCCACCACGCGCACCCGCTCGCCGTAGGTCTCGCCGAACAGCGCCAGCGCACCGAGCTCCTTGGCCTCGGGCAGCGACATCCACCGCACGTCCACCGGCAGGTCCCGGCGCAGCGCGCGGTTCGCCGCCTCCTCGACCTCGCCGCGCGCGGCCGGGCCGAGACCGCCGCGCCAGGGGAAGTCCAGCCGCAGATAGCCGGGGCGGTTGTACGAACCCGCCTGGAGGGCCGTCGGGCCCAGCACCTGCCGGAGCGCGGCGTGCAGCACGTGCGTACCGGAGTGCGCCTGCCGTGCCCCCAGCCGCCATTCCGGGTCCACGGCCGCCCGTACCGCGTCGCCCGCCGCCAGCTCGCCGGCCGTGACCCGCACCCGATGGACCACCAGGCCGGGCAGCGGCCGCTGGACGTCCAGCACCTCGGCCTCCACCGAGGCGCCCGTCAGGGTGCCGGCATCGCTGTCCTGGCCGCCCGACTCGGCGTAGAACGGCGTCCGGTCCAGCACGACCGTGGCGATCTCACCGCTGCGCACCGCCTTCAGCGGACCGCCCGGCCCCAGCAGGGCCAGCACGCGCGAGTCCGTCGTCAGCGTGTCGTACGCCCGCCAGTCCGTCGGTCCGTGGGCGGCGAGCACCGTCCGCAGCGCGGAGGTGTCCAGCGCGCCGCCCGACTTGCGGGCCCGGGCGTCCGCGCGGGCCCGTTCGCGCTGCTCCGCCATCAGCGCGGTGAAGCCCTCCCGGTCGACCTCGACGCCCTGTTCCTCGGCCATCTCCAGCGTCAGGTCGACGGGGAAGCCGTAGGTGTCGTGCAGCAGGAAGGCCTTCGGCCCCGGCAGCAGGTGCCCGCCCGCCGCCTTGACCTCGGCCACCGCCGTGTCCAGGACGGTCGTGCCCTGGCGCAGCGTCGACCGGAAGGCGTCCTCCTCGGCGTACGCCTGCTGGGAGATGCGGCCGAACTCCTCGGCGACCTCCGGGTAGCTGTGCCTCATGCAGTCCCGGGCGGCCGGCAGCAGCTCCGGCAGCGCGGGGTCCTGATGCCCCAGCAGCCGCACCGAGCGCACGGCCCGGCGCAGGATGCGCCGCAGCACGTATCCGCGGCCCTCGTTGCCGGGGGCGGTGCCGTCGGCGAGCAGCATCAGGGCGGTGCGCACGTGGTCGGCGACGACCCGCAGCCGTACGTCCGCCAGGTGATCGGCCCCGTACCGCACACCGGTCAGCTCCGCGGCCCGGTCCAGCACGGGCCGCGTCTCGTCGATCTCGTACAGGTTGTCGACACCTTGCAGCAGGGTGGCCATGCGCTCCAGGCCCATGCCCGTGTCGATGTTGCGGCGGGGCAGTTCGCCCAGGATCGGATAGCCGCTCTTGCCGGCGCCCTCCCCGCGCTCGTACTGCATGAAGACGAGGTTCCAGAACTCCATGTACCGGTCCTCGTCGACGGCCGGGCCGCCGGCGCGCCCGAGGGCGGGCCCCCGGTCGTAGTAGAGCTCCGAGCAGGGGCCGCACGGCCCCGGAACGCCCATGGACCAGAAGTTGTCCTCGTCGCCCCGGCGCACGATCCGCTCCTCGGGCAGCCCCGCGACGCGCCGCCACAGCAAGGCGGCCTCGTCGTCGGAATGATGGACGGTGGCCCAGATCCGCTCGGGATCGAGCCCGTACCCCCCTTCCTCGACGGACGAGGTGGACAACTCCCAGGCGAAGGAGACGGCCTCCTCCTTGAAGTAGTCCCCGAACGAGAAGTTCCCGTTCATCTGGAAGAACGAGCCGTGCCGCGTGGTCCTGCCGACCTCCTCGATGTCGAGGGTCCGCACGCACTTCTGCACGCTGGTGGCGCGCGGCCACGGCGGCGCGGCCTCGCCGGTCAGGTACGGCTTGAACGGCACCATGCCGGCGTTGACGAACAGCAGCGTCGGATCAGGGGTCGGCAGGGGCGCGCTGGGCACCACGGTGTGACCGCGGGCGGCGAAGTAGTCGAGGAAGCGGCTGCGGATGTCGGCGGTTCGCACAGGGGGCTCCGATCAGGCGGCGCGGACGATGCGGGTCACGGGGTGGAGCGCCGCGTACTCCAGGGGCGCGGACGGATCGATGGACACGTCGAGCGGCGCGGGCTCCGCCCCCGCCCGCACCAGCAGGTACCCGACGGCGGCGATCATCGCGCCGTTGTCGGTGCACAGCCGCAGCGGCGGTACGCGCAACTCGATGCCCGCAGCATCGCAGCGCTCCTGGGCCAGCGCCCGCACCCGCGAGTTGGCGGCCACGCCGCCGACGACCACCAGGGTGCCCACGCCGTGCTCCCGGCACGCGCCGACGGCCTTGCGCGTCAGCACGTCCGCGATCGCCTCCTGCAACGAGGCGGCACCGTCGGCGACCGGCAGCGCCCGCCCGGCCGCCCGGTGCTGCTCGGCCCACCGGGCGGCGGCCGTCTTCAACCCCGAGAAGGAGAAGGCATGGGGATCATCCCGCGGCCCGGTCAACGGCCGCGGAAACGCCACGGCACGCGGATCCCCCTCACGAGCCGCCCGGTCGACCGCCGGACCACCGGGATAGGGCAGCCCGAAGACGCGGGCCACCTTGTCGAAGCACTCGCCGGCCGCGTCGTCGAGGGTGTCCCCGAGGTGGACGATCGGATCGCGGGCGAGGTCCCGCACGAGCAGCAGCGAGGTGTGCCCACCGGAGACGATCAGCACCATGCAGGGATTCGGCAGCGGCCCGTGTTCCAGCGTGTCGGCGGCCACGTGCCCGGCGAGGTGATGCACGCCGTACAGGGGGACGCCCAGCGAGTAGGCGAGCCCCTTCGCCGCGGCGACACCGACCTGCAGGGCACCGGACAGTCCGGGCCCCGTGGTCACCGCGACGGCGTCGATGTCCCGCATGGTCAGCCCCGCGTCGGCAAGCGCCGCCCGCACGACGGGGGCGGCCGCGTGCACGTGGGCGCGCGCCGCGATCTCCGGCACGACGCCGCCGTAGCGCGCGTGCTCGTCCATGCTCGACGCCACGGCCTGGCCCAGCAACTGCCCGTCCCGGACCAGACCGGCGCCGGTCTCGTCGCAGGACGACTCGATACCCAGAACCACCGGTGAACGCTTCACGCCGCGCCTTCCTGCTTTGGATCAGTAATTGCATAGTCTATGCAATAAGCTTTCCGGTGATGGCGTCACGGCACCAGACGGAAGACACGGATCCCGCGGTCGCCCACCCGCGCCGCGTAGTGGTCGTACGCCGGAAGGATCGCCAGGGACCGGGCACGCTCGGCGCGTTGGGCGGCAGGGGACAGCCGGTGGGCGGTGACCGGCTGGGTCCGGCCCCCGTACGTGACCGTGGCCTCCGGCCGGTGCAGCAGGTTCGCGCTCCAGTGCGGGTGGCGGGGACGGCCGAAGTTCGTGGCCGCGACCAGCCGGCTGCCGTCGGGGCAGCGGAAGGCACACAGCGGGGTGGCGTGCGGACGGCCGCTGCGGTGGCCGGTGGTGGTGAGCACCACGCTCGGCAGGAAGAGCCGGCTGGGCATCCAGCGCCCGCCGGTCAGCCGGTGCACGGCCCGGTCCGCACGGGGCAGCACGCGCGGGGCGAGCCACAGGAAGAGGCGGGTGGTGCCCGCGCGGGCGACGGCCGGGTGGACGCGTCGGGCGCGGCCGCTCATGCGGCGGGCCAGGCGGCGAAGGCGCGTTCGGCCAGGGCGGTGACGGTGAGCGCGGGATTGCAGCCGAGGTTGGCCGGGACGACCGAGGCGTCGGTGATGTGCAGCGTGGGGTGGCCGTGCACACGGTGGCCGGTGTCGACGACTCCGGTGCTCGGGTCCGTGCCGATCGGGCAGCCGCCGAGCAGGTGGGCGGTGAACGGCAGTCCCAGCAGGGTGTTCCACCACCAGCCGTAGGCGCTGCCCGCGACGCGTTCCGCGAAGCTCCGGGCCGCGGCCTCGGCGGCCGGCAGCCGAGCCGGCTCCCGCGGGCCGTCGGCGGGGACGAGGACCAGGCGCCCGTGCCGGAGCCGGCTGGTGAGGGCCGACTCCCGCGCCTCCATGGCCAGCAGCAGCGCCGTGCGCCCGCCGAAGTGCCGCACCGGCCACCGACGCAGCGCGCGGGCACCGCCGCCGGGCAACGGGCACAGCAGGGCCGCCAGCGGATGGGAACCGCCGCCGACCCGGCACAGCTGCACCAGCGTGACGTCGTCGGCGCGCAGCTCCGAGCTCACGGCGACACCGGGCCCGACGTCGAAGCCGGGCGCCGACACGGCGAGCAGCACCTCGCGGTTGGTGAGGGTCCGGCTGCCGAGCGCGGCCGACAGGCCCGGCAGCGTACCGGCGGCCCGGCAGCGGTGCAGCAACTCCGCGGTGCCCCAGGCGCCGGCCGCCAGGACGACCTGATCCGCGCGGAACGTGGCACCCCGCCGCCGCGGCACCAGCGCCCCGCCGGGCACCGTCCGGACGAGCCAGCCGCCGCCGGGCCGGGGGACGAGACCGATCACCGAGGTCAGCGGCCTGATGCGGGCGCCGAGCCGCTCGGCCAGGTGGAGGTAGTTCTTCATGAGGGTGTTCTTCGCGCCCACCCGGCAGCCGAGGACGCACCGCGCGCACCCCGTGCAGCCGGTGCGCTCGGGGCCCCGACCGGCGAAGTACGGGTCGGGGACCGGACGGCCGGGGGCGCCGAAGTACACACCGGCCCGGACGGGCCGGAAGGAGGCGCCCGCGGGCCCCCCGTCCGCGGCCACCCGGCCGAGCACGCCGTCCCCCGTGTCCGCCCCGGCGGGCAGCGGCACCGGGGCCGTGCCCATCATCCGCTCGGCCAGCGCGTAGAAAGGCGCGAGTTCGGCGGCCCAGTCGACGGTCCGGTCCCACCCCGGGCGACGGAAGACCTCCGCGGCGGGCCGATGGTGCACACCGGCGTACGCCAGCGAACCGCCGCCGACGCCGATGCCCGTCAGGGCCAGCAGGTGTCGGCGCACCCGGACGCGGACGATGCCGGTCAGCCCGAGCCGGGGCGCCCACAGGACGCGGTGCGCCTGCCAGGGCGAGTCGGCGAAGTCGGCGTCGGCGAAGCGCCGCCCGGCCTCCAGCACGGTCACCCGGTAGCCCTTCTCGGCGAGCCGCAGCGCCGCCACGGCACCGCCGAATCCGGACCCCACGACCACGACTTCGCCGCCCGCCGCCATGGGTAGACATGTACCCGGCCGGATGCCCCCGAACTCCCGCTTGGTGAGGTGCCGATGACCGTCCCGAAGGCCCCGGCAGCGCTCCCGCTGATCGGGCACGGCGCCCACTTGTGGTTCCGGCCCATGGACTTCATGGCCGGGGCGTACGAGCTGGGCCCCCTGGTCCGCTTCCGCCCGGGCCGGACCGTCTCCTACCTGATCACCGATCCCGGACTGTTGCACCAGGTGCTGGTCACCGAGGCCCGGTACGTCGCCAAGGGCAGGCTGACCGACAGCGCCGGCCCGCAGATCGGCGTCAGCCTGGTGATGGACATGAGCTTCGAGGGCATGACCCTCTTCGCCTCCCACCGCCGCCACCGCCGGGCCGTCCAGCCGGCCTTCCACCCCCACCGGCTCGCCGCGCGGACCGACGCGGTGGTCCGCGCCACCCGCGACCGGCTGGCCGACTGGTGGCCGGGGCGGCGGTTGCGGCTGGAGCGGGAGCTGCTGGCGCTGTCCAACGAGGTCAACGCCCGCGCGTTCTGCGGCGGGTCGGCCACCGCCGTCGCGAGGGCCCTGAGCGGTGTCCAGGCGCACCTCAACCGCGGTCTGTACTGGCGCTCGGTGGCCCCGCGCTGGACCGACGGGCTGCCCGTCCCCGGCACGGGGGGCTTCCGGCGGGCGCGCGACCGCCTGCGGACGGCGATCCGTGACGCACTGGGCGAGCGCCGCGCCCACCCCGGGTACGACGAGGGGGACGTGCTGTCCGCACTGGCCCGTGCCCGCTACGCGGACGACGGAAGCGGCTTGGGCGACGAGCAGATCTGCCGGGAGATGGTCTTCTACCTCATCGCCGCGGCGCACGGCATCGGCGACGTGCTGCCCTGGGTCTTCCACGAACTGGCCGCCCACCCCGACGCCGAGCGGCGACTGCACCAGGAGCTCGACGACGTCCTGGCCGGTGGGCCCGTGACCCCGGAGCACCTGCCGCGCCTGGAGTACACGCGCCGCACCCTGCTGGAGACGCTGCGGCTGTATCCGCCGGTCTGGCTCCTCGCGCGCCGTACGGTCGACGCCCTCGACCTCGGCGGCACCGTGCTGCCGGCCGGTACGGAGCTGGTCTTCAGCCCGTACGCGATGCACCGCCACCCCCACCACCACGCCGCCCCCCTGCGCTTCGACCCCGACCGCTGGCTGCCGGACAGGCGGGCCGGCCTGCCCCCGTGCGCGTACGTCCCCTTCGGCACGGGGCCGCGCAAGTGCATCGGCGACCGGCTGTCGATGCACCAGATGCTGACGGTGGTGGCCACCATCGCCTCGCGCTGGCGGCTGCGGCCGGTGCCCGGGGTGCGCGCGTACCCGTCGGCCCGCGTCTTCCTCTCGCCCCGGTCGGTGGAGATGGTCTGCGAGCCGCGCCTCACCCGGCGATGACCAGCACGACCGCCGTCAGGCCACCGCCGAGGAGGGCACCGGCCCACACCTGCGCCCGGGTGTGCGCCCCCAACCGGACCCGCGACCAGCCGACGGCCGCCGGCACCGGAGCCAGCAGGGCGCAGAGCGGGGCGACGCGCAGGGCGAGCAGAACGACGCTGCCGGCGGCCGCGCACGTGTGGAGCGAGACCTTCCCGAAACGGGTGCACAGCAGGAACGCCGCGCCGCCGGCGGGCGCGAGGGCCGCCGGCGCCAACAACTCGCGCGGAGCGCCCAGATGGCGACAGACCAGCCACACCAGCGCGGCCCCGGCCGAGGCGCAGGCCAGCGGCAGCGGGCGCTCGGCACGACGGCTCACGTCCAGGTCCGACACCCAGCCGCGGCGTACGCCGAAGGCCATCACCAGCACCCCCACGGCGCCGCACACCACGGCGGTCAGCCCCCACACCAGCCCGGCCGGCCGCGGCCAGGTGGCGTGCCAGCTGACGACGCAACCCGCGGCCACCGGAAGGACGGGGGGCGAGAAGCAGCGCGTGATGCGGCGGGCCAGCAGGTCCGCCGCGCCCGTCGCCGTACGGTGCTTCGCCGTGCCGTTCTTCCCCGTCATGTCAGGCAATGAGCCTATCTTCCCCACAGGAACGGAAGTTCCGCTCTTTCGGATGGTTTGAGGTGTAGGCAGCCGTGCTCCTGCCAACACTCTCCCCAGCTTGCGGGGCCACGAGGTGAGGGGGCGGGATGCCTCGGACTGCCCGGATGTCGAAGTGGCGCATATCCATGGCCCGATGGCTGCTCCGAGGCGCCGTCCGGCTGCCCGAGAACGGCATGGGCGGCCGGCGGCCACCGGCGGCCTCCGACGGCCACCGGCCGCGGCACGTGGCCGTCATCATGGACGGCAACGGCCGCTGGGCCGCCCGGCGCGGACTGCCGCGGACGAGCGGGCACGAGGCCGGGCTGCGGGCGTTGTCGTCGGTGCTGGACGGCGCCCTGGAGGAGGGCATCGAGCACCTGTCGCTGTTCTGCCTCTCCACCGAGAACTGGAACCGTCCGCGCGCCGAAATCGACGCGCTGATGCGGCTGGCGGAAGACACGTTCGACTCCTTCGGCGGCTACGCCGAGCGCGGCGTGCGGTTCCGGTGGCAGGGCTCGGAGGCCCGCCTGCCGTCCGCCGTGGTCGACGCCCTGCGCGAGGCCGAGGAGCGCACGCGCCGGAGCCGGGCGATGACGGTGGTCTTCTGCTTCAACCACGGCGGCCGCGACGAGATCGCGCGGACGGCCGCGGACCTGGCCCGCTCCGCCGTGACGGGACGACTGGATCCGGACGCCATCGACGAGTCGGTCTTCTCCCGGCACCTGCCGCTGCCGGAACTGCCCGACATCGACATGCTGATCCGCACCTCCGGAGAGCAGCGCATCTCCAACTTCATGCTGTGGCGCGCCGCGTACGCGGAGTTCTTCTTCGTGGACACCCTGTGGCCCGACTTCACGGGGGACCATCTGCGCGACCTCGTCGCGGCGTTCGCGCTGCGCAAGCGCCGCTTCGGCGCCGTCACGGGCGGATGAGGAGCACGGAGTCGCGCACCCGGCCCCCCTCGACGGAGACCCGGTCCGCGGCCAGGGTCACATCGGTCAGCTCCAGCGCGGGAGCGACGGCGACGGGCAGGGGCAGGTCGGCGGTGACGCGCACCGGCAGTAGACCGGCCAGCCTCCCGCCGAGGCGGACGAGGTCCACCTCGAGGGCGCCGGACAGGGCGGCGTGCGCGATCCGTGCCGTGGTGGGCCGGTCCCCGGTGCGCACCGTCACGACGGCATCGGTGAGCGTGGCGCGCTCCATGCGGCAGTGCAGCACCGCGTGCTCGGGCCCGGTACGGCGGACGCAACGCGCCGGGCCGGTGCCGACCGTGCGCGCCACGAGGGTCACCGGGGCGTCGCCGGGACCGCCGGGATCGCCGGGAATTTCGCCGGACAGGCCACCGGACAGGCCACCGGACATTCCGCCGTGCAGGCCGTCGTGCCCGTCGCTCGCGCGGGGCGCCGGAAGCGGGTCCGGGGGCGGCGGCAGCGCCCGGGCGGTCAGCGTCGTACAGGCCAGGAACGCTCCGGCGCACACCAGCAGCACCCGCGGGACCGGCCGCGCGGCCCTCACCCAGCGTCCCGCTCCGGCGGCAGCCAGGCGAATCCCCACACGCCCCCCGCCCCCGCGAGCAGGCTGCCCACCAGCATCCCGCCCGCGTTGCAGGTGACCAGGGCGACCAGGGCCAGGGCCAGCACGACGATCCCGACGGGGGTGTGCAGGCGGGGATGCGTGGCCAGCATCACCGCGGTCACGAGCAGCGGCACACTGGTCGACAGCCCGGCACCGGCCACGACACCGGCGACCCCGACGGCCGCGGGGAATCCCGCGAACGGCAGCCACAGCAGCTCCACGGCGCCCAGCACCGCAAGCACGGCGGCGCCCAGCGGCCGCTCCCGCCGCCAGGCCGCGAACCGCCGCGCCCTCGCCTTCGCCAGACCCGCCTTCGTCAGACCCGCCTTTGCCAGACCTGCCTTTGCCAGAAGCGTCAGGAGCACTCGTGTCGACCCGCCTCGACGCCCACGTCCACATCGCTCATCCGGAAGGTGCCGGCCGTGGCCAGCCAGGAAGTGAACTCCGGCCGGTCCACCGCCGCATGACCGGTGGCCGCGCCGACGCCGCCCTCCGGAAGCAGACCGACGCGCAGGTCGCTGAAGGAGGTGTCGCCGCCCCTGACCCGGTCGGTGTTGATCACGATGCCCGTGGCCAGGACGGGGCGGGTCCGACCGGCGCTGCCGCGCAGCGTCAGGGGGCCGAAGGGCGTGGGCACCAGCAGACTGGCGCACAAGCCCTTCACCCAGGCCCGCTCGGCACTGACCACCGCGACCGGATGCCGGGTGCCGTCGCGCTCCACGATCACGTCCGTTCGCTCCCGAAAGGCGTCCCCCTCCAGCCGCTCGCCCGTCAGCTTGAACGCCCCGCCGCTTCCCGCGGCGGACACTGCCAGCACACCGTTGGCGGTGGCCATCAGCAGCCCCCCGGCCAGCGCGAGTCCGGCGAACGACGCCGCGGCCAGCCGCCGACGGCTGACCCGGCGCCCGCCTTTCCTTCTCGTCCCCTTCACGTCCGGTCAACGTCCGGCGGGGGGAACATGTGGCGGTGGCCCACCGGCGCCCGGTGGGCCACGACGGCCGCAGAGAGCACGGGGGAGCGCACGGACGGGTCCGCCGCGCCCACGGAAGTGACTCCCCACCGCCACCGTGCACCAGGGTGCGACAAGGTCCCGGCCGTCATGCTGTCGCCGCAGGTCAGTAGAGTGCCGATGCCCCTGATCGCAGTCGACCCCGAGGTGCCTCCCGTGAGCCCAGCCCCCGTGACGGTCGTAGGCATCGGCGCCGACGGCTGGTCGGGCCTCGCCCCCGCCTCCCGGGAGGCGCTGCGCCACGCCGAGGTGATCATCGGCGGCCCGCGCCAGCTCGACCTGCTGCCCGCCGACTGCCCGGCCGAGCGCGTCGCCTGGCCGTCGCCGCTGCGCCCGGCCGTCCCCGGCCTCCTCGCGACGCACGCCGCCCGCCGCGTCTGCGTGCTGGCCAGCGGCGACCCCATGTTCTACGGCATCGGCCGCACCCTCGCCGACGTCCTCGGTGCCGACCGGCTGCGCGTCCTGCCGCACCCCTCGTCCGTCTCGTACGCCTGCGCCCGCCTCGGCCGGCCCCTGCACGACACCGACGTGATCAGCCTCGTGGGCCGTCCCCTCGCGACGCTCACGGCCGCGCTGCACGACGGTCGGGGCCTCCTCCTGCTCAGCGCCGGCGCGGACACCCCCGCCGAGGTCGCCGAGCTCCTGCGCCGGCGCGGCTGGGGGCCGAGCCGGATGACCGTGCTGGAACAGCTGGGCGGCGACCGCGAACGCCGCCTCGACGGCACCGCCGACGACTGGCCGCACCCGCCCGGCGACCCCCTCAACGTCATCGCCGTCGACTGCCGCCGGGCCCCGGACGCGCTCCGCCTCCCCCTCACCCCCGGCCTGCCCGACGACGCCTTCGAGCACGACGGCCAGCTGACGAAGCGCCACGTGCGGGCGGCGACCCTCGCCGCGCTCGCCCCCGCCCCCGGCGAACTGCTGTGGGACGTCGGCGGCGGCTCCGGCTCCATCGGCATCGAGTGGATGCGCGCCCACCCCTCCTGCCGGGCCGTCGCCGTCGAACGCGACCCCGTACGGGCCGCGCGCATCACCCGCAACGCGGATGCCCTGGGCGTCCCGGCCCTCCGCGTGGTCACCGGCCCCGCGCCCGCCGCCCTGGCCGGCCTGCCCGCTCCCGACGCCGTCTTCATCGGCGGCGGCCTGACCGCCCCCGGCCTGCTCGACGCCTGCTGGGAGGCGCTGCCCCCCGGCGGCCGGCTGGTGGCCAACACCGTCACCCTGGAGTCCGAGGCACTGCTGACGGACCGCTACCGCCGCCACGGCGGCGACCTGACCCGCCTCGCGGTCGCCCACGCCGTCCCCGTGGGGGGCTTCACGGGCTGGCGGCAGGCGATGCCGGTGACGCAGTGGTCGGTGGTCAAGCCGCCCCAGGAACCCCGCCCCACCCCGCCCCAGGAGGCCCACCCATGACCGTGTACTTCATCGGCGCCGGCCCGGGTGCCGCCGACCTCATCACGGTGCGCGGCGCCCGGACCCTGGCCCGCTGCGCCGTCTGCCTCTACGCCGGCAGCCTCGTCCCCCGCGAACTCCTCGCCGAGTGCCCGCCCGACGCCCGCCTCGTCGACACCGCCCGCCTGGACCTGGACGAGATCACCGCCGAGTTCGTCCGCGCCCACGAGGCCGGCCACGACGTGGCGCGCCTGCACTCCGGCGACCCCGCCCTCTTCAGCGCCGTCGCCGAGCAGATGCGCCGCCTGGACGCGCTGGGCATCCCCTACGAGATCGTCCCCGGCGTCCCCGCCTTCGCCGCCGCCGCGGCGGCGCTCGGCCGCGAACTGACCGTCCCCACCGTCGGCCAGACCGTCATCCTCACGCGCGTCGCCCAGCGGGCCACCCCCATGCCCGCCGGCGAGGACCTCGCCACGCTCGGCCGCAGCGGCGCCCTGATGGTCCTCCACCTCGCCGCCCGCCACGCCGACCGTGTCGTCGCCGAACTGCTCCCCCACTACGGCGCCGACTGCCCGGCCGCCGTCGTCGCCATGGCCAGCCGTCCCGACGAGATCGTCCTGCGCGGCACCCTCGCCGACATCGCCGACCAGGTGAAGGCCGCGGGCGTGGTCCGCACCGCCGTCATCGTCGTCGGCCGCACGCTGGCCGCAGAGCAGTTCCCCGACAGCTTCCTGTACTCCACGACGCGGGACCGGGACAGCTGCGGCCGGACGGTGCTGGAGCCGTAGGCGACGCCCCCGCACCGGCCGGTAGGAGACGCCGCCGCACCGGAAGCCGCGCTCAGGGAGCGAGGCTCGCCCCGGGGCCCCGCGACGTCTGCAGGGAACGGCGTACGCGTCAGCGGTCGCGGGGCCCCCGCCCCTCGGCACGCCCCACGATCGTGCCGGCGCGGTCGATGCAGATGACGTCGACCGTCACGGGCGCGCCACGCAGCACCGCCAGTGCCTCGTCGCGGGCGGTGGCCGCGACGAGGTCGCCGAGCCGGACGCCGTCCGCCGCGCACAGGTGCAGGGCCTCCAGGCCGGTGTTGGCCGAGGCGACCGCGGCTGCGAGGGCGTCACCGGCCCCGCCCCGGCGGGCGAGCTCCGCCAGGAACTCCTTGTTCACCTGCGAGCGGGCGGAGTGGAGGTCGAGGTGGCCCGCCGCCAGCTTGGAGAGCTTGGCGAAGCCGCCGGCGATGGTCAGGCGGTCCACCGGGTGGCGGCGGATGTACTTGAGCACCGCCCCGGCGAAGTCGCCCATGTCCAGCAGGGCGTCCTCGGGCAGCCCGTGCACCGCGACGGCGACCTTCTCGGAGGTCGCACCCGTGCAGCCCGCCACGTGCGTGCGGCCCGCCGCGCGGGCCACGTCCACGCCGCGCCGGATGCTGTCGATCCACGCGGAACAGGAGTAGGGGACCACGATCCCGGTGGTGCCCAGGATGGAGATGCCGCCGAGGATGCCCAGGCGCGGGTTCCAGGTGGAGCGGGCGATCTCCTCGCCGTGGTCGACCGAGACCTCGATCTCCACGTCGCCCGGGGCTCCGTAGCGGGCGGCGACTTCGGCGACGTGGTCGCGCATCATCTGGCGGGGCACGGGGTTGACCGCGGGTTCGCCGACGGCCAGCGGCAGCCCGGGCCTGGTGACCGTTCCCACGCCGGGGCCCGCCCGGAAGACGACCCCGGAGCCGGGCGGCAGCAGCCGCACCGTGGCGCGGATCAGAGCGCCGTGCGTGACGTCGGGGTCGTCGCCGGCGTCCTTGACGACGGCGGCCATGGCCCACCGGCCGCCGTCGCCGAGCTCCTCGGCGGCGAGCGCGAAGGCCGGGGTCTGTCCCTTGGGCAGGGTGATCGTCACCGGGTCGGGGAACTCGCCGGTGAGCAGTGCGGTGTACGCGGCCGTGGTGGCGGCGGTGGCGCAGGCGCCGGTGGTCCAGCCGTGCCGCAGCCCGGTGTGCTGCAACTGCGCCGCACGTCCGCCGGCGGCCTCGCGGGCCTCGGTCTCAGTCACGTACCGCTCCGCCCGTAGGCTGGGCCGCCCGGCCGCCGACAGAGCCGGCCGGGGAAGCCGAGACGACGGAAGGGCAGCACATCGTGAGCGGCGCGGAACGCCACGTCCTGATCCTGGGCGGCACGACCGAGGCCCGGCGGCTCGCCGCCGAGCTGGCCGCGGATCCCGGCCTGCGCGTCACCAGTTCGCTGGCGGGGCGCGTCGCCGAGCCGCGGCTGCCGGCGGGGGAGGTGCGGATCGGGGGGTTCGGCGGACCCGAAGGCCTCGCCCACTGGCTGCGCGAGCAGCAGGTGGCCGCGCTCATCGACGCCACCCATCCTTTCGCCGGCACGATCAGTTTCAACGCGGCACAGGCTGCCGCAGCCGTCCATGTTCCCCTGCTGGCCGTCCGCCGGCCCGGCTGGGTGGCGGGTCCGGGCGACCGGTGGCACCCGGTCGGCTCGCTGGCCGAGGCGGCCGGGGTGCTGCCCGCGCTGGGGGGACGGGCGTTCCTCACCACGGGCCGGATGGGCCTCGCGGCGTTCGCGCACCTTGAGGGTATGTGGTTTCTGGTCCGCTCGGTCGACGCGCCGGAGCCGCCGGTGCCGGCGCGGATGGAAGTGGTGCTGGAGCGGGGGCCGTTCACGCTGGAGGGAGAACGGGAGCTGCTGCGGCGGCACGCGATCGACGTCCTCGTCACGAAGGACAGCGGCGCGGCGGCGACCTCCGCGAAGCTGATCGCCGCCCGCGAGGCCGGCATCCCGGTCGTGGTGGTCCGCCGCCCGCCGGCGCCGGACGGCGTGCCGGTGGCCGACGGCCCGGCGGGGGCGGCGGAGTGGCTGAGGCGGACCCTGGCCTGAGTGTGCGCTGGCGGCGTGGCGAGGCGGACGCTGGCCCCAGCGGGCCCCAGCGGAGTGACCGAGGCAGACCTTGGCCCCAGCGGGCCCCGGCGCGTGGCTGAAGCGGACGCTGGCCCCAGCGGCCCCGGCGCGGGGCCCGGACCGGGTGGCCTAGGGGGTTGTCCGATGGGTCTGCGCCGGCACCGTCACCCGCGCCGTGGAGGCGAGGCCGAACGGACGGATGGTCCGGCGTACGGCCCGCCGCCGGACCGTACGACCCGCACCCGCCCATCGGACACCCCCTGGGTCCCGGTCACCCCTCCGCCTCCTCCCAGCGGTCGACGCCGGGGAGGGCGAGGTCGGTGAGCCGGGCGAGGGCCTGCCGGGCCGCGGGGCCGAAGGGGGCGGCCGCCAGGACGTCGAGGGCCTGCCGCCGACGCTCGACGACCATGCGCCTGACGGTCCGGGGTGCCCCGGTGGCGGCGATCAGCGCCTGGGCCTCGGCGAGGCCGTCCGCGTCCAGGTCCGGGTCGCCGACGAGTTCCCTCAGCCTCGCCGACTCGGCGGCGCCGGCGTCGCGCAGGGCCAGCGCGAGGACGACCGTGTGCTTGCCTTCCCGCAGGTCGTTGCCGGTGGCGTCCCCGCGCGCCGGGTCCGGCAGGACGTCCTCCAGGTCGTCGCACATCTGGAAGGCCTCCCCCATCGGCCGGGCGTAGGCGGCGCACACACCCAGCACCGAGCTGCTCGCCCCCGCCATGGCGGCGCCGATCTGCAGCGGGCGTTCCACGGTGTACTTGGTCGTCTTGTAGTGGATGACCGCCAACGCGTCCTCGACGTTGCCGAAGTCGGTCCCGAAAGCCCGTAAGTCGAGGAACTGGCCGATGACGAGCTCCCCGCGCATCCGGTCGAGGACCGCCCGGGCGGAGGCGGGCGAGGGGCCGGAGAGGCCACCCAGGAGCTCGGCGGACCACACCTCGCACAGGTCGCCGAGGAGGATCGCGGCGCTCTCGCCGAACCACCGCGCGCGCGGCCCGGGGCCGTCCTGCTCGAAGGCGCGGTGCGCCGTGGGGCGCGCGTGACGGCTGTCCGAGCCGTCGATCACGTCGTCGTGGATCAGCGCGAAGGTGTGGAAGAGCTCCAGGCCGGCCGCGGCGCGCAGCACCTCGGTGGTCGGCGGCCGTCCGGCGACGGCGAACCAGCCGAGGCAGCAGTACAGCGGGCGCACCCGCTTGCCCCCGCCGCCGAGGAAGTCGCGCAGGACGCGCAGCGGGGCGGCGATGCGCGCGCCGTCCTCCCCCTCGGCCTTGCCGGCCAGGAAGCACTCCAGGGTGTCCTCCACGGCCTGGCGGACCCGGCCCAGGTCGATGTGCGGCGTGGCGGTCTCCAGGATGGTCATGGTGCCGTGCTCCTTGCCGGGCCGTACGAGCGGTGTGTCATCGGGCGGTGGGTCATCGAGCGGTGGATCACCGGGCGGCCGACCGTCTGGCGGCAGGTCGTCGAGGCGCAGGCCATCGCGCCACGGACCGTCTGGCGACGAGTCACCGAGACGCGAGCCATCGGGGCGCGGCTCATAGGGCGTCAGCCCGTCCGCCGTGCTCGCACAGCTCCTGCCAGGCCGCCGGATCCGGCAGGAAGACCTGGTCCTTGACCTCGGGCGGGCGCATGCCGGCGGCGACCCTGCGGTGCCAGTGGGCGGTGAAGGCGGACGGGGGGACGCACTGGACGCGCAGCGCGGCCAGGTCGCCGCGGGCCCGGGCGGCGGCGTAGCGGGGGGCCTGCCGGGCGATCTCCCGGTCCAGCCGGTCCCCGAAGGCGAGGACCTCCTCGGGGCGGGGTGCGGGGCGCAGGGCGACGGCCACGGCGTAGCGCGGCCCGTTCGCCTCCTCCTCGGTGCGGAAGGTCGCGTTGACCACGTCCAGGCCGGTGCTCCAGGCCGTCGCCTTCAGGGCGCGGAAGAGGTGGAACTCGCGCAGGCGCTCCCCCGCGACGTCGGAGAGGGTGCTGCGGCCCGCGTACTCGACGCGCGGGACGCCCCGGACGTGGTCCACGACGTGCGCCAGGTCACCGAGGACGTACCGGTGGAGGCCGCCGACGTGCGAGAAGACCACGTGGTAGTCGCGGCCCGCCTCCAGTTCGCCGAAGAGCAGCGTCGGGCTGTCGGGGCGGACGTCCTCGGCGGCGTCCACGAACTCGTACAGCGCCGTGGAGACGGCCAGCGGCCCGGCCGTGGGGTGGCGGTCGACGGGGACGCCGACGGGACCTTCGGACGCCGAGGGCGGGGTGGGCAGCACGGTGACGCCGGAGCCGTAGAGCTCCTTGACCCGGGGGAGGTAGAGCGAGGCCATGCCGGAGGTCCAGCAGTAGAGGAGCCGGATGCGGGGCCAGATCACGGCGGGTGTGGGGGCGCCCGCCCGTTCCGCCTGGCGCTCCAGTTCGCGCGCCCGGTCCTTGTCGGGGCGGCCGCCGGACATGCCGAGGTAGGTGCCGTCGGCGAGGTCGCGCAGGATCGCAGGCCACCACTGTGCGAGGAGTTCGGGGAGGATCGCGATCATCGAGGGGTTGTGGCCGACGACGGAGCGCACGTCGTGGGCGACGGCCGTGCGCACGCGTACGTAGAGCTTGTCGAGGTAGCGCCGGTCGTCCACGGGGACCGGCAGGTCGGCCCAGGGCGCCAGGGCGCCGGGCTCGGTCATCGTCACCCCGAAGCCGCCGCGCAGGTCGGCCTGGCTGGGGCCCAGGCTGGGCCGCCCAGAGGCGGTGGTCGCCGGTCGTGCGAGCCGGTCGTGGCGCAGGTTGAGGGTGACGGCGCCGGGCCCGAAGTCGTCGGGGAAGCAGGTGGCGGGGACCCCCATGGCCGCCCGGAAGAACGGCAGGTACACCGTCTTCAGGAAGTTTTCGGTCACCGGGATCCGTTTGCGCGCGCCGGTGCTGCCGGCGGTGGTGAAGAACAGCCGCGGCGTCTGGGGGGTGAGGACGGACGGCTCGCCTTCGGCGGCCCTGTTGATCCAGGGTTCGTAGTCGGCGTAGGTGCGCAGCGGGACGGCCGTCCGGTAGTCGTCGATGGTGCGGAGCCTGCCGAAGCCGTGGTGCCGGCCGAACGCGGTGTCGGCGTTCTCGGTGAGCAGCCGGGTGCGGATCCGGTCCTGCCACGCCGCGGCGTCGTCCAGGGTCGCCGTCAGGCTGTTCCTGGCCTCGATGAGTTCTTGCCGGAAGGCCGTGGCGCCGGTGTCCGGGGAAGCAGTCATGGTCACTCCTTGACCGCCCGGGCAACGGCGGTCACCGTGGCGACCACGTCCCGCTGCGCCGGAGCGTGTTCGATGAGAAGGTGACGCGCCGGGTCGGCGAGGCCGTCGCGCGGGCCCGGCCGGAGGGAGCGGTCGTCACCGGCCGGGAGGGCGAGGAGGTCAGTCATGGGCGCTCTCGTCGGCCAGGACGGCGTAGGCGCGCAGGCGGCGGGGGTCGTCGGTGTCGCGGTGCACCCGCAGGTAGGCGTGGCCGCCGGCGGGTGGCGTGAGCCGACGGGTGTGGTGGACGGCGATCCGGTCGCCGGCCCGCAGCACCCCGGTGATCGCCGGTTCGGACAGGGTGTGCCCGAGGTGCACGAGGTAGCCGGGCAGGGTCAGGTCCCGCACGTCCACCGTGATCCGCCACGAGCGGGGGCTCCGCGCCCGGTCGGGCTCGGGGAGGCCGCGGGGGACGTGGAGGACGTACGGAGGCGGGTCCGCCGGCAGTTCGCCGCGCAGGGCCCGCAGCAGCAGCCGCAGTTCCCGGTGGCCGGTCCGGGGGTCCTCGCGGTACCAGGCGACGCGGCCGTCGCGGTGCGCGGTGGTGGGCGGCAGGCGTCCGGCCAGATTGGCGGGGTTACCGACGAGGTAGCGGGTGCGGGTGTGTTCGCCGAGCCAGCAGCGGCGCTCCTCCTCGCTGAGCGCCGCGGTGAATTCCAGGACGGACGAGGCGAATTCCTCCGGGACGACCTCGTGCAGCACGGCGATCGCCGCCACTCCCCCGCCGGACCCCGTGGCGCACATGCGTACGGCATGTGCGCGCGCTAATTCCTCTTGCGTGAAACCTGATTCCTCTAACGGCGACATTCAGATGAGCACCTTCTCCAGCAACTCCCGCCCGGGGGCCGGCCGATTGCGGGTCAGCAGGGCGGTCGTGAGCCGGTACGGGTCGACATGGGGGTGCGGACGCGCGTGGCGGGCCAGGAACTCCGGCAGGTCCGCCCCGGTCCCCGTGGCCGGGCGGTCCAGCAGCCGTTTGGCCCGGGCCATGCAGCGCCACAGCAACTGCGGCCGGAACGGCTCGCGGTCGCCCTGTCCGAGCACGGCGATGTAGTAGAGGCGCACACCCAGGCGGTAGATGGCGGGGCCGACGCGCGGAAGGAATTCCTCCGCGAGGTGCGCGGCCGTACGCCCTTCCCAGCCGCCGTGCCTGCTGGACTTCAGGTCGCCACCGAGCCGCACCCGGCCTATCCCGACCAGCGTCACCGCTGCGCCCAGGTCGGTGAGGACCTTGGCCAGCAGGGTGTAGTCGGGGACGGCCTCCCGGTCGCAGGCGAGCACCACGGAGTCGTACGAGCCGACGAGCGGGGCCAGCTCGCGCAGGAGACCGAGGAGGTAGTTGGCGTGGCGGCCGGCGCTCATGATCTGCCGCAGGGGCAGGCCGTGACGCGTGGCGTCCAGGTACACCGGTCCCCCCGAGGGGCGGTGGTCGATGCACAGTCCGCGGCGGGCGAGGAGGTCCAGGACCTCGTCGGCCGTGGCCGGAGGCGGGCGGCGGGCGGTCAGGCCGGGATCCCTCATGCCGAGCTCGGCCCACCGCCGGGTCCACAGGTCGAGGACGCGGGAGCTCGCCGGATGGAGCCAGCCGTCGCGCGCGACGGCTTCGTGGTAGGCCGACAGGTCACCGAAGGCGCCGCCGTCGCGCCGGCGCTGGAACTCCACGTAGAGGGAGCCGATGTGCTCCTCGTCGAGGCCGGAGAAGTCCAGGCCCGGGTGGTGGGCGTCGAGGTGGGCCCAGAAGCCCAGCGTCTGGGCATTGGCCACGGCGACGGTGTGGCTGTGGAGGTGGTCGACGTCGGCCAGCACCGCGGTCGCGCGGCTGATGACGTCCGCCCACAGCAGGCCCTTGATGTGACTGGGCGTCAACGGCTTGGTCGGAGTGATGGGGACGGGCGCGAAGAGCACCCGGCGCCTGCCCGGTCGCGCACCCTCAGCGGCATGGTCCCGAGCTGATAAGGGAATCGGCTGCACTGGAATGATGACCGCTCTCGCTAGGAATGCGGCGCAGGACGGTCAGAGAATGTGGACGTGTCAACACCTGAACGACTGCGCAACATTTGTTCGGCAATCGACGGTACCTGCACGTCACAGCTGATGCAAGGTCAATTCTCGGGAACAGGGAATTCCGATTCCGCTTAAGAACTGCCAGAGCGGCGAATACAAAGGCGGGCGGAAATGGACGCCGGGCCCGCGGCACTCCCCCGCGGGCCCGGTGGAAGGCCTACCAGTCGGACTTGCGGTAGTCCTTCAGGAAGCAGCCGTAGAGGTCCTCGCCCTGCTCGCCGCGCACGATCGGGTCGTACACCCGGGCCGCGCCGTCGACGAGGTCGAGGGGGGCGTGGAAGCCGGCCTCGGCGAGGCGCACCTTGTCCGGGTGGGGGCGCTCGTCCGTGATCCAGCCGGTGTCGACGGCGGTCATCAGGATGCCGTCGCTTTCGAGCATCTCCTGCGCGCTGGTGCGCGTGAGCATGTTCAGGGCGGCCTTGGCCATGTTCGTGTGCGGGTGGCCCGCGCCCTTGTAGCCGCGGCTGAAGACGCCCTCCATGGCGGAGACGTTCACCACGTACTTGCGGCGGGCGGCGGCCGCGGCCATCGCCGGGCGCAGCCGGCTGATCAGGATGAAGGGCGCCGTGGAGTTGCACAGCTGCACTTCGAGGAGCTCGACGGGGTCGACCTCGGAGACCGTCTGGATCCAGCTGTTCGTGGCGTCCAGGTCCGGGACGAGGCCGCCGGCGTCGATGGCCGTGCCGGCTTCGATGCGGGCGAGCGAGGCGGAGCCGCTGACCAGCGCCAGGTCGGTGACGTCCTGGGCGCTCAGACCCTCGCCGCCCGCCGACGGCAGCGCGGCGACGGCGTCCACCGCGCCGCTGCCGAAGGCGCCGATCACCTGCGCGGCCGGCAGCTCACCGGCCGGCAGCGGGGCGGACTCGGCGGCGACCAGCTCGCTGTAGGCGCGCGGGGAGCGGCGGACCGTCTGGGCCGCGTTGTTGATCAGGATGTCGAGCGGGCCCTCGGCCGCGACGGAGTCGGCGAGCGCGACGACCTGCGCCGGGTCGCGCAGGTCGATGCCGACGACCTTGAGCCGGTGGATCCACTGGTCACTGTCCGGCATCGCCTTGAAACGCCGGATGGCGTCGTTGGGGAAGCGGGTGGTGATGGTGGTGTGGGCTCCGTCACGCAGCAGGCGCAGCGCGATGTACATGCCGATCTTGGCCCGGCCGCCGGTGAGCAGGGCCCGGCGCCCGGTGAGGTCGGCGCTCGCGTCGCGGCGCATCCGGTTCTCGGCGGCGCAGTCCCGGCAGAGCTGGTGGTAGAAGGCGTCGACCTCGACGTAGCGGCTCTTGCAGATGTAGCAGGAGCGGGGGCGCTCGAGGATGCCCGCGATCTCGCCGAGGACCGAGGAGCTGGGCAGGAGCCCCTGGGTCTCGTCGTCGATCCGCTCGGCGGACCCGGTGGCCGTGGCCTCCGTCACGGAGCGGTCGTGGGCGGTCTTGGCGGCCCGCCGCTCCTGCCGGCGGCGCTGCTTCACCGTGCGGTAGACGCCGGAGGTGGCGCGCCGCACCGCGATCGCGTCGGGGTGGTCGACGGGGAGGGTGTCGAGCTCCTCGAGCACGCTCAGGAGGATCGCCATGCGCTCGGGGGCTATGCCAGGAGTGTCCGACGGGTGGCCTGCACCGTCGCGGTTCTCTTCAGTGACGGTCATGACCGCTGTCGTTTCCAGTCCGCTTGTTCGATTAATCGTCCAGGAAACTGTACGTACGCGGGCAGGGCAGCGCCAAACCCGAACGCGGGCGCGCGAAGGGATCACCCTCGGGCGGCCGGCGGGCGAGGCGGGCGATCATGACCACTTCCGCGGGCCACACCACCTCCCACTCGGCCCACATGTGGCGATCCGTGACCCTCAAACCCCGGGCATCACATCCGACTTATTGGCCTTTCTGGGTTAATTACGCCCGGTCAGCCCCCTATTCGGCCAAGTCCATACGAAACGGCGGCCACAATTGCCTCTCAACACCCCTTAGAAAGGTTTGACCATGTCGCGTATCGCCAAGGCAGCCGTCCTGACTGCCGCCGTCGGCACCGTCGTTTCCGGTGTCGCCGGTGTCGCCTCCGCCGACTCCGGCGCGCAGGGTGCGGCTGTGGGCTCCCCCGGCGTAGTCTCCGGGAACGTCATCCAGATCCCGCTCCACGTACCGATCAACCTCTGCGGGAACACGATTGACATCATCGCCCTGCTGAACCCGACCTTCGGCAACACCTGCGTGAACGACTGATCACGCCCCTCTGACGGCGCGCGTCACAGCCGGACTGCGCGCACCGCGTGGGAGCGGGTCACAGTCAGCCGCCGGATCCCTCTCCCGCGTGTTTGTGGCGCCCATCTACCTCCTGATGGGCGCCACTGGCGTGTGGGGACGAGGTCACCGGCTCGGCGTCGGAGTCGTCGCGGGCCGACCGCGACGGGTGCTGGGCGCCGGGCAGATCGGGCACCTCGATGATCGGTGGCAGATCCGGGGTGAGGTGTGAGTGGTGCGACGCCATGATCGCCTGCCTGGGGTCGGTCGGGGAGCCCACGGGAGTGGGTCTCGGGGAGGAAGGACGGAGGGGGGGCGGACGGCGGGGCCCTTCACGCCGCCGCGAGCAGCTGCTGGCGCAGACGCGCGCACGTGCGGCTGAGGATGCGGGAGATCTGCATCTGCGATACGCCGAGGCGCGCCCCGATCTGCTTCTGCGTGAGGTTGCCGAAGAACCGCCAGTACAGGACGTAGCGCTCGCGCTCGGACAGCGCGTCCAGCAGCGGCTTGAGGGACTGCCGGTCGACGACGAGCTCCAGCGCGCGGTCGGCCAGGCCGAGCGTGTCGGACAGCGGAAGCTCCTCGGCCCCCGAGACGGGGTGGTCGAGGGAGAGCGTGTGGTGCACCCCGTCGGCGTGGAGGCCGCGCCGGACCTCCTCCTCGGACAGCCCCGTCTCCGCGGCCAGCTCCGCTGGGGTGACGCTCGCGCCGGCGTCCCGCTGCTCCAGCCTGGTGCGCGCGGCGCGGACGGCCGCCCGCAACTCCTGGTCCTTGCGCGGGATGTGAAGCGACCAGACGTGGTCCCTGACGTGACGTTTCAGCTCCCCGTTGATGGTGGGGATGGCGAAGGACTCGAACGCGAACCCCAGGCCCGGGTCGAAGCGGTCCACGGCGTGCACCAGCGCCAGGGCGGCGACCTGCCGGAGATCGGCGGGGCTCTCTCCGCATCTGCGGTAGCGAAGGCTGATGCGCTCGGCCATCGGCAACCAGGCGGCGATCACTTCCTGCCGGAACCTGTCGCGCTCCGCCCCCTCGGGGAGGGCTGCGAGGCGGGTGAAGGCGGTCGCGGTGTCCAACGGGTCGGCGTCGCACGGAGGCGGGCGGAACATCGTCTCAGCCATGATCACAGTTGTCCCCTCGCTCGTGCGTCAAGGAGTGCCTGCCGGCCGGAGCACCTTCCGGGGGGGCAGCTGCCCTCGCGACGCGCTCGCAAACGGACCGGCGCCGCGGGCCGGGCCGCCGGTGCGGTTTCCGGCCGCGGTCGTCCCAGCATGACCCCGGGCGGCGCTTCCCGCGACTCGAGGCGTACGAGTGGCTACGGAGCGCGAAGTGGAGTACGGGCCGGCGTCGCGTCGGCCTGCCGGACGTCACACCGGCGCCGCCGCGGTGGCGTGAGGCTGTGAGATCGTTTGCACCGGCCGGGGCGGCCGGGACGACGGGGCCGGAGCGCGGCCGCCGCCGTGGCCCGCCGCTGACACCGGAGCCGTTCTCGCGGCCCGTGCGGCGCGCTCCCGCGGCGGACCACCGGACCGGCGGAAGACCGAGGAGAGGCACACGCGAGAGGGGCGACGGATGACCGACGACGCGACCGGGGCGAGGACCTACGACGTGCTGGTGATCGGCTCGGCGAACGCCGACCTGACGGTCCGCGTTGACCGGCGACCGGGGCCCGGCGAGACCGTTCTGGGCACGGACCTGGTCGAGAACGCCGGCGGCAAGGGCGCCAACCAGGCCGCGGCGGCGGCACGCCTGGGAGCCCGTACGGCTTTGCTGGCGAAGGTGGGTGACGACGCGTTCGGCGAGATGGTGCTGGACGGCCAGCGCGAGGCGGGCACGGAGCTGCGGCACGTGCTGGTGGAGCGGGGCGCCCGCACCGGCACGGCGATGATCGTCGTCGGGCCGGACGGGGACAACGCGATCGTGGTCTCCCCCGGCGCCAACTCCCGTCTGCTGCCCGGCGACGTCACGGACGCCCGCGCGGCCGTCGCCGCGTCGGCCGTCGTCTCACTCCAGTTGGAGATCCCGCCGGAGACGGTGCGGGCCGCGGTCGCCGTGGCCGGGGAGACGGGCACGCGGGTGGTGCTCAACCCCTCACCGGTGCCCGAGGTGCTCGACCCGGCCCTACTGGAGGCGGCCGATCCGCTGGTCGTCAACGAGCACGAGGCCCGTGGGCTGTCGGGGCTGGACGCGGGCACCGCCGCCGACTGGGCACGGGCCCTGCGCGCACGCGGCGCCCGGTCGGTGGTGGTCACCCTGGGTGCGCAGGGCGCGCTCGCCCTGGACGACGCGGCCGGCGATCCGGTCGCCGTGCCGGGTGTGGCGGTCACGGCGGTCGACACGACGGGCGCAGGGGACGCCTTCACGGGTGCGCTGGCCACCCGCCTGGCGGCCGGGGCGGACCTGGCGGACGCGGCACGCTTCGCGGTGCGGGTCGGCGCGGTGTCCGTGACCCGCGCGGGCGCGCAGCCGTCGTACCCGACGGCGGAGGAGCTGGACTAGGGGGTGTCCGAGGGGTCGGCGCCGGTCATGCGGTGTGCGCTGGGGCACCTCCCGGCGGTGGCCGGGGGGAACCGCAGGACCCGTGCCGGCCCATCGGACAGCCCCGAGGGGTGCGTCCGCGCCGTCACGCCCGGCAGGCGTGCCCCCGGCTGCGCCGGGGCTTCAGACCGAGCGGCGCTCCAGCTCTATCGCGAAGCGCAGCCACGACTCGGCGCAGTGCCGGGCGGCCTGGGCCACCGTCGTGCGGCGGTGCGCGGGCACGCTCTCCAGGAGCCGGCGCCAGCGCTCACCGCCCATCGCGTGGACGCTGAGCAGTTGCAGCAGGGTGCGCCCGCTCTCGGAGAACCGGAGCGAGGGGTCCTTGCGCAGCTTCGGCAGGGGTGGTTCGGTGCTCGGCGTGCCGGCGGGCGGCACGCCCTCGGGCCGGTCGGCGGGGGCGGGCACGGGCGCGGGCTGGGTGGCGGCGCGCTGGCGCATCTCGTCGTCGCGGAGTTTCTTCGGCACCGGGTCCTGTCCCTTGCGTAAACGCATGCGGACGTCACGCGCGGTGCCCACGGCTATGCCCGCGACGTCGGCGATCTCTCTGAGGCTCGCCTGGGGTCTCGCGGCGATGAGCGCGCAGGCGCGGCGCCGGCCCTCCGCCGCGTTGAGCGGGCGGACACGGCCGTCCCGGCCCGTCCGTGCCGTCACCTGGCCGACGCGGCCGGCGGCCCGGCGGCGCAGCGAGGCGACGGTGCTGGCGGCGAGCCCCACCGCCGAGGCGATCAGCCGGTCCGACCACTGCGGATGGGAACGGATGATGCGCTCGGCGGCGGCCGACCGGTCCGCCTGGGTGAGCGGCGTGCCGTGCTGGTTGTTCGCCCTGACCGCGTAGACGAAGGCGTCCTCCGCGGTTCCTTCGAAGAACCGGACCGCGATCCGCTCATCCCCCCGTAGACGAGCGGCTCGCAGCCGGTGCATGCCATCGACGACCCGCATGGTGGCGCGGTGCACGACGATGGGCGGCAGGGGCACGTCCAGCCGCGCCAGCGACCGGACGTGCTGAGGGTCTTCACCTGCCGTCCGCGGGGAGTCCGCGGTCAGCAGGGCGTCAAGAGGAAGCAGAGCGGTCAGCTGGTGTTCCGGTTCCGTAACCGTCACGACATCCCCTCCTGAAGAACCCCCCCGGCCGACGGCGGATCAGGCACTTCACGGAGATGAGCGTGTGGGAGCCCATCTCCTCCAACTGGTGTTGGCCCCCCGTGCTTGCTGTCCAACACCAGTCGACCCGCCGACACCGAGGACGCTAGGCAGCGAGCACCACCCCTGTCAACCACGTTGTGTTTGCAGGCACATGAACGCCCCCATCCGCCCGTAAGCTAGATTGACCGCAGGAGGGAGGTGCGATCATGAAGGATCCCGAAACCTCGGCCGGCACTCTGGCCGACAAGCTCAATCACCTATTCCAGACAGTGATTCCGGCCGGCCGGGAGCCATACAGCACGGAGGAAGTGGCACGTGCGATCACCGCCGGAGGTGTTTCGATATCGGGGAGCTATATCTGGCTTTTGCGCAAGGGACAGCGTGACAATCCCACGCTGCGACACGTGGAGGCGCTGGCGAAATTCTTCGGCGTACCTCCGGCCTATTTCTTCGACGACCAGGTGACGGCTGCGGTCAACGCGGACCTCCGCCTCCTGGTGGCCCTGCGCGACACCCAGGTACAGCGGGTGGCGCTCCGCGCGGCCGGCCTGTCCGCGGCGAGCCTGCATTCGATCAACGAAGTGATCGAGCGGGTCCGCGAATTGGAAGGACTTCCGACGAGCCGGGCCAATCCCACCGAAAGCCAGCCCTGAAGCCGCTTTCCGGCAGCCCCGGCGAACGGAGCTGACTCCCGCGCCACGGAGCGGGTCGCGCACCCCGCATCCGATCACCCGATTGCATGCTGCAACTTCTTGTTTCTCCGCTGAACCGCGCTATCGAAACGGCCGCGGCAAAGGCATCATCCGGGCCATGAGTTGACGTCTTGTCGCCGGTGATTCCCGTGTGCTGTGAACGGCAAGGTTCCGGCGGGACGGGAGGTCGAATCCCCGTTCGGGGCGGCGCGTGGCCGGTCAGTTGATAGCGTCCTTCGGCCAGTTGCCCGTCACCCACGAACCGGAGGGACCGCCGCCGTGCCCGTACGTCTCGACGTCCAGTACCAGCTCGCCACCGCCCCCAACGGCAAGGCCGTCGACGTCCACCGGCCCGTGACGGACGCCGCCGTGTCGCCCGTGGCGCTGCTGTGGCACGGCGTCAGCCCCGACGACCGCGCCATGCTCCGGCCGCTGGCGCGGGCGGTGGCGGCCCTGGGCGTGCTGGTGCTCGTACCGGACTGGCGCTCCGACGCGTCCGACGGCGGGCGGGAGCACCTGCTGGCCTCGCTGGAGTACGCCCGCGCCCACGCACCCGCCCTGGGGGGCGACACGGACCGGTTCGTGCTCGCCGGATGGTCGGCGGGGGCCCCGGCGGCGCTGGGGATCGCCCTCCACCCCGAACTGACCGGCGGCTGGCGGCCGTCCGCCGTGGTGGGCGTCGCGTCCCGCTACGACCTTCCCGCCCGCACGACGGGCACTGCCCCGCTGGACGACCTGGCCGCGGCGGCCCCGGGCACGCCCGTACCCGTGCCGGTCGATCTCGTGCACGGCACAGAGGACACGCTGATGGACATCGGCCACTCGCGACGGCTGCTGGAGGCCCTCACGGCGCAGCGCTGGCCGGCGCGGCTGGAGGCGGTGCGGGCCGATCACGCAGGCGCGGCCATGACCGAGTACGACCCGGTGCTGGACCGCTGCCGGCCCAGCGAGAAGGAGGAGGTCCGCGCGGCCGGGGAGCTGACCGCGCTGGTCATCGCCCGGGCGGCGGGGATACCGGGGGCCTGAGACGGCGGGAGCCCGTGGCGCCGGCGGCGCCACGGGCCCGGCGGGTGTCAGCCCGCGACGAGGTCGCCGCGCGAGAGGCCGGAGCCCTCGGGAACGGCCGCGGGGTCGCTGCCGAGGTCGGCCACGGCGTTGTGCTCGTCGACGAAGACGACGCGGGGCTCGAAGGCGCGGGCCTCGGCGTCGTCCATGGTGCCGTAGGCGATGATGATGACCAGGTCGCCGGGGCTGATCAGACGGGCGGCTGCGCCGTTGATGCCGATCACGCCGGAGCCGCGCGGGCCCTCGATGACGTAGGTCGACAGCCGGGCGCCGTTGTCGATGTCGACGATGTCGACCTTCTCGCCCGGCAGCAGGTCGGCGGCGTCCATCAGGTCGCCGTCGATGGTGAGCGAGCCGACGTAGTGCAGGTCGGCCTGCGTCACGGTGGCCCGATGGATCTTGGACTTCATCATGGTACGAAACACGGAGAAACTCCTGGTTTGCCGGCTCCCTGCCCGCTTCCACGGGTCAAGGGCTGTCTCCGCAGCCTACCAACGGGTCGCCCGCCCGGGCGGCGTCCCCCGCCCCCTCACCCGGAGCGGACACGGGCGATGAGCAGGGCGACGTCGTCCTGGTCGTTGTCCTCGCGCAGCTCCCCCAGCAGCAGGTCGCAGGTGGCCTCCAGGTCGCCCCGCGGCCCGTCGAGCAGGTCGATGAGGACCTCCAGGCGGGCGTCGATCGCCTCGTCGCGGGTCTCCACCAGGCCGTCGGTGTAGAGCACCAGTTGATCGCCGGGGGCGAGGACCACGCTCACGCTCTCGAAGGGCACGCCGCCGACGCCGAGCGGGGCGCCGGTGGGCAGGTCGAGCAGCGTCGGGCGCTTCCCCGGCCGGACCAGGACGGGCGGCAGGTGGCCGGCGTTGGCGAGGCAGCACCGCTCGCTGTCGGGGTCGTAGACGGCGTAGAGGCAGGTGGCGATCGTCTGGTCCAGACCACTGGCGGTGCGGTCGAGATGGTGCAGCACCCGGGCGGGGTCCAGGCCGAGACCGGACAGGGTGCGGGCCGCGGTGCGCAGCTGGCCCATCGCGGCGGCGGCGTTGATGCCGCTGCCCATGACGTCCCCGACGACCAGGGCGCTCTGGGTGCCGTCCTGGGGGATGACGTCGAACCAGTCGCCGCCGACCTGGCTCGCGCTTCCGGCAGGCTGGTAGCGGTAGGCCACCTCCAGGCCCACCAGGTTCTGGGGCCGCTGGGGCAGCAGGTCGCGCTGGAGGGTGACGGCGGTGGCGCGCTCGCGCTGGTACCAGCGGGCGTTGTCGATGCAGACGGCGGCGCGGGCGGCCAGTTCCCCGGCGAGGACGAGGTCGTCCTCACCGAAGGGCTCGCGGTTGCGGGTGCGTTTGAGGTCGAGGGCGCCGAGCACCTCGCCCCGGGCGATCAGGGGGACGGCCATGTACGAGTGGAGGCCGGCGCGGCCCAGCATCGCGGCGGCGGCCTCGTCGCGCGCGATGCGCGGCAGGTCCCCGGGCGTGACGTGGGCCAGCCGGACGGGGCGGCCGGTCCGCACGCACTGGGACACCAGCCGGTCGGCGTCGTACTTGGCGATCTCGCCGGGCGGGTCGGCGGCCCGCACCGCCTCGGTGGCGTCGGAGGCGGCCACGGCCAGGGCGCGGAAGACGGCCTGTCCCTCCGAGGGGGCGGAGGACGGCCGCAGGGCGGTGTCCAGGACGTCGACGGCGGCCACGTCGGCCAGGCCCGGCACCACGACATCGGCCAGCTCGCGGGCGGTCTGGTCGAGGTCGAGCGTGGTGCCGATGAGGACGGAGGCGTCGGCGATCAGGGCGAGCCGGCGGCGGGCCTCGGTGGTGGACCGGTGCCGGTCGGTGACGTCCACGACCGAGGTGGCCACGCCCAGTGCACGGCCGGCGGGGTCCTCCAGCCGGTAGTACGAGACCAGGCGCGCCCGCTCGCCGGCTTCCGGGTCGGCCGTCGGACCCACGATGAACTGGTCGACCAGGGGGGTTCCGGTCGCGAGCACCTGGCGCATGGCCGACTCCACCACCTCCACGTCGGTGAACGGGATGGCCTCGCGGACGTGCCGGCCGATGTGCGAGCGGGCGGGCAGCCCGTGGATGCGCTCCAGGGCCGGGTTGACCATGACGTACCGCAACCCGGTGTCCAGCACGGCCAGGCCGATCGGGGACTGGGCCACCAGGCGCAGGGAGAGGGCGAGGTCCCTCTCCAGGCCGCGCAGGACCTGCTGGTCGGTGGCCATGCCGAGGGCGTAGACGCCGCCGCTCCGGTCCTCCAGGCGCATGTTGCGGAACTCCAGCAGGCGGGTGGTGCCGTCCTTGTGCAGGGCGGGGAAAGAGCCCGCCCACGTCCCGGCGTCGCCCATCACCTTGGCGAAGAGCCGCAGGACCTCGTCGTGGTTCTCCTCGGCGACCAGCAGGCGGGCGGCGTACTCTCCCAGCGCCTCGGCCGCGGTCCAGCCGAACAGCTCCTCGGCCTGCGGGCTCCACAGCACGATCCGGCCGTCCTGGTCGAGCACGGCCGCGGCCACGTTGAGCACGTCGAGCAGGCCGCCCGGCTCGTAGACGGGCACACCGGCGCGGGCCGGGTCCGGCCGGAAAGCGTCGCTGGTGCCCATTCGAGGTCCTCCCGCTCAGGGTGGTGCGGCGGCCTCGTGCCGGTGTCCGCCGGTCCGGTCCCTCGGTCCCTTCCTCGTCCTCAGCGCCGCAGCGCCTTCCATGTTCCCTCCGAACCGGTCCGGTGTGCAGCCCGCGGCCGCCACGTGGCCGCATCGGTGGCGTGTCCGGTTCCGGTGCGCGCCCCCCGGGGGCGGGTCACTCTCCGGGCGCGGCGGCAGGCAGGGGCAGGGTGAACCAGACGGTCTTGCCGGTGCCACTGGCGTGGTGGCCCCACTGGGCGGCGATCTCCTCGACGAGCCACATGCCGCGCCCGCCCTCGCTGTCGGGGCCGGCCTCGCCGCACAGCGGCAGGCAGCCGCCGGCGTCGGTGACCTGGGCGACCAGGTGCTCGGGGGTGCGGCTGAGGACGAGCTGCACCTCTCCGGAGCCCTCGGGGACGTGCACGATCGCGTTGGTGACCAGCTCCGAGAGCAGCAGGACGGCGTCGGCGGTCAGCTCGTGCAGTCCCCACTCGGCGAGCAGTTCCCTGGAGAATTTGCGGGCGGCGGCCACGGAGGGGGGCACCGCGGGCAGCGCGAGGGCCCGGGAGGCCGGCGGGCCGGGGGGCAGCCAGCGGGCGGCCCAGGCCGCGGGCGGGCTGTGGACACAGGAGGGGATCGTCCGGCCCCACGGGCCGAGGAGCTGCTGGGAGCGGGGCGTCCAGTCGGCAAGGGGCTCGGGGGCGCTGGTGATGGCGTCGGCCGTATGCGTTGGACTCAAGGTGTCGCGTCTGAATGCAGGCATCGGGCTCTGGTGCGATCGAGGTAGCGCGAAGGGCCCTGGACGACTCGTTTCCGGCGCCGCCCGGTCCTAGCGAGCGCGGTGGGGGCCGCTCGTCTTCGCGATGGATTCCTCAACATTCGCTCGGTTTCCGCCAGAGGTCTATACCCAATGGGTCACGATTCACCTGCGGAGCGCGATGTCCGCAGGTGACCCGGGCGATGTCGGGTGCAAAGTCCCGGTGGCGGGGCCGGGCTCCGGCCGGCGGCCCGCTCCGGTCCCGTCCCGCCGGCAGGGCCCGCCGTCTCCGGCGGGCCCGCCGTCCGCCCGGTGCCGGGCGGCCGGGGCGGTCAGTCCTTCTTGGGGCATTCCTTCCACGCGAGGTGGTAGACGGTGTTGATGCTGCCGTCCGTGGAGTCCATCGTCATGAAGCTGGTGGTCTTGCTCGGGTCGGACGAGCCGGCGTTGACGCGGAGTTCGGTGTTGATGTTGAAGTTCCGCAGTTCGCCACAGGGCGCCCAGACCAGCGCGGCGATGGGGACGGAGTCGGTGGCCTGCCAGTTGTCGGCGTAGGAGCCCCGGAAGGTGTGGCTGCTCGGGGTGGTCACGGGCGAGCCCTGGAAGTAGTAGGACGCCTTCTCGGTGCCCGACGCGCCGGGCTCGAGCTTCGCGTAGCCGCGGTAGTCGGCGGCGGCGATCGCGTAGGTGAAGCCCTGCGGCACGTGGACGTTCAGGCTGAGCTGGCAGTTCTTACGGAAGTCGGTGGGCTTGGAACCGACGCCCACCTGGGCGAGGTACTCGCTGTAGGTGACGGTGAAGGCGGTGTTGTCGGGCGAGACCGCGACGGCGGCGGTCCCGGCCGGGCAACCCGAGCCGTTGACGGTGGCGACCTCGATCACGATCTTGTCGGGCGGCGGGTTGCTGATGACGGACGAGGGGCCGTGGGTCGACAGCGGCGTCGCGAGTAACGCGGCGATCGCGCCCGCTGTGAGGAGACCGGTGGGCATGGTGGTGCTCCAATCGGTTGTCTTCGGGCCGCGTGGGCCCGAGGGGAAGACGTGGGAGTCCCCGTTGCCCGAGCGGAGGGCACGGGCGCCGAGCCCGCTATTCGGTCATGCGCATGCCAATTCATGGGTTCTCCTGCGCCCCGGGGACTGGGAGCGTTCGCATGGTAGGGGCCCGGACAGGCGTTGGCCAGACTCCTCGGGCGGGACGTGCGGGGCCGCACGGGGGCCGCCGGTGGCCGGGAACGGCCCCTCGGTCACGAACACGCTGGCCAGCGGAGCCGAGGGGGGCGGGAACGAAAGAATCCCGCCAACCCACAAGGGTTGGCGGGAGGTTCCGGGTCGTACGGGCGACGGCGCGCCGGGACGCCCGGGGGCCGGGACGGCCTCACGCCGCCGCACCCGCCGCCGCGTCTGACGCCGGTGGCGGTGACACGGCGTGGAGTCAGGCGGCCTTGGCGGCGCGCGCGGCCTCCACCAGGGTGGCGACCAGCGTGGTCAGCGCGGTGCGCAGCTCCTCGTCGGTGGGCAGGCCGTCCTCGCCGAGCACGGTGTGGGCCTGGGCGACGCACAGTTCCTCGCCCACGACCTCCGCGCCGCACGCACCCAGTATCTTGCGCAGGTCGGCCTGCGCCCACTTGGCGCCGAAACCGCTCGGGCTGGCACCGATGACGGAGGCCGTCTTGCCGACCAGAACCGATCGGCCGTACGGCCGCGACGCCCAGTCGAGGGCGTTCTTGAGCTGGCCCGGGACGGAGCCGTTGTACTCCGGGGTGGCGATCAGCAGGGCGTCCGCCTCGGCGATCGCCGCGAGCAGCGCCTTCACGCCGGCGCCCGGCGCGGCCTCGTCGTCCTCGCTGAAGGGCTCGACGGCCTTGAGGCCGTCCCACAGCTCCAGCTTCACCTCGGCGCCGGCCAGCGCGGCGCCGGCCCGCAGGATCGCGGAGTTGACGGAACCGGCGCGCACGCTGCCGGATATCGCGAGGACGCGCACGACGCCGGTGTCCGTGGACGGGGTGGCAGTGGTCATCGGAAGGAACTCTCCTGTGCAGTCGGTGAACGGAGACCGGATGAAGATCGCTTGGTCTCCGCACCGCATCGTAAGGCCCGGAATCCCGCACCTCGTCTTCCGCATGCAAATACGGCGAAGGAATCGTCAAGTCCGCTTCCGGTCAAGGTCGTCGGACCACCACCGGGAGGATCACTTCAGCGCGGTGCGCTTCTGCCACTGCTCCCAGGTCTCCTGCCAGACCTCCAGACCGTTGCCGACGTCGGTCTTCTTGGTGCTGGAGGTGCCCTTGACCTCGACGGTGGCGCCGATGGGCAGGAAGTCGTAGGCCCGCTTGGCGTCGGCGGTGGTCATGCCGAAGCAGCCGTGGCTGTTGTTCTCCACGCCGATGGACTTGTTCCAGGGGGCGGAGTGCAGGAAGGTGCCCGAAGCGGTCAGGTAGGTCACCCACTTCGAGTCCAGCATCCATTCGTTGCCGTGGCCGATGGTCGCGGAGTCCATCGTCTCGGCCGCGTTCTTCCCGCGCACGGTGTGGATGCCGCCGCGGGTGGGGTCCTGCGGCGAGCCGGCGGAGCCCTTGATGTCGCCGACGGGCTTGCCGTTCTCGTACATCGTCAGGGTGTGGCCCGGCACGTCGATGACCGCCTTGCGGTCGGCGCCGACGGTGAAGCCGAAGTCGTAGTCGCGCGAGAACCAGCGGCCCTCACCCGATTCGAGGCCCCCCAGCGCGCCCTTGACGGAGACCTTGGTGCCGGCGGGCCAGAAGGTCTTGGGCCGCCAGTCGAGCCGGTCCTGGCCCGAGTAGTCGGTCACCCAGCCCCAGGCGCCCTCCACCTTGGGCTCCGAGGTGACCTGCATCGCCTTCTCGACCTCGGCGCGCTTGTCCTTCGCGACGGCGTGGTCGAAGAGGATCGAGACCGGCATGCCGGTGCCGACCGTGTCGCCGTTGGCGGGGGTGTTGGTGAGCTTGTTGACCTTCTCGGCCTGCTGCGTGGTGAAGGTCGCGGTGGAGGAGGACTCCTTGCCCTTGCCCTTGTCGCCGCCCTTGGCGGTGGTGTGCACGGTGTACGTCGTCTTGGGCTTGACCTTGCCGTTCGACGTCCACGAGGAGCCGTCCTCGGCCAGCCGCCCCTCGATCTTCTGGCCCTTGTCGTCCTTGACCTCGACGGCGGTCAGCCGCCCGTCGCTGGCCTTGACGGATATGGGGGAACCGAGCTTGGCCTCGCCACCGCCGGCGGGGGTCACGGCGACCTTGGCCTCCGGTCCGGCGTCGGACCCGCCGCCGGAGCCGCCGCACGCGGTCAGGGCCAGCGAGCCCAAGAGGGCGGATATGAGCAGGGCGGGGCGACGGCCCGGTCCGACGTGCACGTGAGTCCTCCATAGCAGCAACGCAGTCCACGGCGGGCCGCCCGGCTCACGCTCTGCCACCGGAACGGACGGTCGAAAAATCCCCCCGCCGTCCGTTAAAGATGATCTGCGCGCTTCTACGGTTCCTGGAGAAAGCAATATTTACGCAGCGAAATACGCGCCCCGGACATCCGGGGCCGCGCGGACGTCCGTCGCAACGCGGACGGTGGGGCGCCGCGGCGGCCTGACGGGGCGTCCGTCAGGTTCGGACGGACCGCAGGACGACGAACTTCGGGTCGGAGGCGACGACCTCGCAGTTGCCGAACAGCCGCCGCAGCTTGACGTGGTAGCCCAGGTGCCGGTTGCCGACCACCCACAGCTCGCCGCCGGGTGCGAGCGCCCGGCGCGAGCCGGTGAACATGCGCCAGGCCGTCGTGTCGGTGGTGGCCTGGTGGGAGTGGAACGGGGGGTTGTTCAGGACGAGGTCCACCGATCCCGCCGGTACGGCCGCCAGGCCGTCGCCCACGAGGAACTCGACCTTCGCGTCCGCGCCGGCGTTGGCCCGGAAGGTGGCCTCCGCCGAGGCGACCGCCTGGAAGGACTCGTCGACGAACACCAGCTCCGCGCCGGGGTCGGCCAGCGCCGCGGCCGTACCGACCACGCCGTTGCCACAGCCGAGGTCGACGACGCGCCCGCCCCCGCTCCGCGGCAGGTGGCCCAGGAAGAAGCGGGTGCCGATGTCGAGGCGCTCGGCGCAGAAGATGCCCGCGTGGTTGGTGACGGTCATCCCCGCGGCCGCGCCGGCGTCGGCGCCCAGCTCGTAGCTGCGCGGCCAGGGGCTGGGCCGCCGGGCGATCCCCGGGTCCGGGGTACAGAAGATGAGCCGCGACTTCTTCACGGCCAGCGAGGTCCGGGTAGGCCCGAGGATCCGCTCGAAGAGCTGCAGCGTGGAGGTGTGGATCTCGGTCACGCGGCCGGTGCCGATGACGACGGTGCCCTCGTGCACGCCCGGCGCGAGGCGGTGCAGCTGGTCCTCCAGGAGCGCGAGGCTCTTGGGCACGCGGACGAGCAGCACGTCGACGCGGTCCGGCGGGGTGTCCCTGGTCGAGAGCAGCCGCACCGCGCCCGCGTCGACGCCGTTCCGCGCGAGGTTGGCCCGGGTGGCCTCCTGGCCGAGGAAGGAGTCGGTGATCTGCACGGGCCTGTCGCCGGCGAGCGCCGTGGTCAGCGCTCCCCACCGGTCGCCCAGCACGACCACGCTGCCCGACAGGTCCACCGGTTCACCGCCGTCGGTCCCCGCGAGGTGCCGCAGCAGGTATTCGTCGGCGCTGTCCCAGGCACGCAGGGGGTCGCGGGGGTCTTCGGGGAAACGGGCGAGTTCGAGGTCGCCCCGGGGCGTCGTGAAGCGGTTCATCGTCCCCTCAGGCTATCCGAGGCGGGGCCGGCAAGGCCCCGGCGCCGCGGCCCGCGGGGCCGTGACCGGCGGTTGTGCTCCGCGTCCCGCCGGCCGGCTCCGGGGCGGACGGAACTGTTTACGTCGACTTGGTGGAAGATCAGTCTCGGCCAGATTACGATCACTTTCAGCGTGAACTTGACCAGAAATAGTCGGTCTTGGGCCCATCGGGCCTGTCACGGGGGAATCGCGCACGGGGGTGCATCCATACCGGCGTGGCGGGGACCAAGCGCCGGCTCGGCATGTCCACCCGCTCACCGCGCGTCTGAATTGACTGCTTCTCGGGGGAACATTTCACATGGCTCGATGTCAGGCTGTCACCGACGACCTCACGTCCCAACAGGAGACGGCACCCGGAGAGGAGCTCTCCCCGGCACCGGGGGCCCGGGCGCTCCGCCTCCCTCTCGACGACATCACCGCGGCCGGTCTGCTGGCCGCCGGCCGCATCAGCGAAGCGGGCGCCGATCCCACGGCACAGCTGCTGTGGGACGACATCGCCCGGGTCGTCCGGCACGGGACCGCCCTGTGCCTCAAGGCCCTCGCGGGCGCGCCGCTGCGCCCCTGCGACCTCGCCTTCCTGAGCGAGCGGGCGTCCGCCTGGATGAAGAGCGGGCTGTCGATGCGGGCCGTGCTCGTGGGGCTGCGGCTGACCTCGCAGGCCGTCTGGGCGCGGGTGGCCCGGCACGCCGATCCCGGGCAGCTGGCCACGCTGTCGAGCCGGTTCCTGGTCGCGGTCCACAAGATCCACTTCGCGGTCTCGCAGGGTGCCCGGCCTGCGGGGGACCCCCGCCAGGCTCTCGCGTACGCCCTGGTCCACGGCCGGCCCGTGCCCCCCGAGGCCCGGGCGGCGGCCGGGCGGGCGCACGCCTTCACCGTCGTGGTCGTCGGGAGCGCCGAGGGCGTGGGCGCCGCCACCGGGCGGCGCGTCGGGGAACTGCTGCCCTGTGCCCTGCGGCTGACCGTGAACGGCGCGCTCGTCCTGCTCCTGCCCTGCGAGGAGGAGTGCGCGGAGGGCCACCACGACGCGGCCGTCGCGCGCATCCACCGGGCCGCGTGGCCGGCCGGGTCCGAGCCCTTCAGCGGGGTCGTGGACTGCGTCCCGCAGGAGAAGGTCCACGAAGCCGTCGGTGTCGCGCGCGAGGTGCTGCGCATCGCCGAGGTGATCGGCCGGGACCCCGGCAGCTACCGCCTGATCGACGTGGCGATGGAGTACTCGGTCCTGCACACCCCGGACGCCACCCGGGCCGTCGGCAAGCTCCTGGAGCCGCTGTCCGCCCACAGCCCGGACCTGCTGCACACCCTGCGCAGCTTCCTCTCCTGCGGGATGGACCGCCGGCGCACCGCGGGCTCCCTGCACGTCCACCCGAACACGGTGGACTACCGCCTGCGCCGCATCCACGAGCTGACAACGGTGTCACCCACCACGCCGCACGGCGCCCAGTTGCTGAGCGCCGCGCTGGCGGTCGCCGTCCTGTCCTGACCGGCCGGCTCAACGGGCCGGGGCGCCCCCGGTGCCCGGTGACCCGATCATGAACTCGCCCACGGGCACCTCCCCGGGCAGCTCCAGGCCGAGCGCCCCGGCCGTCAGACGGCTGTCGGTGAAGCCGAGCGCGCACGTCGCGAGACCCATCGAGGCGCCCACCAGGTACATGCTCTGGTAGAGGACGCCGGCGTTGCGCAGGGTCAGCGAGTACGCCAGTCCCGCGTACTTGGCCGCCAGCCGGGACACGCGGGACGTGAGGACGACCAGCAGGTCGGGAGCCGCCGCCACGCCGGCGGTCCGGGCGGCGCCCCGCAGCAGCGCCCCGCCGTCCCGGCCCGGCGGGCCGGGCGGCACGGCCACGAGGGCGTGCCGGCCGGGGTCGTAGCGGTGGACCCCGGGCGGCACGCCCGTGCACCGGCCCACCACCAGGTAGACGGTCAGGTCCTCGATGGCGCCGGCCGAGGGGAAGGCGCGCCGGCCGGCCCGGTCCGGCGCCTGCCGCAGGCCGAAACAGCGGTCGAGGAACTCGCCGACCGCCGCGGCCGTCAGCGGTTCCCCGCCGTGTTCGCGCACGGACCGGCGGTCCTCCAGGACGGCGGTGAGGGTGCGGTCCTCGTCGCGGAGCCGGGTGATGTCGGCCCTCGGCAGCGGCAGCACGCCGACGGAGCCGGACTCCACGGGCGTCGGACCGCCTTCGGCGTCGGCCGCGGCCGACGCCGGCGTGGCGCCGACCGGCCGGTCGTGCAGGCCCGGCCGGGAGCACCACCAGGACGCGAGGTCCTGGGGGCTCCAGGCGGCGGTTTCGCGCGCGTCCTCGGGGAACGAGCCGTCGTCGTCCGCCACGGCGAGCAGGCCCGACGCCGCGAGCCAGGCGGTCACCGCCGGGGGCCAGGACAGCGCGGACACCGGTCCGGCGGCCGCGGCGGCGGGCAGGGCCGCGAGCAACCGGCCGTCGTGGACGGTGATCCGGTGCCCGCCGAGCGGGGACTCGGCGACGACCTCGCCGCCCTCCGCACGTACCGACGCGTAGCGCGACCAGCGCGCCGTACGGTCCGCGCGCACCGGCTCGGCCCACCGGGCGCCGGGGTGCAGCGGCTCGGCGTCGATGACGGGACGGCCCTCCGCGTCGCACAGCGACACGGTGAGGCAGCACGCGAGCGCCCGCAGGACCGCTGCGGCGGCCGGCTCGCCGATCTCCCCCGCGAGCCGGGCGTGTTCGAGGCCGGCGGCACCGGCCCGGGTGATCAGTCCGGTGGCCGTCCGCAGGGGGCGGGGCGGCCGCCGGACGCGGAGAGCGCCCCAGGGGTGGGCCCAGACCAGCTCGTCGTCCTCCAGGTGTGCGCGCGTCCCGGCGCGCTGCCGGACCCGCATGCCGGCCTCCGGGGCCTGTCGCCTCATGACGCGCTCACGCGTCCCGGCGGCGCTGCCAGCGGACGGCGACGACCGCGGCGGCGAACCCGGCCAGCGTCCAGGCGCCCAGGACCATGGCGGTGTGGGCGTGTTCCCACGAGCCGGCCGGCTCGGCGGCCAGGAACGCGTCCGGCAGCAGCGCGGACCGGATGCCCTGGCACACCCACTTGAGGGGGAAGAGCGCGCCGGCCGTCTGGATCCAGGCGGGCATGGACGTCAGGGTGAAGTACACGCCGGAGATGAACTGCAGGACGATGAAGGGTGCCGTGGCGACGGTCGGCGCCGCGCGGCCCGAACGCACCAGGGACCCGACCAGCAGCCCCAGCATCGAGCAGGCGACGGTGCCGAGCAGGACGACCCAGGCCAGTGTGGCCCACTTGCCCGCCGTGTCCGGCGGCCGGACGTCGAAGGCGGCCACACCGACGGTCAGCAGCACGGTGGTCTGGAGCACCACGGCGACGAGCACCTGGACGATCTTGCCGATGAAGTAGGAGGCGTACGGGGCGGGGGTGCCCCACAGGCGCTTGAGGGTGCCCTCGCTCTGGTCCTGGGCCATGCCGATCGCGAGGCTGAGGAACGAGGAGCTCATCACGCCCATGCCGATCATTCCGGCGACCAGGGGCTGGCGGGCGGGCACGCCCGTGTCCGCGACGTCGCCCTGGAAGACGTTGCCCATCATCAGCATCATGAACAGCGGGAAACACAGCGTGAAGAACAGGGCCATGGGCTCCCGGACGATGCCGAGCAGCTCCACCCGGCCCCGGGCCAGACCGATCCGCAGGGCGCCGGGGCGGCGGCCCCGGGAGCGTGGCGGGGAGACGCTGGCGGAAGCGGAGGCTGTCATGCCGAGGGCTCCGATCGGTCGTCGCTGATCATGTCGAGGTAGACGTCTTCCAAGGAGGGACTCTCCACCCGCAGGTCCGGTACCGAGCCGCCCAGTTCGCGGGTGAGCCGCTGCACGACGGCCGAGGGGTCGTCCGTCGTCTCCTGCCGGGGCGTGCCGTTCTCACGCCAGTGCACCACCGGGCGCCTGCGGCCGGCGCCGCCCAGCTCGGCGGGCGGGGCCGCCGCGACGACGCGCCCGTGCGCGAGGACGGCGACCTGGTCCGCCAGGGCCTCGGCCTCGTCGAGGTAGTGCGTCGTCAGCAGGACGCTCGTACCGCTGGCGCGCAGGGAGCGGACGGTGTCCCAGAAACGGCGCCGCGCCTCGGGGTCGAAGCCGGTGGTGGGCTCGTCGAGGAAGATGAGCTCGGGGTCGCCGAGCATGCTCAGGCCGACGTCCACCCGGCGCCGCTGTCCGCCGGAGAGCTTGCCGATGCGTTTGCCGGCCTGTTCCACGAGGCCGACGACCGCCAGCAGTTCGTCGGGGTCGCGCGGGGTGCTGTAGTAGCCGGCGAAGTGGCGGAACGCCTCGCGCGGCGTCAGGTGCGCCAGGTCGCCGTTGCCCTGGAGGACGATGCCGATGCGGTCCCGCCAGTCGGGGCCGGCGGTGCCCGGGTCCTCGCCGAGGACCGTGACCTCCCCGCCGTCCCTGCCGCGGTAGCCCTCGAGGATCTCGGTCAGGGTGGTCTTGCCCGCGCCGTTCGGCCCGAGGACCGCGACCACCTCTCCCCGGCCGACGTCCAGGTCGACGCCGTCCAGGACGGTTCTGTGCCCGTAGGCCTTGCGCAGGTCCCGGACCCGGACGGCCGACCCGTCACTCATCGTCTTGTCCCTTCGTGCTGTGCCGGACCGCGGCGTCCTGACGGCGTGTCAGTACGCTCCGCAGGAGCGCCACGAGTTGCAGTTCCTGATGGGGCGTCACCCCGAGGCGGTTGGCCATCATGTGCAGGTGCGAGGCGAGGATCGCCTCGGGCGGCACGACGCCCCCGCCGTGCGCGCGCCAGACCGCCAGCGCCTCGCCCAGCCGCCCCGCCCACGGCTCCCACACCTGCGCGTACCGGCCGGCGGCGAGCGCCCGGGCGATGCCTGCGGCCGCCGGAGCGGCGGCCTGCCGTTCGGCCGCGGCGACGAGGCGGTCGACCGGGACCGGGGAGGCCCGGTGGAGTTCCGTCATCATCACGAGGGACCGGTCGAGGTAGCGCGAGACCGCTTCGGGCCCGCCCAGGGCGGCCAGCCCCGCGGTCATCGCCTGGAGCCCGGTCGTCAGCCGGGATCCCCCGCCCGCAGGCGGGGGCCACGCGGCGAGCGCCACCCGGCTGGCCCGGTGGAAGAGTTCGTGGGACAGCGGGAGCAGCGCCGCGCCGCCGTAGCGGACGGTCTCGGGCACGTACCGGTCCCGGTGGACCCCCGGTTCGCGGAACGCGCCGGGGCTCGCGGTGTCGGTGCGGTCGAAGGCCGCGGCATGGCGGCTGCTCTCGGCGTACGCGGCGGCGTCCACCTCGCGCGGGCAGCCGGGCAGGAACGCGGCCAGTCGCCGGCCCAGGTCCCGCTCCAGCGCGTCGGCCTCCCCGGGCCCCAGGTCCGCGACGCGCAGCCGCACATGGGGGCCGCGGTTCCAGTAGCGGATGTGGAACCACTGGTGTCCGCCGTCCGCCACCACCGGGGCGACCACCTCGTGGATCAGCCGGTCGTGGTGCTCGGGGCGGTGGGTGGCCAGATGCAGGTGCCAGGCGGTCCACCGGTCGCCGGCCGCCTCGGTGCGCGCGTCAGGTGCCGTCGTCGTCATGTCCACAGTCCCAGCGCGGGTTCCCGGTAGCGGGCGGTGCCGCAGACCACCATCAGCAACGGCACCTCGCAGGCGGGCAGGTCGAGGACCGTCTGCAAAGTGACCTCGTCGTAGGAGCGTGCCGGGCGCGCGTACATGCCGTGCGAGGCGGAGGCCAGGCACAGGCCCTGGGTGACCCAGCCGCACCACAGCTGCGCCAGCGCCCAGGCCTGGGGGCCGAGTTCGGACAGCAGCCGGCCGGTGTCGGTGTGGAAGACCCACACCAGGGTGGCCTCGACGACGCCCGAGTCCATCGTCTCGGAGCGGGGGTAGCCGAACTGCGCCGAGATCCTCGCCATCAGCGTCCCGTCGTCGCGGACGTGCTCCAGGCCGTCGGACGTCACCCGGTACAGGCCGTCCTCGACGCCCGTCACGTCCTGCGCGCACAGCGACAGCCGGATGTGGCCGGCCAGGGCCGGGGGCAGGGGCGGCGGGGGCGGCACGGCGGCCCAGCCAAGGTGGTCGTCGAGCACGGCCCGCGGCCGCTCCAGCCGCCGGCCGGAGAAGCCGTCCGCGCCGGCGGCCGCACGACCGGAGTTGCGGGCGGAGAGGACCTCCGCCCAGGAGGCCCCGGGCCGCACCGGGCCGTGCGGCAGCGACGGCCGTCCGCCGTGCCCCGCGGGGGCGTCCCAGCCGCTCAGCGGCAGGAAGGAGCCGGCCACCTCCCCCGCCGCGGGGTCCACCGGCGCGGGGGAGGGCGGCGGCAGCGAGGGAGCGGGCGGCAGCGCCGTGTCGGACAGGGCGACGGGGCCCGCGTCCAGCTCGATCAAGAGCGGCGGGCACCAGCCGTCCGCCGGGTCCAGTCCCAGCCGGCGAGCCGTCCGCCCGGCGGCCGTGCCCGCCTCCGCCAGCACGGGGCCGAGGCCGAGCAGTTCGGCGGCGAGCATCGTCATGCGCAGGTTGATGCCCGTCTCCAGCAGCACCAGCGCGCTGCGCAGGCGCTGGTACGGCAGGGGGAAGTCGGTGACCCGCCCGGCCAGCACGATCCGCGTGCGCCCCGCGCCGGCGGCACCGTCGCCCTCCCCCGCCGGCTCCTGCCCGGCGGGCCCGTCCAGCCGCACCAGGGCGTGCCGGTAGGGGTCCAGGTACCAGGCGCCGCCCGGCCGTTGCTCGACGAAGGCGTGCACCGGGAACTTGCTGCGCACCGAGGGGACGGCCCGGTGGTCGTTGTAGATGTTGTGCGGCTCGCGGCGCATCACGCCGAACGCGGCCAGCAGGGCGTGGCCCAGCCGGGCCGCGGCCGGCTCCGGCGCCCGGTCGCCGGCCGCCTCGCCGAAGGGCACGCCCGACAGCAGGTGCCGGGTGCCCAGCGGCAGGGCCACGCCCCTCGCGCCCCGTGCGTGCGCGGGGGGCAGCAGGCTCGTGCTGTGGTCGGTGGGCCGGACGGCCACCGGGGGCGCGTACAGCTCCTTGCCCAGTCCCTGCAGGAAGGCGAAGCGCTCCGCCGCTTCGGTGCCCGCCGCTTCCCGGGTGCCGGTCATGTCGTTCTCCTGGCTGCTGAAGGGTCTTGGGCCGTCGGTCCGGGCGGCGTCAGGGGAAGGGGTGCGGGTCGAGGGGCAGGAGTTCCTCGTCGCAGGGCACACCGGCGCCGGCCGTCCTCGTCGCGAAGCGGGGCAGGCCCGCCAGGCGCTGCTGGGCGTGGCCGAAGGACATCGCGACGATGCCGGGGACCACGGCCTTGACCGAGGCGAGCCCCAGGTCGGCGTGTTCGCGGGTGGTCTGGTCGACGATGACGATCTCGTCGAGCCCGGCGGCCGCGAAGTGGCCTGCCATGAACTCCAGCGCGCCGCGCACGTCGCCGGCCGCGGCCTCGGCGAAGACGCCGGGCCACCCCGGGAACGCCTCGGCCAGGGTGAGCCGGGGGCCGCCGAGCACCTTCTCGACGCGCGGCAGCGTCTCCGGGAAGCCGTACAGCCGGTGGTGGTCCACCAGCATGTCCACCTTCCACGGGTCGTCCAGCATGGGCGCCACGTCGTCGGGGTCCCAGTTGAGGCCGTGGCCCACGAGCTGGCTGATCTCCCAGAGCCCGGCGCGGACGGCCGTCATGGGGTCGGGTCCGGCTCCGGCGGCCGTGAAGCTGGCGGGCAGGGCGCGCCGCCGGTGCACGGCCAGCGCCCAGACCGAGGGCAGGGCCAGGTCGGAGGTGGTGACCAGCAGGTGGATGTCGTAGTCGGCGGCCTCGATGAGGTCCATGAGGTGCCGGGCCTCGGGGTCGGCCCGGACCTCGGCGTGGTCGAGGTGGGCCAGGGGCTGCTGGGCGTGCCAGGCCATCAGGATGGCGTCGCGCTCGGCCAGTTCGAACAGGGAGTGCAGCGCGGCCTCCTCCCGGCTGCCGCCGAGGGCGCAGCCGCTGGAGGACTCCAGGAAGTAGTTGGCACGCGTCGAGGCGCGGCCGCCCGAGTCGGGGCGGCGGGCGCGCTGGAAGGCCATGTCCGGCCGGCCGCCCGGCTCCGGGTAGCCGTACTGGTAGAAGGCGACGTCGGCCGGCACGAGGAGGGGCTCGCCGCCGGCGAGGCGGTGGCCCCAGGCCCAGTCCATGGGGGTGTCGGCGGTGCGGGCCAGGACCCGGCTGATCGGCGAGGCGAGCTGGCGTTCGGTGTAACGCCCCAGCCGGTCCGGGTCCAGGGCGAGGTCGCCCAGCTCCCGGTGGCTCCGGCCGCGCACGAGGGACGCCTGGTGGGGGTAGCCGCCGAAGCGCTCGTACGCCTCGAGGACGGCCACGGGCTCGGTGGCGTCGAAGGAGCAGCCGCGCCCGAAGCCGGGGAAGCGGGCGCCGCCGAGGACGGCGCCGGTCATGGCGAACGGGGCGTTGTCGTCGCGGAACATCTGGGTCACGGGGCCGAACCGGTGGTCCACGAGGTTCTCCCGCATGGCTTCGCGCCGCAGGTCGGGGCCGTCGTCCCCGCGGGTGGGGACGGCCGCCGAGGAGGGCCGCGAGCACAGGGCGACGGGCTCGGGCGGTACGGGTGGCAGCGTCTCGGCGTCCTGCGGGGTGGGGGCGGGGTCGCCGCAGACGGTGCAGTCGATGCTGCGGTGGACGCGGTGGCGGCGGACGCCCCGGTCGGTGGAGAGGGCGAGCAGTTCGCCGGGGGCGAGCGGTTCGGTGCGCAGCAGTTCGCCGTAGGCGGCCAGGAGCGTGCGCAGCAGCGGTGGGGCGCCGTTGCCGCCGCGGGCCGAGGCCGGTGTGCGCAGCGTGCGGTCCGTCACGAAGAACAGCGGGTCGGAGACGGCGGCGAGGGCACGCGTCTCGGCGCAGCCGGAGCAGCCGACGGCTGCTGTGGGGGTCCACAGCGGGCCGACGAGGATCTCGGCGGCCGTGATCCGCACGCTCAGCCAGGGGCGTCCCTCGGCGACCGCGCGGCAGTGGGCCGCGGTCTCCCACTCCTCGTCGAACGCGCCCGCCACGGTGACGAGTTCGTCACCGCACGCGGGGGGCCAGGGCCAGTCGGCCGGGACGCCGGGCGCGAGGAGGGCGCCGGGTGCCGTCGGGGCGGCGGTGGCCGGGCCCGGGTCGGTGAGGGTCATGACCACCACATCCAGCCGCTGTGCAGGGGGAGCCGGCCCAGGACCGGGTCCGCCGGGCGTTCGCTCGTACGGAGGGTGCCGGGGAGGGCGTGCAGCCGCTCCGCCAGCGCGCGCAGCAGGCGCGTGGGCAGGTAGGCGCAGACGACCGTGCCCGCGCACGTCACCTCGCCGGTGGTGCCCAGGACGGTGGCGCTCTGCCGGCGGGAGAGGGCCTGGGCGAGCGCCATGTGCAGCGCGTCGCCCGGGGTGTCGCCCCACTGCCAGGCGAGGGTCTCGCCGGTGGTCGTGCCGGTGAGGCGCACGGCGCACCAGCCGAGTGCGTCCCAGGTGCGCACGGTGGCGGTGAAGTCGACGTCCTCGTAGTCGCGCAGGGCCCGCCAGAGCCTGCGGGCCTGGAGGTCGGTGACGTCGTCCCAGCCGATCGGCTGTTCCTCGCCCTCGGCCGGCGGCCGCAGGGACAGCAGGCGCAGGGCGCCGTCGACGGTGCGGCGCAGGGGGTCGACGCCGGCGGCGGCCACCGCGTCGCCGGGGGCGTCCGGCGTCGGGGGCAGGGTCAGGCGCAGCGCGTCGAGCATGGCCTGCACTCCGGCGTGGGCCTGGTCGGGGCCGAAGCCGACGAGGGTGGCGGGCAGGCCCGGAACCCGGCCGCGCACGGGGGTGTTGGCCACCGGGAGCTGCGGCAGCGCGTCGACGATCTCCCAGGAGAACAGCCCGCTCCAGCGTTCCCCGAGGACGGCCGCGGACACCAGGGCGGCGACGGCGTCGGCCGGCTCGTCCTCGGGTGGGGCGGCCGCCGGCTCGGTGCCGGCGCCGGCCGGGCCGGGCAGGGCGACGCGTTCCACGGTCAGCTGGGCTCCGGTGACGACCGCGGCCTCGGGCCGATCCGTGCGGCCGACGCCGACGGCGTCCATCAGGTGGTGGCTCGCCAGCGAGCCGGCGATCACGGCGCTGAGCGGCCGGCGGGCCGGCGTCGGGCCCTCGGCCGTGAACCAGGCCCGGGCCCGCGTCCAGGCGGCCCACAGGGTGGTGAGGTCCTCGGGGCGGGTCAGGTACGGGGAGACCAGGGCCATGTCGTCGGTGAGCAGCACGGCGACGGCGCCGTGGCCGGCGAGCAGCGCGTCGCGGAGCCGGCCGGGGGGTTCGGTGCCCGGGTCCTCGACGACGGCGACGAGGACCCGGTGGTCCGCGGGGATGTCGTCGGCTGCGGGGCCGTCGGCGAAGGCCACGGCGGTGTGCTCGTCCGAGGTCCTGCCGGGCCAGTCGGCGGCGTCGTGGCCGTGCACGGTGATCCGGCCGACGCCGATGTCGGCCAGGCCGTCGGCGAGGGAGCAGGCCGCGTCGAGGGGGCCCACGACGTCGGCGTGGGTGGCGCGCAGCCGGCGGAAGCCGGCGAAGGGGGCGTCGCCGTGGGTCTCCAGGTGGGCGAGCACGTCGCCGAAGCGGGCGCGCTCGGGCTGCGCCGGGGGCGGGCCGCCGGCGGCGGCCAGGTCCAGCAGCATGCCCTTGGCGGAGAGCGCGGAGAGCAGGGCCTTGACGACGCCGTGGGCGCGGGGCCCGCCGATCGCGTCGGTCAGGGCCGCTTCGGTGGTGCCGTCCTCCAGCAGGGGCACGCAGCGGTCGACGAGCGGCAGCAGGCCGGAGGGGCCGCGCAGGACGAACGTGCCGCGGGCGGTGCGGAAGTAGACGCCCTCCGCCACCCCGGCGTAGTGCGCGCCGGGCCGCATCTTGACGGTCTGGGTCACGGACGGTCCTTCCTGTCCGCGGAGAACGTCCCGAAGGGCGCGCGGTCGAATTCCACGACCCACTCGAAGGCGTTGCGGCCGTCGCGGACCGCGGGCAGCGCCTCCTCGAAGTAGGTCTCGTTGCGGCGCTCCAGGAGGCGGGGCATGACGCGCGCGGCGGTCAGGCTCGCCAGGTCCAGGTACTGCGGCTTGTCCTGGAGCCGCTTGCGCATGTAGGAGATCTGGCCCGCGCGCTCGTCGAGGTCGCTCAGGTCGGTGTCGGTGGCCGGGGTCTTCGCCATCACCTGCTCGGGGACGCCGTGCCGGGCCCGCCACTCGGTGAGCCGCACCAGGTGTTCGGCGCGCGACTCCCCGGCGAGCGGGAGGTCGGTGCCGTAGTACCAGCGGCGGCGGTGCATGACGACGTCCCCGAAGGTGACCCTGGGGTAGGCGGTGGTGGACAGGCCGAGGCCGGTGCGCTGGTGGGCGAGGTGGACGACGTCGGTGACCAGACGGCCGGTGTCGAACAGCCAGCTGGCGATCCGCAGCGGTTCCGGCAGCAGTTCGGGCCATTTCATGCCGAGGGGCACGATCACCACGCGCTGTCCGCCAGCGTCGGCCAGGAACAGCTCGTCGGCCTCCGGGTCGTGCACGAGCCGGATGCCGGCCCACTGCTGGGGGGTGACGGTCTCGTCGAGGACGCGGACGTGATGGTTGATGTTCGCGTCGTGCAGCCCGTGGTCCTCGCGCACGGCCGGGCCGTACAGGCCGGTCAGCCGGTCGCGCAGCGAGGCGGTGGCCCGCCCGCCGTCCGCCTGGTCCTGGGCCAGGAAGCGGGTGTACGTCATGCCGTGGCCGGGGTAGATGTCGTTGACCACGAGCCGGTCGCCGGCGGGCTGCACCAGCACGCCGTAGGCGGAGGGGATGCGGCGGAAACGCTCGGGGAGCTGCGCGGACAGGCCGGCGAAGCGGGCGGGGTCGAGGTTCGTCTCCTCGGCGCCCGTGTGCCGGCAGACGTCCTTGACCAGCTCGGTCAGCACGTCCTCGCGCACCTTGTACAGGGCCGCCAGGGAGCCGTCGGCCGGGCCGAGGTCGGCCAGGGTGCTGTCGTCGAGCGCGTTCTCCCGGCGGTAGAACATCGTCACGAGGTCCTCGGCGACGTCCACCAGCCGCACGTCGAACCCGCTGCCGAGCAGGTCGACGGCGCAGGCGACGAGCATGGCGCGGACGTCGTGCTGGCGGTCGAAGACGGAGCGCAGCTCGAGCATGGCGGCCAGGTCGCCGAGGGCCTTGCGGTGCCGGGAGGCGTCCACGCGGCCCGGCAGCAGCGCCAGGTCCTCGTGTACCTGGAGCCGGGCCGGCCGGCCGGACAGCTGGATGAGGCGGCTCTCCACCGACTGGACGTCCTCCAGTGCGGCGACGCGGTCGTCCACGGAGCCGGTGGCGACGGTCTTCAGGGCCCGGTCGAGGGCGGCGAACTCGGCCGCCGCCCGCGGGTGGCGGTCCCCCAGGACCTCGGTGGCCTCGGCGACGATGTCGACGGCCTGGTCGTCCACGGGAGGCAGCGGGATGAGGATGCCGACGCGCAGCGCGCCGCGCACGACCGCCATGCCCTTGTCCTCGGGGACGCCCAGCCTGGCGGCGATCTCGGCGCCCAGTTCCGTCGCCTCGCGCGCCCCGGTGAGCGTCAGGCTCAGCAGGGCGTGCAGCGGCCGGGTGAGCGGTGTGGAGAGCATCCGGACCTTGTCGCCCTCCGGACGGGAGTAGACGAGCCGGTTGTTCTCGGCCACCACGGTCGGGTGCCGCTTGACGAGCGTGCCGGCTTCGGCCGGCTCGACCAGGCCGCCGCAGACGTAGGAGAACAGGGCGCGGTCGACGGAGACGCGGGAGTCGCCCCGGCGCGCGCCCTCGTCGGCGCCGTCCATGGGCAGCCCGTCCTCGCCCCAGGCGAACAGGCCGGTGGCGGTGAACCGGGAGAGCGGGCTGGTGCGCAGCATGGCCCGCGAGAGGTACTGGAAGATGCCGCGCTCGGATTTGCGGTCGCGCTGTTCGAGGCCGTCGCCGGCGAGGTAGCGCTGGACGGCGGAGTACACGCCGGGGGCGACGAGGGCCAGCGAGGCCCGGAAGTCGTCGTCCCGCAGCGTCTCCAGCAGGATCGTGCGCTCCTCCTCGGCCGTCCGCCCGGACAGGGCTTCGACCGCGTCGGCGGCGGCCCGGTGGGCGCGCTGCGCCCCGGCCCAGCGTGTGACCTCCTCGGGCAGCGGCTCCAGCAGGTCGGCGGGGCGGGGGTCCTTGCCGTTGAACACCGCGCGCTTGAGCGCGAGCAGTCTGCCGCGCTCCTTGCCCTCGGCGGCGGCCACCAGCTCGTAGAGGGCGTCGCAGGCGGGCTGGGCGAGTGCTTCGCGGGCCTGCCAGGTGGTGATCAGTTCGTCGAGCCGGGCCCGCATGGCGGGTACGGACAGCCGCCGGCCGGACAGGGGGTTCAGGCGCAGTTGCACGACGTCGGCCACGCCGGTGGCGGGGGTCCGGACGTCCTTCGGGTTACCGGTCACAGGTCGACCACCTTCGGCATGACCTCCTTGGCGAAAAGTTCCATGCTGGGGGCGGCCACCTCGTACGGCATGCCGCCGAAGTCGACCTGCCACAGGATCACGTCGATGCCCTGGAGGGCCTCCACGTAGCCGCGCACGCGCTCGGCGACGCGCTCGGGTGAGCCGACGAAGGCGCTGCCCGAGACGCGCATGTCCCGGGGGGTGAGCGTGCGCAGGTAGCGGCTCAGCCCGGTGTAGGAGGGGTAGTCCTTGGACGTGGCGTTGTCCCACGAGTCGGTGGACTTGATCCACACCCGCAGGTATTCGCGCAGGTACGGGTCGGCGATCCGGGCGGCCTCGGCGTCGGTCTCGGCCACGTAGAGGGGCAGGCTGGCCACGACGGTGGGCTTCTTGCCGGAGTCGCCGTGGTGGGCGTTGAACGCCTCGCGGTAGCGGTGGACCTGCTCGGCGTTCAGCTCGATGCCGCTGGGCGTGATCATCAGGCCGTGCCCGAGCTCGCCGATGCGGGTGAAGCTCTCGGGGGTCCGTACGGCCGACAGGTAGACCGGCGGGTGCGGGGCCTGGGTGGGGCGCGGCAGGGTGGTGGCGTCGCGGAAGGAGAAGAACGGCGTCTCGGCGGAGACGTTCTCCTCGGTCCAGAGCTTGATCACCGTCTCGATGGTGGACTCGAACCGTTCCCGGTTGGTGTCCATCGGGACGCCGAACGTCTCGAACTCGTACGGCAGGTAGGCGCGGGCGAAGCCCACGTCGAGGCGGCCGTCGCTGATGGCGTCGACCATGGCCGTGTAGGAGGCGAGCTTCACGGGGTGGTGGAAGACCGGCAGGATGCAGCCGGTGAACAGCCTGATGCGGCTGGTCTGGGCGGCCACCGCGGACAGGAAGTTCAGCGGGCTTGGGCAGTAGCCGCCGTAGCCCATCAGGTAGTGCTCGGTCATCTTGACGTGGCTGTAGCCGAGTTCCTCGGCCAGCCGGGACATCGCCAGCACGTCCCGGTAGTAGTCGACGGGTGAGCGCGTCTCGGGCTCGACGTCCGGGAGCAGGGATATGCCGAATTGCATGGGTTTCCTACCAGGAATACGAAGGAAGAGTGACGAGTTCGATGGGCCGTCGCGGGTTCAGCCGCCGGTGAGTTCGTCGCGGACGTCGTCCAGGCGCTGCTCCCAGGTGGAGCCGGTCTCCTGGTCGAGGGCCTCGCTGAGGGCGAAGCAGAGGTAGTAGCGCTCGACGGGGGTGACGTCCAGCAACGGCAGCGCGGTGTAGAGGAAGTTGAGCAGGCAGCGGTAGGCGAGGAACCAGTGCGCGGGCCGGTCGAGGAGGCCGAGGTCGTCGAAGGTGCGGTGGAAGTGCGTCTTCGGGCGGGCCGTCGCCCGGCCCGCCTGGTCGGCGCTGATGGCGGCGACGGTCTCGGCGGTCAGCACGCCGGCGGAGCCGAGGGCGTCGAGGGCGCCCCAGCCGTAGGTGAAGGCGCTCGTCCAGGGGCGGAGGTCCGTGGGCGTGCCGGAGCTCAGCTGGCGGCGCACGACCTCGCGGAAGGCGTCCCCCTCCTGCTCGAAGCGCCGGGTGAAGGCGGCGCGCACGTCGGTGTGCGGGCTGAGCGCGAAGAACGCCTCGGAGTGCGAGCGGTAGGACATGGCGCCGAGGCCGAGGCCCACGGGGCTGCTCGCCGCGAGCGCCGCCATGACGGCGGCGAGCCGGGTCCTGCGTCGCGCGGCGTCCGGCTCGGTCTCGGCGCACGCCGCGTCGGTGAGGGCCGTCAGGACGGCGTCGCGCACGTCCCCCAGGGGGCGGGGCCAGCGGTCGTCGTCCCCCATCGCGGGCACGTCGACGGTGCCGTGCGCGTGGACCGGCAGGTAGGGGCCGGGGACGTTCTCCATCCGGCCGAGTTGCCCGGCCCTGCGCAGGTAGGCGTCCTCGTCCACCGGCTCGGGGGTGATGCCGTGGACGGCGCCGGCCAGGCGCGGGGCAAGTTCCGCGACGTCGCAGGTCCTGCCCCCGTGGGGGCGGACCACCAGCTCGACGTGCGGGCCGTGGAGCCATCCCCGGCGCATGAGGCGCACCGGGAGGAGATGCTGCCGGGAGAAGTCCGCGAGGAGCGGGTGGAGGCGTTCCCGGATGAACGCGCGCTGCCGGGTGGTGTGGAGGTAGAGGCGGATCTTCTGCGCCTCGCCGAGGCGTTCGTGCTGCTCCATGGGGTCTTTCTGGTGGGCCCTTGGCCCAAGGAACCAGATCCTTGAGTCAAGGGGCCGGGTCTGGGGCCGGTCTTCGGCCCGGTTCCGGATTGACGAGTCCGGGGCTCGGCCGTCAGCGGCCTGAGCCTCAAGGCGTCGCTGAACGGGTCAGCAGCAGCAGGAGGAGCAGGTGGAGGAGGAGCAGCCCCAGCCCGAGGAGGCGCCCATCTCCGGCAGGGCGACCGCGTCGGACACGTCCAGCACGGACAGCTCCTCGAGCTGGAAGACCAGCTCGTCCATCTCAAGGATCTCGTTGTTCACGATGATCTCCCGTCTCGTTGGTCGGTGCGGCGGCTGCTGGGGTTCAGCAGCAGCAGGTGGAGGAGCAGGTCGAGGAGGAGCAGCCGATGCTGCCGTTGGAGGCGCCGAGCTCGGGCAGGGCACGCGCGTCGGCGATGTCCAGGACCGAGAGCTCCTCCAGCTGGAAGTCGAGCTCGTCCATCTCCAGGATGTCGTTGTTCATGAGAACTCCTTGTTCTGCGGTTTTTCCTTGTCACCGGCGGGAATTCCGCCGGAGTATTCGGTGCCCGGCCGCCGCGTGTTCGGCAGCGCGTGCCAGGCGAGCCCGCCGAGGACCGCCATTTTCTCGGTCTCCTCGTAGCCGGCCGTCGTGACGACCATGAATTGCGTCTGCACGGAATCCGGTGCGTGCGGCAGTCCGTGGACGACGAATTCCAGGAGCAGTCGCGCAGAATCCGGTTCACCCAGGCGGCCGGCGAGGTCGGCGAGAGCCTTCGCCAGCCGGTTCCCCGGGTTCCACACCCCGTGCCGTGCCCGGCGCGACGCGTAGCGGGTGCCCCGCCGCCAGGGCGTGGCGGTGCCGTCGGCGTGGCGGTCGCGGTAGAGCAGGTGGACGTCGTGGACGGTCGGTTCGGGGCTGTAGAAGCGCCAGTCGGGGATGAGGACGCGGTAGCGGTCCAGGCGGCGCTGCCAGGTGCCCGGGCTGCGGGGGTGCTGGGCCGCCAGCGTCAGGGCGAGCCAGCCCGTCAGCCCCGCCGCGGTCATCGCCCGCAGGACCGTGGTGCCGCGGCTCGCCGCCGTCGTGGCCTTCTCCCCCGTCCCCCGGTTCCGCGCACAGCGGCGGACGGCGTGGTGGGCGGCGAAGAAGGCCGGGGAGAAACGGTTCAGCCCCATGCCCGCCGCCGTACCGAGGTGGAAGGCCTTCGCCGTGGCCAGCAGCGTCCGGGTGACCGGGCGTGGCGTCACCAGGGCAAGTGGGAAGGCGAGTTCGGCAGCGATCACGCCCCGGGCGAACCAGGTGGTGGCCCGCGGATGGCGGACGGCCCACCGGTGCGCGCCGCGGTGCCCGAAGGACCGCGTGCGCAGCACGCCGGGCAGCGCACGCCCCTCGCGCCAGGTCGCCGACGCCGCCTTGGCCGCGCCCGCGGAGGCGTACGCCAGCGCGCACTGCCCCGCGATGAAGCGCAGGACCCAGCGGTCGATCCCGGGGTCGCCCCGCCCCGCCCGGGCCAGGGTCAGCGCGGTCATCAGCAGCATCTGCAACTGGTCGGCGCCGTCCCGGCCGTGTGGCTGAGCCCGCTGCAGCAGGGCGTCGGAGACGGCCAGGTAGCCGCTGCACACGGCGCCGGAGGCGGGCCGGCACCGGCCGGAGGCGAGGGCGCCCGCCGCCGCGAGGCGGGAGCCGTGCACGAGCAGGCCGACCGTCCGGCTCGCCGGCAGGGTGTGCGGCGCGCCCCTGCGCGACCGTGCGGCGTCACAGAGGAATTCGGCGGAACTCAGACACAGTCCGAGAGCCGCGGTGAATTCGACGCGCCGCAATGCCGAGGCATCGCTGTCCCCTTTCTCCGTCCCCCCGGAAAGAAATTCCAGGAAAGGAAGGAGACGCTCCTTCACTTGACCGGTCATGCCCTTGCTGCCCACTACACCTCCCCCGTGGCGGCTGCGATGTCGAGAAGCATGCCGGGGAGCGGAGAGTTTCCGCCATGGGGCCGGACACAAAGAACCTTGTGACCCTTCACCAGGCACTTGGGGGAACCGTTCGGCGGTGTGGGTCAGCCGGTGGCCGGGATGCCGCCGAGGGTGCGGACGGGGGGCGTGGTCGAGGGGGGGCGGGCCGGGCGGGTCGCCGACGGCCCGCAGGAAGTGGCTGCGGTCGTACGTGTGCCGCTGTGCGGTGGCCGCGGACAGGAGGCCCGCCATCCGGTTGACCACGGCTTCTCGGCGGGGCCGGGTCCACGACGGTCAGCGCGAGTGTCACGTTCAGGCGGGGGTAGCGCGGCTCCAGGGCGACGGCGACGGCGACGGCGACGGCGACGGCGACGGCACGTGGTGTTGCGCGGATGGGTGACGTGCACGGTCGCGGACCGGACGTGCCCACGCGGGAGCGGGCGACGCGCACGAGGAACCCGGGCGCAGGACCGTCATGGTCCGGCGGGTCCGCGGCGCTGGCCCGCCGGCGCCGCCGGGCAGGGCCTGCCCCGTCCGGCCGCCGCCTGGGGGTGGTCGGCGCAACGGGCTACGCCGCGCGCCACGCGGCGTCCCAGGCGCCGGCGCGCCTGGGCCTCGCGGCCGTGCGCCCCGCCCGGACGTGCGGACGCGTCGCCCGGCGCGGCGGCGTTCACCAGTCCGGGTCGTACCCCTCGTCGTCCCAACCGGCCTCGCGATCGTCGTCGAGGAGATCGTTGATCTCGTCCTCGGAGAGTTCGTCAGGTTCCAGTTCCATGAGTCGCATGATGCCCGCGGTGGCCCGCCCCGTCATCCCGGGGCGACGGCCGGAAGTCGGCGGACCCACCCGTTCGAGGGACAGCGCGGCCGGCGTCCGGGGAGCCCGGGGCGGCGGGGCAGGCTGTCACCGCCGCCGCGGCCGGGGCCTCGCGGCGGCCGCGTCCCGCGAAAGTGCCTGGTCCCGGCCCCGGCGACCGGCGCCGGGCCGGGCACAGGGAGGTGCGGGGGTCGGCCCGCCCCGGTCAGTCGCCCTGCCGGAACAGCCCCGGCATCCGGTTGGCGGTGTCGCGCCCCAGCGGACCGGGGGCTCTCCATGGCACCGCGGTCCTGGACGGCGCCGAGGCCACCCGGGCGGTGGTCGACGCGCGGCTGCGCGAGCACGCGTACGCGCACTTCGCCTGTCACGCCGTCACCGACGCGCACCGGTCCTCGCCGGGCCGGCTCGTCCTGCACGGCCCGGCGGAGGAACGGCCCACCGTCCGCGACCGGTCCCGGCTGCGGCTCCCGGAAGCGCGCCCGGCCTACCTGTCCGCCTGCGACACCCTGCGCACCAGCCGAACCTCGCCGACGAGTCCGTACACCTCGTCAGCGCCCTTCAGCTGGCCGCGCTTCCCGCACGCCACCGGTTCGCTGTGGCACGTCGACGACGTGGTGGGTGCCCGTATCGCCCGGGGCGTGGACGAGACGCTCCGCACCCGGGACGGGGCGCTCGACGTGAGCCGTACGGCGTGGGCCCCGCGGTGCGGTGCGCGGCGTCAGGGCGGACTACCCCGCGACGCCCAGCCTCCGGGCCCGCCGCGTCCACGCGGGGCCCTGAGGGTGCGGAACGAGCGGCGGCTGCCCCGGCGGGGCGAACCGATAGCATCGCGCGCGGCATTGTTCACGGGGCGGCGAGGGGATGCGCGAGGGTGACGGGCACAGTGCGGCTGAGGGTTCCGGTCGGCGCGGACGCCGGGCGGTGGGTCACCCGCGCGGCCTGTCGCCGTGTCCTCCTCGTCGTGCACAACGTCACGTCCGCCACCCGGCTGTTGGACGTGCTCCCGCTGTTCGACGACGACCTGCGGGTGCAGCTGTTCGTCACGTGCACGGGCTCGTCCCCCTTCCTGGCCGGCGTGCCCGAGCTGCTGGCGGCGACAGGACTGCCGGTCCTGCCCTGGGAGCAGGCGAAGGAGACGACCTTCGACTTGGCGGTCTCGGCGAGCTACGGTGGAGAACTCGACCTGCTTCAGGGGAAGTTGGTCGTACTGTCCCATGGCGTTGGCTACAATAAAAGGCTCGCGACACCGGACACCGGACACCGGACACCGGACACCGGACACCGGACACCGGACACCGGACACCGGACACCGGACACCGGACACCGGACACCGGATCCGGTCTTCGGCCTGTCGCCCGACTGGCTCCTGCGGGACGGGCGCCCTCTCGCGGCCGCCACGGTCCTCTCGCACCCGGAACAGCTCGACCGCCTCGTCGCCGGGTGTCCCGAAGCGGCGCCCACGGCCGTACTGGCCGGTGACCCCTGCTACGACCGCGTCCTCGAAGCACTCCCCCGGCGCGAACGCTTCCGGCGCGCCCTCGGTGTGACGCCGGGCCAGCGGCTGGTCGTGGTGAGCTCGACATGGTCGCCGCGGTCCCTCTTCGGCGACGGGGAACCCGGCGGCCACGACCTGCTGCCCTGGCTGCTGCCCCGCCTCGCGGCCGAGCTGCCCGCCGACGAGTACCGCGCGGTGGCCGTCCTGCACCCCAACATCTGGCACGGCCACGGCCCCGGCCGCATCCGCGCCTGGCTGGACCGCGCCCGACGCGCCGGTCTCACCCTGATATCCCCGCTCGAAGGCTGGCGGCAGGCGCTGATAGCGGCGGACTGCGTCCTGGGCGACCACAGCAGCGTCACCTATTACGCCGCGTCCATCGGCACGCCCGTTCTCCTCGGCGCCTTCCCCGAAGCCGACCTCGACCCGCACTCGCCCGTCGCAGCCCTCGGCCGGGCGGCGCCGAGACTGCGGCCGTCCGGCAGCCTGCGCACCCAGATCGACCGCGCCGTCAGGACCCACGACCCAGCCCGTTACGCCGCGCTGGCCGCCCAGACGAGTTCGTCGCCGGGCCAGTCGGCCGCGCTGCTGCGCCGCCTGTTCTACGACCTCATCGGCATCCCGGAACCGGGCGACCGGCCGGCCCTCCTGGACCGGCTGCCGCTGCCGGCGTACGAGCCCGCCGAACGCACCGCGCCTGTGCGCGTGCTGACCCGGCTGCTCAGCGCCGACCCGCCGGAGATCGCCGTCACCCGCTACACCGACGCCGATCACGAGCCGGAGGACGCCGACGCGGACGCCGCCCACACGGCCGTGCACGAGGACACCCGCGACCCCGGCCGCCTCGCCGTCGCCGACGTGATCGTGCGCTACGCGGCCGGGGACGACCCGAGGGTCGGGCCTCCCGGCACCTGGACCTCGGAGGTCCTGGCCCGCCACCGCCACTGCGCCCTCGCCGCCTACGTGGACGGGCCGGACCGCTGCGCCGTACGGACCCGGGAGGGCGACCTGGTGCGCCTGACGGCGGGCCCGGACGGGGACGGCAGGGCCGACCTGTGCGACCCGGCCGCCTACGCGTCGGCGCTCCACGCCTGGCTCGGCGGCGGCAAGTCCCTCGACGAGGCGGCGCCGGGAATCGTCGTACTCACGGGCGGAGTCCGGCACCACGTGGCCGTGCGGAGGATGGGCTAGGGGGCGTCCGCGAAGTCCCGCCTGACCCGGGGCTCCCCCAGCTACCGCTGGGAGGTGCCCCCAGCACGCGCGCTCCCTGCGTTGTCGGGAGCGCCCCAATACGCCCGGTACGAGGACACCCCTCCGCCTCGCGAGCTCCCCCCGCTACCGCTGGGAGGTGCCCCAGCACCAGGCGCCCCGGGCCACGCCCTACGGGCGCACGGCGCTGCTTCGCGGACACGACCTAAGGGGCGTCCGATGGGTCGGTGCCAGTCCCGCGGTGTCCGATGCTGGGGCACCTCCCAGCGGTAGCCGGGGAGGGTTCACAGGGCGGAGCGTCCGCCTCGGACCGGGCGTCCTCGGCTGCTGCGACAACGCGGCGAGGTGCCGTGCCCGGGGGCGCCTCCCCCGGCGGTAGCCGGGGGAGGCGCAGGGCCCGTGCCGACCCATCGGACACCCCCTAACCGGCGGCCCCCGGCTACCGGTCGCCCCCCTCGCCCAGCTCCGTCAGACGGGCCCGGACCCGGGCCAGGGACTCGTGGTCACCGGCCGTGTCGTACAGGCCCTCCGCCGTCCGCAGGGCGGCGGCCTCCTCGGCGGGCTCGGCCAGGTCCCGGGCGCAGCGGGCCCGCAGTTCGGCGGCGTCGGCGAGCTGGAGTGCGGCTCCTTCGTCGCCCATGGTGGAGACGGCCCTGTCGAGGCAGACCCGGGCGAGCCGCGGCTCGCCGGCGTCCAGGTGCGTCTCGCCCAGGCTCATGTACACGCGTCCCTCGTTGTAGAGGTCGGGCACGTCGAGGGCTCGGAAGCGCGCGAGGGCGTCGAGGAGCCGGCGCGTGGCGTCGGCGAGGAGCCCCTGGCCGCGCAGGGCGCGGCCGATGTGGTGCTCCAGGATCGCCAGGGCCCGCGGCACGTCCTCCCACCCGTCCTCACCCGGGCGGACACGTGCCAGGATCCGCTGGGCCTCGGTGAAGCGTTCCTCCGCCTCCGCGTACCGCCACTGGCGCAGGCGCAGCAGTCCGAGGACCTCGACGGCGGTCGCCCGGCCGCGGTGGTGCCCCGCCCGTTCGTCCGTGACGGCGGCGGCGGCCAGGGCTTCCTCGGCCTCGTCGAGGCGGCCGAGCCCCATGTGGGCGAAGGCGAGCTGGACCAGCATCCTGCCCTCCGCCCGCGGGTCGCCGAACTGCTCGGCGCAGCGGCGCGCGGCGTCGGCTCCCAGCAGGTGGCTCTCCACCCACTGTTCGTGGAAGCCGAGGCGCAGGTGCAGGCCCCACATGGCCTCGCAGAGCTGCCATACGAGTTCGTCGAAGCCGTGGTGCGCGGCGGCGCGGACCGCCGCGGCGAGGTTCTCCCGCTCGTGGCGCAGTGCGGCGAGGGCGGCGCGGCCGTCCTCGGGGCCGCGCTCCGCCGGCGGGGCCAGTCGCAGGTAGGCGGGGCCCAGGTGCCAGCGTGCCGGAACGACGCGGAGGTCGGCGGCCGCGGCGAAGCCCAGGTACCAGCCGGCCACCCGGCGTACGGAGGCCGCGACGGCCGTATGGCCGTCCTCCGCTTCGGCGCGCTCCCTGGCGTGCAGGCGCACGAGGTCGTGGAAGCGGTACCGTTCCTCGCCGACCTCCTCGATGAGGTGGACCTCCGCCAGTTCCTCCAGGGACGCCCGCGCCTCGTCCTCGCCGATGCCGGCGGCCTTCGCCGCGACGGCCACGGTGACGCTGGGCCAGGCCCACGCCCCCGCCATCCGGTACAGCAGTGCGCTGCGGGGGCTCAGTTCCGCGTACGTGACGTCGTTGACCCGTCGTACCGGGTCCGCCGGGTCGCCGCCGTTCACCGCGGGTGCCTCCTCGTCCGGACCGTACTCCGCCGCGGACAGCCGCCGGTCCACGGCGTCGAAGGTGAGGTGCTCCCGTACGGCGACACTGGCGCCCGCGGCGCACAGCGCGAGGGGAATGCCGCCGCATCGTGCCGCCACCGCCCGGGCGCCGGCCTCCCTGCCGGCCATCCGGCCACGGCCGACGATGCGGCCCAGCAAACGCACCGAGTCGGCCGGCGAGAGCGGCGGCAGCACGATGTGGCGGGCCCCGGTGCCGGCCACGAGCCCGTCGAGCCGGCGCCGGCTGGTGACGATGACCAGAGCGCCGGCGGCAGCGGGCAGCAGCGGTCTGACCTGGGACGCGGAGGCGGCGTCGTCCAGGACGACGACCATGCGCCGGTCCGCCGTGCAGTCCCGGTACAGCTCCTCCCGTAGCCGCTCGTCGGCCGGCATCCTGCGGGGCGCGACCCCGAGGCGGTCCAGGAAGCGGGCGAGCACCTCGGACGGCGCCAGCGCCGTCGACACCGCGGCGCCCGCCAGGTTCACGTGCAACTGGCCGTCGGGGAAACGTTCTTCGAGAGCGTGGGCGCAGTGCACGGCGGTGGCGCTCTTGCCGATGCCGCCCGGGCCGACGAGGACGACGACGGCGGGCGAGCCTGCGGGCCGCTCCTCCTCGTCGAGCATCTGCTGGATCTCTTCGAGTACGGCGTCGCGGTCGGTGAAGGCGGCGGTCACGGGCGGCAGCATGCGGGGGCGCGAGGCGCCCTGGGCGACGGCGGGTACGACACGGGGTGCCAGCCATTCGCTCTCGCGCGCCCACCGCATGACGTCCCGCGCGAACTCGGGCGAACGGCGGGCGCAGTCCGCCAGCCTGTCGGCCAGCACGCGCCGCTCCTCCTCGGTGACGGGCAGGCTGGGCGAGCCGCCCTGGTCACCGGAGTCACCAGGGTCACCGGAGTCGCCACGGTCACCAGGGTCACCGGGGGAACGGTCCTCGCCGCTGCCGCCCCCGTCACGCTGCGCCCGCCGCAAGAGGCCGAACAGCGCCTCGGAACTCCGCCGCCCCATCTCCCCGCCGGCCCCGGACAGGGCCCCCGAGGTGACAGTCCCCATGGCCGAAACCACCGCCGTCACGAACGGATCCACTACCCACCCCTGAAGTCGTAGTCCCGGCAACGATATCGGGGAGATCGCCGGTGGAAGGGCCGGTTGGCGGCGGAGGCGAAGAACGGGACTACGGCCGACGGCCTTCCCGGAAGGTGATGGCCCGTGCCGTTCCGAGAGAGCCGTCCGTGTCCCTCACGGACGTCGTGACCTCTCGGTCGCCCACCAGCTCCTTCACGGCAGTCGGCCCTGGTTGCAGGCGTCCGCGTTCGAAGAGCACGAGGGTGACACGCATGTCGGGGGGCACCGCGCGTTCTTCGTACTGGGCGTAGGTGACGGCATCACAACCCGAGTACCAGCCCATCTCCGGTTCGTAGCCGGAAACGACGAGGCAGGGCCGGTCCGAGGTCAGGCTCCGCGCCACGGGAACGGTGGACTCGGACAGCCGGCTGGGCCCCCGCATCGCCCCGTGGCCGACCACTTGCGCGGTGACCAGGACGGACAGCGACGCGAGAACGCCGACAGCGGTCAGCGTCTGGGCGGACCAACGGCCGGACCGCTCCGCCAGGTTCTGCACGCCGAGCACGGTCAGGAGCACGACGGGGACGTACACGAACCGCGGTTCGCCATGGGAGGTGCATCCCAGGACGACGAACATGAAGAGGGCGGTGAGACCGAGGAAGACCCGTCTGCGGTCTTCGCTTCTCTCGATCGTTGAGGGCCCGGCTGAGCGGACGCGCCGCACAGCGGCGACCAGCGCGAGAATCCCGGCGACCATGACGACGGCGCCGAGGTCACCGGCGAGGCGGTAGGGAAACGTGGCGGCGTAGTACAGCAGCCCGTCGCCGAAGAACGCGCGGTTGGCCTGGGAGGTGGCCCGCGTCATCACGCCCAGGGGCGAACCCGTCGCGCGCACCGCGTGGACGAGGTGGGGAACCAGCCCGAGTGCGACGAGCAGGACGGCCCAGAGCAGTCGGCGCCACTGCGCCGCCCAGGCCCGGGGCCCGTACGCCACGAGGGCCGCCAGGAAAACGGCCAGCAGGTTTCCCACGACGCCGTACCGGAAGTAGAAGGCCGGAACGATGACGAAGGGGAGCCCCAGCACGGCCCGGGAACGAGGCTTCTCCTGGGCGAGGGCGACGAGGAACACCACCATCAGCAGGAGGCCCGTACTGCCGATGTCGTTCAGGAACTCGGGCACGCGGCGAAGGAACCCGAGCCCGCCGAGCAGGAGCAGCGTCACCACGACCGCCCGTCTCGGGGTCGTCCAGCGGGCGGCGACGACATAGGTGACGGTCAGGGTGAAGAGGACCACGCACAGGGCCACGACCCGGAGCGTGCCGACGCTGTTGTGCACGGTCAGGGCGACGTACCCCAGAGCCGGCAGCCCGACGGGCCGGTAGAGGCCCCACCCGGCGTCCGGCGTCCCCTCCAGCCACGAGCGGGCCTTGTTCGCATAGACCGCCTCTTCATGGCCGAAGTGCGGCTCGTGTTCCTGAAGGGAGGCCCACACGAAGGCGGTGAGGACGAGGACACCGAGGACGCACACCCCGACGGGAACGCGCCGGATGACCTCGGCGCCTTTCAGGAGCGGCGCCGGGCAGGCGACCGTCGCCCCGCTCCGGAGGGCGATGAGGAAGGAGGGAACCGCCAGGAGCAGACAGGGCCACGGCTGCCACCCCGGTAACCACCCGCCGAAGCCGGCGATGATGAGGAGTTGCTGCGCCACGGCCGCCGTCACCGACACCACCGCGACGACAAGGGCCCAACGACGCACGTACGGCGACGACTTCAGCATGAGCAGACCTTCCCCCGAGAAAGCGGTGGGAAGCCCCTCAAGCCTTCACTCGCGCGACTCCCCTTCCCGTCGCACAGGCTGATCCATTTCCCCTCCACCAGCGGCGCGATTGATCACCTTGGCCAGTTCACAGCCTGGAATGGCCCATTTCGGCAGCAAAAAGGGGCACTTCTACTCAAGGGGACGTCAAGAGCCGGGACCATCCGTCACCGTCCCAGGCGGAAAACACCACCGCCCCGGTCGGCGAGATGCCGACCGGGGCGGAGTGGTCGCGGTGAGTGGGCGGGGGCGTCGGCCCCCGCCGCGCGGGGCGTCAGCCCAGGATCGCGAGAGCCTCGTTGAGGGTGGCCGACGGGCGCATGACGGCCGCCGCCTTGGTCACGTCGGGCTGGTAGTAGCCGCCGATGTCGGCCGGCGAGCCCTGCACCGCGATGAGCTCCTCGACGATCGCCTGCTCGTTCTCGGCCAGCGTCGCGGCGAGGGGGGCGAACGCCTTGGCGAGCTCGGCGTCGTCGGTCTGCTGCGCCAGCTCCTGGGCCCAGTACATGGCCAGGTAGAAGTGGCTGCCGCGGTTGTCGATGCCACCGAGGCGACGGCTGGGCGACTTGTCCTCGTTGAGGAACGTGGCGGTCGCGCGGTCGAGGGTGTCGGCGAGCACCTGGGCGCGGGCGTTGCCCGTGGTCTTCGCGTAGTGCTCGAAGGACGGCACCAGCGCGAAGAACTCGCCCAGCGAGTCCCAGCGCAGGTAGTTCTCCTTGACCAGCTGCTGGACGTGCTTGGGCGCGGAGCCGCCGGCGCCGGTCTCGAAGAGGCCGCCGCCGTTCATCAGCGGGACGACGGAGAGCATCTTGGCGCTCGTGCCGAGCTCGAGGATCGGGAAGAGGTCGGTCAGGTAGTCACGGAGGACGTTGCCGGTGACGGAGATGGTGTTCTCGCCGCGCCGGATGCGCTCGACCGACAGCTTCGTCGCCTCGACGGGGGCCAGGATGCGGATGTCCAGGCCCTCGGTGTCGTGCTCCGGCAGGTACGCCTTGACCTTCTCGATCAGCTGCGCGTCGTGGGCACGGGTCTCGTCCAGCCAGAAGACGGCCGGGGCGCCGGTGGCGCGGGCGCGGGTGACGGCCAGCTTGACCCAGTCCTTGATCGGCGCGTCCTTGGTCTGGCAGGCGCGGAAGATGTCGCCGGCCGAGACGGTCTGCTCGATGACGACGTCGCCGGCCTGGTCGACCAGGCGGACGGTGCCGGTGACCGGGATCTCGAAGGTCTTGTCGTGGCTGCCGTACTCCTCGGCCTTCTGCGCCATGAGGCCGACGTTCGGGACCGAGCCCATGGTGGACGGGTCGTAGGCGCCGTGGGCGCGGCAGTCGTCGATGACGGCCTGGTAGACGCCGGCGTAGCTGCTGTCCGGGAGGACGGCGAGGGTGTCGGCCTCCTGGCCGTCCGGGCCCCACATGTGGCCGGAGGTGCGGATCATGGCCGGCATGGAGGCGTCGACGATGACGTCGCTCGGGACGTGCAGGTTGGTGATGCCCTTGTCGGAGTCGACCATCGCCAGCGCCGGGCCCTCGGCGAGCTCGGCGTCGAAGGACGCCCTGATCTCCTCGCCCAGGTGGGGCAGGGTCTCCAGGCCCTTGAAGATGCCGCCGAGACCGTCGTTCGGGGTCAGGCCGGCGGCGATCAGCACCTCGCCGTACTTCGCGAACGTCTTCGGGAAGAAGGCGCGGACCACGTGGCCGAAGACGATCGGGTCGGAGACCTTCATCATCGTGGCCTTGAGGTGCACGGAGAACAGCACGCCCTCGGCCTTGGCGCGGGCGATCTGCGCGGTCAGGAACTCGCGCAGCGCGGCGACGCGCATGACGGACGCGTCCACGACCTCGCCGGCCTGGACGGGCACGGACTCGCGCAGGACGGTGGTGGAGCCGTCGTCGCCCACCAGCTCGATGCGCAGGCTGCCGGCCTCGGTGATGACGGCGGACTTCTCGGTGGAACGGAAGTCGTCGACGCCCATGGTGGCGACGTTCGTCTTCGAGTCGGCCGTCCACGCGCCCATGCGGTGCGGGTGCGTCTTGGCGTAGTTCTTGACCGACGCGGGGGCGCGGCGGTCGGAGTTGCCCTCGCGCAGGACCGGGTTGACGGCGCTGCCCTTGATCTTGTCGTAGCGGGCGCGGACCTCGCGCTCCTCGTCGGTGCGGGGGTCGTCCGGGTAGTCCGGCAGCGCGTAGCCCTGCTTCTGCAGCTCGGCGACGGCGGCCTTCAGCTGCGGGATCGAGGCCGAGATGTTGGGCAGCTTGATGATGTTGGCGCCGGGCGTCTTGGCCAGCTCGCCGAGCTCGGCGAGGGCGTCGGCGATGCGCTGGCCCTCCTCGAGGTACTCGGGGAAGCTGGCGATGATCCGGCCGGCCAGGGAGATGTCGCGGGTCTCCACGGCGACACCGGCCGCCCCGGCGTACGCCTTGACGACGGGCAGGAACGAGTGGGTCGCCAGCGCCGGCGCCTCGTCGGTGTGCGTATAGATGATGGTCGAATCAGTCACCGGGTGCTCCGCTCCACGTCTCCACGTCTGCAACATTGCTCGACATCAAGATATCTCGTGATCGGCCGGTGTTCGACAGGGGCCCGCCCCGGCGGGGCCGACGGCCGGCCGGGACGGGATCCGGCGGGGTCAGGAGACGGCGGCGACCGGTTCGGGGCTGCGGGGCGCGGGGACGGCCGTCCCGGTGGCGCCCAGCACGGGGTCGGGGCCGGGCAGCCCCGCCTCGTGGGCCCGGACCCCGGCGCGTACGGCCCAGAAGTAGAAGCCCAGGGACGACAGGGCGACCAGCGCGGTGTCCACGCCGCCGGGGATCACGCCGTGACCGCCGAACTCCGTGCTGCCGAGTGCGGACAGCAGGGCCATCCACATCAGGAACGCCACCATCCACCAGGCGGGCGCGAACTGCCGGCGCAGGCTCTTCTCGCCCCGGCGGCGCAGCACCACCGCGGCGACGGGCACGGAGACCAGCGTCAGCAGGGCGACCTTGCCGGTGTTGGGCCACTTCGACCAGTAGAGGGCGCAGGCGGCGAAGGCGAAGGTCAGGGGGCAGAGCACGGTGGCGGCGGGGAGGCGGAACGGCCGGGGCAGGTCCGGCTTGGTCCGGCGGAAGACGCCGACGGCGATGGGGCCCATGAGGTAGGAGACGACCATGGCGGCGGAGACGACGCTGGCCAGCGCCTCCCAGCTGTGCCCGATGGTCAGGAGCAGCAGCACGGAGAAGCCCAGGTTGAGCCACATGGCGGGGCGGGCGACGCCGTAGCGGGGGTGCACCTCGGCGATCTTCTTGGGGAAGAAGCCGGTCTCGGCGAGGTTCTGCGCCAGGTAGGCGGCGGAGGCGACGTTGCCGATGTTGGCGCCGTTCGGCGAGATGAAGGCGCCGAACTGGAGCATGGTGACGACCCAGTGCAGCATCAGCAGCTTGGCGAGGTCGGCGAAGGGCGAGGCGAAATCGATGCCGTTCCAGCCGCCGGCCTCGGTGAGCCGCTCCGGCGGTACGGCGCCGAGGAAGGCGACCTGGAGGGCGAGGTAGATGAGCAGGCCCAGGGACAGCGCGCCGACGAGGGCGCGCGGGATGGCGCGGCCGGGGTCCTTGGCGGCGCCGCCGAGGTTGACGACGGCCTGGAAGCCGTTGAAGGCGAAGACGACGCCGGAGGCGGAGACCGCGGTGAGGACGGCGGACCAGCCGTTCGGGGCGAAGCCGCCGTGGTCGGTGAAGTTGCCGGTGTGGAAGCCGGAGGCGATGAGCGCGGCGACGGCGAGGACCGGGATGGCGAACTTGACGAGGGTCAGCAGGTTGTTCGCCCGCGCCAGCAGGGCGACGGACCAGTAGCAGGCCAGCCACAGGGCGCACGTCAGGAAGAGGGCCGTCGCCAGGCCGGTGCCGCTGAGGCTGCCGTCGGTGACCAGTCCGCGGGCCCAGCCGAAGTTCCAGGAGGACATGTACTGGGTGCCCGCGATGGCCTCGATCGGGATCAGGGAGGCCGTGGCGATCCAGACGGCCCATCCTGTGACGAAGCCGAGGACCGGCCCGTGCGAGAGGGAGCCGAAGCGGGCCATGGCGCCCGGCAGCGGGTAGGCGGCCCCGGCCTCGGCGTACGACATGGCGATCATGCCGATGAAGACGGCGCCGATCACCCAGGCGACCAGGGAGGCGGGGCCGGCGACCCGGGCCGCCTGGCCGGCTCCGAAGAGCCAGCCGGAGCCGAAGATGGAACCCAGCCCGATCATGATCAGGGCGAAGAGGCTGAGGCCCTTCCGGTTGGCCGCGCCGACATCCACGATGTGCTTTCCGTTCTGCCTGGGAACTGGCTGGAAGCGTCTGTGCGCCTCGTCGGTCGCCCGGCTGCCGAGCCGGGACCGCCGGCTCGCGGCGTCGCACGGCGACACCCGTCTGCCGGGCCGAACGAAAATCAACCCCCGGGCCGGAGCCCGCCCCGCGTACCGGCCTCGCGTCACGAACGCAAGAGCGACGCGGGACATACTACGTCAACCAGCGGAAACGGCTCCAATCGCCGCCGTGGGCACACCGGGCGGCACCGGCTGTCCCCGGACGGCAATTTGATCACGAACGCCGGCCCTTCTCCCACCGCGTGGGGGTGGGCCGGGGGTGCGGCCGGCCGGGCAGCCGGTGTGCCCGCCCGGCCGCACGGCCCTCAGGAGGTGGCGCCGGGCAGTTCCCCCCTCACCTCGCGGGCGGCCGCGACCAGGTTCTCCAGCGAGGCCCGCACCTCGGGCCAGGCGCGGGTCTTCAGGCCGCAGTCGGGGTTGACCCACAGCCGTTCGGCCGGGATGGCCTTCAGGCCGGTGCGCAGGAGGGACGCGGCCTCCCGCGCATCGGGGACGCGTGGCGAGTGGATGTCGTAGACGCCGGGCCCGACCTCGCGCGGGTATCCGGCGCCGGCGAGCTCGCCGGCCACCTGCATGTGGGAGCGGGCGGCCTCCAGGCTGACGACGTCGGCGTCGAGGTCGTCGATGGCGGTGAGGATGTCGCCGAACTCGGCGTAGCACATGTGGGTGTGGATCTGGGTGTCCGGCCGGACGCCCGCGGTGGCCAGGCGGAACGCCTCGGTGGCCCAGGCCAGGTAGGCCGGGCGGTCGGCCTCCCGCAGCGGCAGCGTCTCGCGCAGGGCGGGCTCGTCGACCTGGATCACCGCGGTGCCGGCCGCCTCCAGGTCGTCCACCTCGTCGCGCAGGGCGAGGGCGACCTGGCGGGCGGTGTCGGCGAGCGGCTGGTCGTCGCGGACGAAGGACCAGGCGAGCATGGTGACGGGCCCGGTGAGCATGCCTTTGACGGGGCGCCGCGTGAGCGACTGGGCGTAGCGCGTCCAGCGGAGCGTCATCGGCTCGGGGCGGGAGACGTCCCCGGCGAGGATCGGCGGGCGGACGTAGCGGGTGCCGTAGGACTGGACCCAGCCGTGCTGGGTGGCGAGGTAGCCGGTGAGCTGCTCGGCGAAGTACTGGACCATGTCGTTGCGTTCGGGCTCGCCGTGCACCAGGACGTCGATGCCGGCCTTTTCCTGGAAGGCCACGACCTCGCGGATCTCGGCCTCGACGCGCTGCTCGTACGCGGCCTCGTCGAGGCGTCCGGCGCGCAGGCCGGCCCGCGCGGCGCGCAGTTCGCCGGTCTGCGGGAAGGAGCCGATGGTCGTGGTGGGCAGCGGCGGCAGTCCCAGGTGGGCGCGCTGGGCGGCGGTGCGCTCTGGGTAGGGCTGCGAGCGGCGTGCGTCGGCGGCGGTGACGGCGGCGGCCCGGGCGCGGACGGCCGGGTCGCGGGTGAGGGCCGAGCCGGCCCGGGAGGCCAGGTCGGCGCGGTTGGCGGCGAGTTCCGCGGCGATGGTGTCGGTGCCCTGGGCCAGTCCCCTGGCGAGGGTCACGACCTCGGTCGTCTTCTGGCGGGCGAAGGCGAGCCAGCGGGCGACCTGCGGGTCCAGGTCCCGCTCGGCGGTGGCGTCCAGCGGGACGTGCAGCAGCGAGCAGGAGGCGGCCACGTCGACGCGGTCGGCGAGGCCGAGGAGGGTGCCCAGGATCGACAGGGACTGCTCGAAGTCGTCGATCCACACGTTGCGGCCGTCGACCACGCCCGCGACCAGGCGTTTGCCCGGGAGTCCGCCGACGGCCGCGAGGGCGGCCAGGTTGGCGGCGGCCGCGCGGGTGAAGTCGAGGGCGAGGCCGTCGACGGGGGCCTTGGCCAGGACCGGCAGGGCCTCACCGAGGCGGTCGAAGTAGGAGGCGACGAGCAGCTTGGGCCGGTCGGTGAGGCGGCCCAGGTCGCGGTAGGCGCGGGCGGCGGCGTTCAGCTCCGCCGGGGTGCGGTCCTGGACCAGGGCGGGCTCGTCGAGCTGCACCCACTCCGCGCCGGCGGCCCGCAGGTCGGCCAGCACCTCGGCGTACACCGGCAGCAGCCGGTCGAGGAGGGTCAGCGGCTCGAAGCCCTCGGCCACGCCGGGCGCGGGCTTGGCCAGCAGGAGGTAGGTGACCGGTCCGACGAGGACGGGCCGGGCGGCCAGGCCCAGCGCGAGGGCTTCCCCGAGCTCGCCGACCTGCTTGGCGGAGTCGGCGGTGAAGACGGTGTCGGGGCCGAGTTCGGGGACCAGGTAATGGTAGTTGGTGTCGAACCACTTGGTCATCTCCAGGGGCGCCACCTCCTGGGTGCCCCGCGCCATCGCGAAGTAGCCGTCCAGGGCGTCGGCTTCGACGGCGGCGCGGTGCCGGGCGGGGACCGCGCCGACCATCACGCTGGTGTCCAGGACGTGGTCGTAGTACGAGAAGTCGCCGGTGGGCACCTCGTGGACGCCGGCCCCGGCGAGCTGCCGCCAGGTGGCGCGGCGCAGCCCGGCGGCGGTATCCCGGAGGGCGGCGGCGGTGACGGTGCCCTTCCAGTACCCCTCGACGGCCTTCTTCAGTTCACGGCCCTGGCCCTGCCGGGGGTAGCCGTACACGGTGGCACGGGCTGCCGCGGCTGCGGTCGTGCTGGTCAAGGAACTCTCCTTCGCGAGCTTCGTGTCCAGGAACCCGGAGGCCTGGCGGGGGCGCGAAGGGACGACGGTCCGGACGGGTACGGCACGACGCCGCGCTTCCCGCCTGGTGCTGTACGCCGACCCGCCCTCGAGGTCACCGGGAGACCGCGCGCGACCGGGTCGCGCACGGACAGCGGGCAGGTCTTCGGACTCGCGGGCACGCCTGGCGCACGCCGGCTCTCGGCCGACGGGCAGGCACCTAATGGCCGTCGCTTCCCAGGCCTGGCGGCCCAGTGCTCATGACGGCGGTCGTTCCCGCTCACCGCTGCGGGGCAGTCCCGGATTCCCACCGGGTTCCCTCTTGCGACGCGCCTGCCTGGCGGGCAGGGCGAACCAGCTGCACCGGCCACCCTAGGCGCTCGACACCGGGGAGGGACAGGGCTGTTCGCATTCCGGTCACGCGGCGCGCCCGCGCCCCCTGACCCGCACCGGGACGTGCGCCGGGGCGCGGAACGGTCCCTCACCGTCCCGCGCCCCGCTCCCCTGCGAGCCCGGGCCCCCTCGGGCCCGGCGACGGGCGGGGCCCCTCAGCCCCGGCCGTACGGCTGGATTCCGCTGCCGCCGCCTGCGCGTGCGCCATGCTCCGTCTCCCGGTGTCGCGCGGCGATCGCCCGCCGGACGTCCGGCACCCTGCGAACGTCCGCTGACCCCGCGACCTCCGCCAACCCGGCGAAGGAAGAGGGCACTTCCAGCGGACGCGCGCGGCGCGCCGTGCCGCTTCGCGGTGCCCGCCGGGTGGTCCCCGGTCGCACGACGACTCTGGCAGTGGCACCGCGTGCCATCAACCTTGGCCTTCTGTCAACTGTTGTGAATCTTCCGCGGGCGGCCTGCCAAGGCTGCGAACGCCGCTTCCACGGGACAGGGGTGGGCAGGGGTGTACTTACTAGGACGTCCAACTATATGTTCGTCAGCAAGGTCCGCGGTGCGGGGAAGCCGGTGTGAGTCCGGCACGGTCCCGCCACTGTGACCGGGGAGTGTGCCGCCGGCGACACGCCACCGACGAGCGGGATGTCGGGACGGCGGGCGGCGCGCGACGACCCGGAAGTCAGGATACCGGCCGCGGGTTCTTCCGTGTTGACCCACGAGGATGGAGCAGACACGCATGGCACCGGTCCGTACCCACGACCCTGGTGATCCGGCGGAGCACGCGCGGACGCCCTCGCGTCCCTGAGCCCCGGCGGCTCTTCGGCCTCCGCGTCCCACGGCCCGCCCCGCGGCCGCACCCCGGTGCCGCCGCCCGGCCGGCCGTGCCCGTCCCCGCTTCTCCTCCGACGAGAGCAGGCTTCCATGGTCCGTGAACTCACCCATTTCATCGGCGGCAGGCGCCAGGCCGGAACGTCGGGGCTCTTCGCCGACGTCCACGACCCCAACACCGGTTCCGTGCAGGCCAGGGTCCCCCTGGCCGGGCGCGACGAGACCGCTGCCGCGATCGCCGACGCCGCGGAGGCGCAGGTGGCGTGGGGCGAGTGGAACCCGCAGCGCCGCGCCCGGGTGCTGCTGCGGTTCCTCCAGCTGGTGGAGGGCGAACGGGACGCGCTGGCCCGGATGCTGTCCTCCGAGCACGGCAAGACCGTCGCCGACGCGCACGGCGACCTCCAGCGGGGCCTGGAGGTCGTGGAGTTCGCCGCCGGCATCCCGCACCTGCTCAAGGGTGAGTTCACCGACAACGCCGGCACCGGCATCGACGTCCACTCCCTGCGCGCCCCCCTCGGCGTCACCGCGGGGATCACCCCGTTCAACTTCCCCGCGATGATCCCGCTGTGGAAGGCGGCGCCCGCGATCGCCTGCGGGAACTCCTTCGTCCTCAAGCCGTCCGAGCGCGACCCGTCCGTACCGCTGCGGCTCGCGGAGCTCTTCCTGGAGGCGGGCCTGCCGCCGGGCGTGCTCAACGTCGTCAACGGTGGCAAGGAGGCCGTCGACACCCTGCTGGAGGACCCCCGGGTCCAGGCCGTCGGCTTCGTCGGCTCCACCCAGATCGCGGCGCACGTCTACGCCACCGCCGCCGCCCACGGCAAGCGCGCCCAGTGCTTCGGCGGCGCCAAGAACCACATGATCGTAATGCCGGACGCCGACCTCGACCAGGCCGTGGACGCCCTGATCGGCGCCGGCTACGGCTCGGCGGGCGAACGCTGCATGGCCATCTCGGTGGCCGTGCCCGTCGGCGAGGAGACCGCCGACGCGCTGGTCACCCGGCTCAAGGAGCGCATCGGCACCCTGCGGATCGGCCGCTCCGACGACCCGGACGCCGACTTCGGCCCCCTGGTGAGCCGCGACGCCCTCGACCGCGTGCACCGCTACGTCGGCATCGGCGCCACCGAGGGCGCCGAACTCGTGGTCGACGGACGCGGTTTCGTCCTGCCCGGCCACGAGAACGGGTTCTTCGCCGGCGCGACCCTCTTCGACCACGTCACGCCCGCCATGCGGATCTACCGCGAGGAGATCTTCGGGCCGGTGCTCAGCGTCGTCCGGGCCGCCGACTACGAGGAGGCCCTGCGGCTGCCGAGCGAGCACCCGTACGGCAACGGAGTGGCGATCTTCACCCGGGACGGGGACACCGCCCGGGACTTCACCCGCCGGGTGAACACCGGCATGGTCGGGGTCAACGTGCCCATCCCCGTGCCCGTGGCCTACCACACCTTCGGCGGCTGGAAGCGGTCCGGCTTCGGCGACCTCAACCAGCACGGCCCGGACGCCGTCCGCTTCTACACCCGCACCAAGACCGTCACCTCGCGCTGGCCCTCCGGGGCCAAGGAGGGCGCGAGCTTCACCATCCCGACGATGCGGTGACGGCGATGACGACCACGACCGCCCCGACGGCCGGCACCCTGCTGTCCGAGGACCAGCTCGCGATCGCCGAGACCACGCTGGACTTCGCCCGGGAGCACCTCGCCCCCCACGCCGTCGCCTGGGACCAGGACAAGCACTTCCCCGTCGACGTCCTGCGCAAGGGCGCGGACCTCGGCCTCGGCGGCGTCTACGTGCGCGAGGAGTCCGGCGGCTCCGGCCTGACCCGCGCCGACGGCGTCCTGATCTTCGAGAGCCTGGCCACCGGCTGCCCCTCCGTCGCCGGCTACTTCTCCATCCACAACATGGTCGCCTGGATGATCGACCACTACGGGGACGACGCCCAGCGCGCCCGCTGGCTGCCCGCCCTGTGCGCGATGGACGCGCTCGGCAGCTACTGCCTGACCGAGCCGGGCGCCGGCTCCGACGCCGCCGCCTTACGCAGCCGCGCCGTGCGCGACGGCGACGACTACGTCCTCACCGGCGTCAAGCAGTTCATCTCCGGCGCGGGCGCCTCCCAGGTCTACATCGTGATGGCCCGTACCGGCGAGGCCGGGCCGCGCGGCATCTCGGCCTTCGTCGTCGAACGTGACGACCCCGGCCTGTCCTTCGGGCCCGACGAACGGAAGATGGGCTGGAACGCCCAGCCCACCCGCCAGGTGATCCTCGACGGCGTCCGCATCCCGGCCGGGCGCCGGCTCGGCGCCGAGGGCGACGGCTTCCGCATCGCCATGAACGGGCTCAACGGCGGCCGCCTCGGCATCGCCGCCTGTTCCCTGGGCGGCGCCCAGAGCGCGCTCCACCGCAGCCTGGCGTACCTCGCGGACCGTGAGGCGTTCGGCGCGCCGCTGCTCGACGCCCAGGCGCTGCAGTTCACCCTGGCCGACATGGCGACCGAACTGGCGGCGGCCCGGGCGCTGGTCCAGCAGGCCGCGGACGCGCTGGACCGGGGCGCCCCGCAGGCCGCGCAGCTGTGCGCGATGGCCAAGCGGTTCGCCACCGACACCGGCTACGCGGTCGCCGACCGCGCCCTCCAGCTGCACGGCGGCTACGGGTACCTCAGTGAGTACGGCATCGAGAAGATCGTCCGCGATCTGAGGGTGCACCGGATCCTGGAAGGAACGAACGAGATCATGCGCCTCATCGTGGCCCGCGGACTGACGGGCTCCCTGCGATGACCCCGACCGACGACGAGAACGTGCTCCTGCGCACCGAGGGACGCGCGGGATACATCACCCTCAACCGGCCCAAGGCCCTCAACGCCCTGAACCACGCCATGGCCCTCCGCGTCGAGGAGGCCCTGACGGACTGGCAGAAGGACCCCGCCGTCGAGACCGTGGTCGTCACGGGCGCGGGCGAGCGCGGGCTGTGCGCCGGCGGGGACATCCGGTCCATCTACGAGGACGCGCGGGCCGGCGGGTCCGCCTCGGCGGACTTCTGGCGGGACGAGTACCGGCTCAACGCCCTGATCGCCCGCTACCCCAAGCCGTACGTCGCCGTCATGGACGGCATCGTGATGGGCGGCGGTGTCGGCGTCTCCGCCCACGGCAGCGTGCGGATCGTCACCGAACGCTCCCGCGTCGCCATGCCCGAGACCGGCATCGGCTTCGTCCCCGATGTCGGCGGCACCTACCTGCTGGGGCTCGCCCCCGGCGGGCTGGGCACCCACCTGGCGCTCACCGGCACGGCGGTGGGCGCGGCCGACGCCCTGCTGTGCGGCCTCGCGGACCACTACGTGCCCTCCGAGCTGCTGCCCGCCCTGACCGGCGACCTCGCGCACGCCCCGCTGCGCGACGTCCTCGCCCGCCACGTCCGCCAGGCACCGCCGGGCGAACTGGACGCCCACCGGGACTGGATCGACCACTGCTACGCGGCCGCGACGGTGGAGGCGATCGTGGACCGGCTGCTGGACAGCGGCGTCCCGGCGGCGAAGGACGCCGCCACCACGCTCCTCGCCAAGTCGCCCACCGCGCTGAAGGTCACCCTGGCCGCCCTGCGCCGGGCGCGGGACCTCGGGCCCCTGGAGCGGGTCCTGGAGCAGGAGTACCGCGTCTCCTGCGCGGCCCTCACCTCGCCGGACCTCGTCGAGGGCATCCGGGCACAGGTGATCGACAAGGACCGCTCCCCCAGCTGGTCCCCCGCCACGCTCGCCGAGGTCACCGACGCGGACGTGGCCCGGTTCTTCGCACCGCTCGGCGCGCGCGAGCTCCGCCTCGCCACGAGCGACCGTCCGCAGGAGGTGGCCTGGTGAGCGGCACCATAGGCTTCGTCGGGCTCGGCCACATGGGCGGCCCGATGGCCGTCAACCTCGTCAAGGCCGGGTACCGCGTCGTCGGCTACGACCTGGTGCCCGAGCTGCTCGCCGCGGCGGCGGACGCGGGCGTCGAGGCGGCCGCGTCGGCGGTGGAGGCGGTCGCCGGCGCGGACGCGGTCGTCACCATGCTGCCCGCCGGCCGGCACGTCCTCGCCCTCTACCGGGACGGGGGGCTCCTCGCCGCGGCGCGGCCCGGCACCTTGTTCGTCGACTGCTCCACCATCGACGTCGCCGACGCCCGGGCGGCCCACGAGGCCGCGCGGGCGGCCGGCCACCGGGCCCTCGACGCACCGGTCTCCGGCGGGGTCGTGGGGGCCGAGGCCGCCACGCTCACCTTCATGGCGGGCGGGGACGCGGACGCCTTCGCCCGGGCCGAACCCCTGCTGGCCGCCATGGGCAAGAAGGCCGTGCACTGCGGGGACGCCGGCGCGGGCCAGGCCGCCAAGATCTGCAACAACATGATCCTGGGCATCTCGATGATCGCGGTCAGTGAGGCGTTCGTCCTCGGCGAGAGCCTCGGCCTGAGCCACCAGGCCCTCTACGACGTGGCGTCCACCGCGTCCGGCCAGTGCTGGGCCCTCACCGTCAACTGCCCCGTGCCCGGCCCGGTGCCGGGCAGCCCCGCAGAGCGCGACTACCGGCCCGGATTCGCCGCCCCCCTGATGGCGAAGGACCTCGGGCTCGCGGCGAACGCGGCCCGCGCGGGCGGCGTGGACGCCGAACTGGGCCTGCGCGCCGCGCGGATGTACGCCGAGTTCGCCGAGGGCACCGGAGCCGGCCAGGACTTCTCCGGCATCGTACGGGCCGTCCGGCAGCGGTCCGGGCGGCCCACCGACCAGAACGGAACACCGGCATGACCGACACCACCGGCCAGGAGTACGAGACCATCCTCGTGGAGCGCAAGGGCCGCACCGCGCTCGTCACCCTCAACCGGCCCAAGGCCCTCAACGCCCTCAACCTCCAGGTCATGAACGAGGTCGTCGCCGCCACCGAGGCGCTCGACCGCGACCCGGACGTGGGCTGCGTCGTCCTCACCGGCTCAGAGAGGGCCTTCGCCGCCGGCGCCGACATCAAGGAGATGCGGCCGCGGAGCTACATGGACATGTACCTCAGCGACTGGTTCACCGCCTGGGACCGGCTGGGGCAGCTGCGGACGCCCACGGTCGCGGCCGTCTCCGGCTACGCGCTGGGCGGCGGCTGCGAGCTGGCGATGCTCTGCGACATCCTGCTCGCCGCCGACACCGCCGTGTTCGGCCAGCCGGAGATCAAGCTCGGCGTCATCCCGGGCATCGGCGGCTCCCAGCGGCTGACCCGCGCCGTCGGCAAGGCCAAGGCCATGGAGCTGTGCCTGACCGGCCGCACCATGGACGCCGCCGAGGCGGAGCGGGCCGGCCTGGTGTCGAGGATCGTGCCGGCGGCCGAGCTGCTCCCCGAGGCCCTCGCGGTCGCCGAGACCGTGGCCGGGATGTCCGCGCCGGTCGCGATGATGGCGAAGGAGGCCGTGAACCGCGCCTTCGAGACGACGCTGGCGGAGGGCGTGCGCTTCGAACGCCGGCTGTTCCACGCGGTGTTCGCGACGGCGGACCAGAAGGAGGGCATGTCGGCGTTCGTGGACAAGCGGCCGCCGGAGTTCACCCACGGGTAGGCGGACGGGGAGTGCCGGTGCCCGCGCCGGCGCTCCTCCTCCCCCCGGACGACGACGTGGCCCGCGCCGGAAGGCGCGGGCCACGTCGTTCGGCTACGGCCGGCGGCAGGTCACGCCAGGGTGTCCAGCCAGTCCTCGACCGCCCGGGCGGTCGTCTCCGAGTGGTCCTCCAGGACCGTGAAGTGGTCCCCCGGCACCTCGACGAGGGTGGCCGGCAGGTTCCACTGGGCGCGCCAGGCCTCGCTGGGCAGGTCGCGCAGGTCCTCCGCGAACGGGTCCGCCGCCTGCAGGAACAGGGTCCGCGTCCCGATCGGCTGGGCCTCCCACTGCGCGAAGATCCGGTTGTAGCCGCCCATCGCGGTGACCGTGAGGTCGGTGATGGACGAGTACGTGCCGTCGCGCCGGAGCACTCCGCCCATCATCGCCGACGTCAGCTCCGTCCCCATGGCGCCGGAGACGGCGTAGCTGTCGGCCAGGACCAGGGCCGTCGCGGGACTGCCGAGCTCCTCGAGCCGGGCGGCCACCGCGTGGGCGATCCAGCCGCCCGCCGAGCGGCCGACGAGGACGAAGGGCTCACCGGCGGCGCAGGCGAGCGCCGCCTCCGCCTGGACGGCCGCCAGTGCCTCCACGGACTGCGGCAGCTTCTCGCCCGGGGCGAACCCGGGCTCCGGAAGGACGTGCACCTCGCGGCTGCCGCGGAACGCCGCGGCGAACCGCGCGTACTCGTGGGAGCCCGACGTGGCGCTGAACGACGGGAAGCAGAGCAGCACGGGACGCTTCTCGCCGCGGGCCAGCCGGATGGGGTCCGGGAGCGTCCCCACGTCGGCGGGGGAGGCGAACTGCGGACTGATGGTAGAGGCGGCGATGCCCAACTGCATCGCTTCGATGATCTTCCCTTCCTCGCCCGCCTTCTTGTACAGCCCGGCGATGGTGACGGGAGCGGTGTCCCCCGCGCCGGTCTCCGCCGCCGGGGCCGGGGTGGCCGGCGTGCCGACGCCGTCCTCCGCCAGGCGTGCCCGCAGGTGCGCCACCAGCGCTCCCGGGGTCGCCTGGTCGAAGACGACCGTGGGCGGCAGCCGCAGGCCGGTGACGGCGTTGAGGGCGTTGCGCAGTTCCACCGCTGTCAGTGAGTTGAACCCGGACTCCAGGAACGTCACACCGGCCTGCACCTCGTCGACGGACGCGTGTCCGAGCACGACCGCCGCCTGGGTGCGGACGGCCTCCAGCAGGACGGCGTCCCACTCGTGCGCGGGGAGCGCGGCCAGGCGCCGCCGCAGCGCGCCCGCCTCACCCCGGTCCGCCTCCAGCGCGCGCCGTGCCGGGGTCCGTACGAGGCCGCGCAGCACCGCCGGCACGCCGGCGGGCCAGGACTGCTCGCGCAGCGCCGTGACGTCGAGCTTGGCCGGCACGAGGAGTGCCCGGTCGCCGGTGAGGCCGGCGTCGAACAGGGCGAGGCCCTCGTGGGAGGCGAGCGGGGCCATGCCCGCCCGGGAGAGCCGTTCCTCGTCCGCCTCGTCGAGCGTGCCGGTCATGGCACTGGTCTCCGCCCACGCTCCCCATGCCAGGGAGACGCCGGGCAGCCCCAGCGCCCGCCGGTGCTGTGCCAGGGCGTCGAGGAAGGTGTTGGCTGCCGCGTAGTTGCCCTGACCTGCCGCGCCGAGCACACCGGCCGCCGAGGAGAACAGCACGAAGGCCGACAGGTCGCGGCCCCGGGTGAGCTCGTGGAGGTTGAGCGCCGCGTCGGCCTTGGGCCGCAGGACGGCGTCCACGCGCTCGGGGGTGAGCGCGGGAAGGACGCCGTCGTCGAGGACACCGGCCGCGTGCACCACACCGGTCAGGGGCCGGTCGGCGGGGACGGCGTCCAGGAGCGCGGCGAGCGCCACGCGGTCGGCGGCGTCGCAGGCCTCGACCGTGACGGTCGCGCCCAGCGCGGAGAGTTCGGCGACGGTTCCGGCCGCGCCGTCCGCGGCGAGCCCGCGACGGCTGGTCAGCAGCAGGTTCCGTACGCCGTGCTCGGTCACCAGGTGCCGGGCCACCAGGGCGCCGAGCGTGCCGGTGCCGCCGGTGACCAGGACGGTGCCGTCCGGGTCGAGCGCCCGCTCCCGCGTGCCGGCCGTGCCCGCCCGGGCCAGCCGCGGCACCAGCACCTGCCCGTCGCGCACCGCGGCCTGCGGCTCGCCGGAAGCCACCGCCGCGAGGACGGCAGCGGTGTCCGGGGCCGCCGTCGCGTCCACGTCGAGCATCACCAGGCGGTCGGGGTTCTCCGACTGGGCGGAGCGTGCCAGGCCCCACAGGGGGGCGTGGACGAGGTCCGGCACCGTCTCGCCGTCGACGGCGGCGAGGGCGCCGCGCGTCACCAGGACGAGCCGGGAGGAGCCGAAGCGCTCGTCGGCGAGCCACGTCTGGAGCAGTTCCAGGGCCTGCCGGGCAGCGCCGCGCACGGCGTCGCCGGAGGCCTCCGGCGCCGGGTCGCAGGGCGCCAGCACCACGTCGGGGACGGCGTCACCGGAGGCGACCGCCGCGCCGAGCGCGGTCAGGTCGGGATAGGCCCGGGCCGCCGTGCCGGTGGCCGTCAGCGCGTCACCCAGCCCCAGCCCGTCGGCGCCCAGGACCGCCCACGGGCCGGAGGGTGCCGCGGGCGCCTGCGGACCGGCCGCCGTCCATGCCATCTCGAAGAGCGCATCCCTTCGGGCACCGGCCAGTTGACCGGGGGCCAGGGGGCGCAGCGTCAGCGAGTCCACGGAGGCCACCGGCCGGCCGTGCTCGTCGGCCGCGGTCAGGGAGACGGCGTCCCCGCCCTGCGAGGCGAAGCGCACGCGCAGGGTGGTGGCGCCGGAGGCGTGCAGCTGGACGCCGGTCCAGGCGAACGGGAGCCGGGCCCGGCCGGTGTCCGCGACGAGCTCGCCGAGCCCGATCGCGTGCAAGGTGGCGTCGAGCAGCGCGGGGTGCAGGGCGAAGCCGTCGGGCTGCGGCCCGTCGGCCCGGTCCAGGGTCACCTCGGCGAAGACCTCGCCGGCGCCCGTCCAGACCCGGCTGAGCCCGCGGAAGGCGGGGCCGTAGCCGAGGCCGGTCTCCTCCAGACGGTCGTAGTGGCCTTCGAGGTCGGCCTCGACGACGCCCTGCGGGGGCCAGACCGTCAGGTCGTCCGGGGCCTTCTGCGCGCCGGGGGCGAGGACGCCTCCGGCGTGCCGCGTCCACTCGGTGCCCTCGGTGCGCGAGTGCACGGTGAGGGTGCGCCGGCCCGACGCGTCGGCGGCGCCGACGGCCATCTGGACCTGGACGCCGCCGCGTTCCGGCAGCACCAGCGGCGCTTCGAGCATGAGTTCCTCGACGCGGTGGCAGCCGGCCTCGTCGCCGGCGCGGACCGCCATGTCGACGAAGGCGGTGCCGGGCAGCAGCACCGTGCCGGCCACGGTGTGGTCGGCGAGCCACGGGTGGGTGTCGAGTCCCAGTCGGCCCGAGAAGAGGTACGTGTCCGACTCCGCCACTCCGATCGCGGCACCCAGCAGGGCGTGACCGGCGGGGGCGAGGCCGGCCGACGAGACGTCGCCGGCGCCCTTGGAGGCGTCGAGCCAGTAGCGGCGGCGCTGGAAGGCGTAGGTGGGGAGGTCGACGCCGCGGGCGCCGGTCCCCTCGTAGAACGCCCGCCAGCCGACGGTCACGCCGTGGACGTGCAGCGTGGACACCGCCATCAGCAGCGTCTCGGCTTCCGGCCGGTCGCGTCGCAGGCCGGGGACGAGGAGCGCCGCGCCGTCCTCGGCGAGGCAGCCGCGCGCCATGGCCGTGAGGACTCCGTCGGGGCCCAGCTCCAGGAAGCGGGTCACCCCCCGGGCCTCCAGGGCGGCGATGCCGTCCGCGAACCGTACGGCCTCCCGCACGTGCCGCACCCAGTACTCGGCAGAACCGAGCTCGCCGGCCTCCGCCGGGGCTCCCGTCACGTTCGACACCACCGCGATGCGCGGCGTCCCGTAGGCGAGGCCTTCGGCCACGCGGCGGAAATCGTCGAGCATGCCGTCCATGTGGCCCGAGTGGAAGGCGTGGCTGACGCGCAGCGCGGTCGTCTTGACCCCAGTCGCCGCCAGCTGGGCGGCGACGGCCGTGACGGCGTCCCGGTCCCCCGACAGCACCACGGAGGCGGGGCCGTTGACCGCCGCGATCCACACGCCGGAGGTGCCGTCGACGGCCGCACGCACGTCCTCCTCGGACGCGGCGACCGACACCATCGCACCACCGGACGGCAGGGCCTGCATCAGGCGGGCCCGCGCCGCCACCAGGGTGGCGGCGTCCTCCAGGGAGAGCACACCGGCCACGTGGGCCGCCGTCAGCTCGCCGACGGAGTGTCCGGCCAGGTAGTCCGGCTCGATGCCCCAGGACTCGGCGAGGCGGAACAGCGCGGTCTCCAGGGCGAACAGCGCGGGCTGCGTGAAGCCCGTACGGTCCAGCAGCTCCGCGTCGTCGCCGAACACCACCTCGCGCAGCGGCCGGTCGAGGTGCCGGTCCAGTTCCGCGCAGACGGCGTCGAAGGCCTCCGCGAACGCCGGGAAGCGCGCGTGGAGTTCGCGGCCCATGCCCAGGCGCTGGGCGCCCTGGCCGGTGAACAGCACCGCCAGCTTGCCCGCGCCCGCCACGCCCCGGACCACGCCCGGAACGGCGCTCTCACCAGCGGCCACGGCCGACAGCGCGGCCACCAGCCGGTCCCGGTCCGGCGCCACGACGGCCGCACGGTGTTCCAGGGCGGCCCGCGACGTCGCCAGCGCGTAGCCCACGTCCACGGAGGACAGGGCGGGCTCGCCCTTGGCAGCCGCCGCCAGGCGTCCGGCCTGCTCCCGCAGCGCCTCGGCGCTGCGGGCCGACAGCACCCACGGGACCATGGGAGCGACGTCCGGCCGGGCCGTCTCCTCGGTGGCCTCGGGGGCCTGCTCCAAGATGACGTGGGCGTTCGTGCCGCTCACGCCGAACGCGGACACGGCGGCCCGGCGCAGGTCCTTCTTCTCGGGCCAGGTCTTCTGCTCGGTCAGCAGCTCGACGGCGCCCGCGCTCCAGTCGACGTGCGGCGACGGCTCGTCGACGTGCAGGGTCCGCGGGAGCACCCCGTGCCGCATCGCCATCACCATTTTGATGATGCCTGCGACACCGGCGGCGGCCTGCGTGTGACCGATGTTGGACTTCACCGAGCCCAGCCACAGCGGCCGGCCCTCCGCGCGTCCCTGGCCGTAGGTGGCCAGCAGGGCCTGCGCCTCGATCGGGTCGCCCAGTGTCGTACCCGTACCGTGTGCCTCCACCGCGTCCACATCAGCAGCGGACAGACCAGCGTTGGCCAGCGCCTGCCGGATCACCCGCTGCTGCGACGGACCATTGGGCGCCGTCAGACCATTCGACGCACCATCCTGGTTCACCGCCGAACCACGCACCACGGCCAGCACGGGGTGACCGTTGCGACGGGCGTCGGAGAGCCGCTCGACGAGCAGCATGCCCACGCCCTCGGCCCAGCCCGTACCGTCCGCCGCACCGGCGAACGCCTTGCAGCGGCCGTCGGGCGCGAGGCCGCGCTGACGGCTGAACTCCACGAATCCGACCGGGGTGGACATCACCGTGACACCGCCGACGAGGGCCATGGTGCACTCGCCCTGCCGCAGCGACTGTGCCGCCAGGTGCAGCGCCACCAGCGACGAGGAGCAGGCGGTGTCCAGGGACACCGCGGGGCCTTCCAGGCCGAAGGTGTAGGAGATCCGGCCGGAGACGACGCTGCCGGCGTTTCCGCTGCCCAGCTGGCCCTCGACGGACTCGGGTGCCTGGGTGAACCGGGCGGCGTAGTCCTGACCCATGACGCCCGCGAACACGCCGACGCGCTCGCCGCGCACGGAGTGCGGGTCGACGCCCGCCCGCTCGAAGGCCTCCCAGGAGGTCTCCAGCAGCAGGCGCTGCTGCGGGTCCATGGCGAGGGCCTCACGCGGGGCGATGCCGAAGAAACCAGCGTCGAAGTCGGCCGCGTCGTGCAGGAACCCGCCGTCGCGGGCGTAGCTCGTCCCCACGTGGTCGGGGTCCGGGTGGTACAGCGCCTCCAGGTCCCAGCCGCGGTCGGTGGGGAACGGCGATACGGCGTCGCCGCCCGCCGCGACCAGCTGCCACAGCTCCTCGGGAGAGGCGACGCCGCCGGGGTAGCGGCAGCTCATGCCGACGATGGCGATCGGGTCGTCGGCGACCGGGGCCTGCGACGCGGCCGTCCCGTCGGGTGTGCCGGGGCCGGTCTCCGCCAGTTCGGCGGTCAGGTGCCTGGCGAGGGCGACCGGCGTGGGGTAGTCGAAGATCAGCGTGGCGGGCAGCCGGAGGCCGGTGGCCGTGTTCAGGCGGTTGCGGAGCTCGACGGCGGTCAGCGAGTCGAAGCCCAGGTCCCGGAAGGAGCGCTCGGCCGCGACCTCGCTCGCGGAGCCGTGCCCGAGGACGGTCGCGACGTCGCCGCACACCAGGTCCACGAGCGCGCGCTCCAGTTCGGCTGCGGGCAGCCCGGCGAAGCGCCGCCGCTCGGGGGCGCCACCGGCTTCGGACACGCGGCGACCGCGCGTGCCGACCAGGGCCCGCAGCAGCGGCGGTACGTCGCCGCTCCGGGCGCGCAGCCGTGCCACGGCCAGCCGCATGGGCACGAGGAGCGCCGCGTCCGTGGCCCCGGCGGCGTCGAGCAGGGCGAGGCCCTCCTCGTTCGAGAGCGCCTCGGCCCCGGTACGTGCCATCCGGTCGATGTCGGTGCTCGTCAGCTGCTCGGTGACGCCGCTGGTCTGGGTCCACAGCCCCCAGGCGAGGGACTGTCCGGGCAGACCGAGGGCGCGACGGTGGTGCGCGACGGCGTCCAGGAACGCGTTGGCGGCCGCGTAGTTGGCCTGTCCCGCCGCACCGACGATGCCCGCGGCCGACGAGAACAGCACGAACGCCGACAGGTCGAGGTCGCGCGTCAGCTCGTGCAGGTTCAGCGCGGCATCGACCTTGGGACGCAGGACGGTGTCCAGGCGCTCGGCGGTCAGGGACTCGACGACACCGTCGTCGAGGACGCCGGCCGTGTGCACGACGGCGGACAGCGGCGGCTCGATCCGGCTCAGGAGCCCGGCCAGGTCGTCACGGTCAGCGACATCGCACGCAGCGATCGTCACCTCGGCAGCACCCAGGGCGACCAGTTCGTCGCGCAGCTCCACCGCACCGGGGGCGTCCGGACCACGCCGGCTCGTCAGCACCAGACGCTGCACACCACCAGCAGCCACCAAGTGCCGGGCCACCACAGCACCGAGAGCACCGGTACCCCCGGTGATCAGGACGGACCCGCCCCAGGAGACGGGCTCCTGCTCGACAGTGGGAACCACGGCCCGCACGAGCCGGGGCACACGGGCCGCACCGGCCCGCACCGCGACCTGCGGCTCGTCGGTGGCGAGGACCGACTCCAGCAGACCGGCGGGCGGCTCGCCATCGACGTCCAGCAGGACGAACCGGCCCGGGTTCTCCGACTGCGCCGAACGCACCAGGCCCCACACCGCGGCGCGGGCGAGGTCGGTCACGTCCTCACCGTCGTCCGCGGCCACCGCCCCACGGGTGACGAAGACCAGGCGCGACGAGACGAACCGCTCATCGGCCAGCCATGCCTGTACCAGCCCCAGGGCCCGCTCGGTCGCCTCGCGCACGCCCGACGCCACATCGGCGTCGCCGTCACCGAAGGTGGGCACCAGCACCACGCCGGGAGCGTGACCGGCGTCGATCCCGGCCCGGAGGGCGTCCAGGTCGGCGTAGGCCTCCGCGGAGGTACCGAGGTCGTCGTGCCCGAGCACGGCCCAGCCCCGAGCCTGGTCCTGGCTCGTCGCAGACGTCCGCAGGGGAACCCAGTCGAGCCGAAACAGCGAGTCACGGACGGCGGCACCGCCCGCTTGGAGCTTGTCGACCTCCACGGCCCGCAGGGTCAGCTCATCGACACGGATCACCGGGCGGCCACTGCCGTCCACCAGCGCCAGGGACACGGCGTCGGTACCCGCCGGGGACAGCCGCGCCCGCACCACGGAAGCGCCCAACGCCTGGAGCGAGACGCCGCGCCAGGAGAACGGCAACCGTGCCCGGCCCGTGTCGTCGGACGGCGACTCGAGGACGCCCCCGAGGCCGATCGCGTGCAGGGTGGCGTCGAGCAGGGCCGGGTGCAGGCCGAACGCCCGCGCGTCGGCTTGGGTCTCCTCCGGCAGGGCGACCTCCGCGAAGACCTCGGTGCCGCGCCGCCACACGCCGCGCAGCCCACGGAACGCGGGGCCGTAGGTGTACCCGTTCTCGGCGAGCGACTCGTACGCGCCCTCGGTGGGCACCGTCACGGCGTCCTGCGGCGGCCACACCTGCATGGCCGGGTCGGACTCGGCTTCGTGCGGGTCGCGCCCCGAGGGTGCGAGCACACCGGTGGCGTGACGCGTCCAGTCGTCACCCTGCGAGGCGTCCAGGAGCACCGGCTGGGGCGTCTCCGGAACGGGCCGGGAGTAGATGTCCAGGGACCGCCGCCCCGCGTCGCCGGCCGCGCCGACCACGAGCTGCACCTGGACCGAGCGGTCGTCGGGCAGGACGAGCGGCGCCTCGATGGTCAGCTCCTCCACCTCGTCGCAACCCGCCATGTCACCGGCCCGGACAGCCAGTTCCACGAAGGCCGTGCCGGGCAGCAGGACCGACTCCCCCATCGCGTGATCGGCCAGCCACGGCTGCGCGCCCAGGGACAACCTGCCCGTCAGGACCGCCCCGTCGCTCCCGGCCAGCATCACGGCGGCCCCCAGCAGGGGGTGATCCACCGGCGCGAGCCCGGCGGAGGACACTCCCTCCGGACGGATGTCGGACGGCTTGGGCCAGTAGTGCCGGTGCTGGAAGGCGTAGGTGGGGAGGTCGACGCGGCGGGCGCCGGTCCCCTCGTAGAACGCGCACCAGTCGACGTCCGTACCGTGAACGTGCAGCGTGGAGAGCGCGGACAGCAGCGCCTGCTCCTCCGACCGGTCACGACGCAGAGCGGGGACGAGCAGCGCGTCCTCAGAGACGCACTCACGTGCCATCGCGGACAGCGTCCCGTCCGGACCCAGCTCCAGGAACCGCGTCACACCCTGGGCGCTCAGAGCCGCGATGCCATCCGCGAAACGGACAGCCTCCCGCACATGACGCACCCAGTACTCCGGCGCACACAGCTCCTCGGCCGTCGCACCCGTCACATTGGAGACGACCGGAATACGCGGCGCGTGGTAGGTGAGGGTCGCCGCGACCTTCCCGAACTCCTCCAGCATCCCGTCCATGTGACCCGAGTGGAACGCATGGCTCACCCGCAGACGCTTCGTCTTCACACCGGACTCGGCAAGCGTGCCGGCCAGACGCAGCACGGCATCCTCGTCACCGGACACCACCACGGACGACGGCCCGTTGACCGCGGCCACCGACACACCGCCAACACCGTCAAGTGCCGCCAGTACCGTCTCCTCTGAAGCGGTGACCGACACCATCGCACCACCCGACGGCAACGCCTGCATCAACCGCGCCCGCGCCGCCACCAACACCGCAGCATCCGCAAGCGACAACACACCCGCCACATGGGCGGCCGTCAGCTCACCGATGGAGTGGCCCGCGACGAAGTCGGGCGTGACACCCCACGACTCCACCAACCGGAAAAGCGCCACCTCGACGGCGAAGAGCGCCGGCTGCGTGAAGCCCGTACGGTCCAACACCTCCGCGTCCTCACCGAACACCACCTCACGCAGCGGCCGATCGAGATGACGATCCAGCTCCGCACAGACAGCGTCAAAGGCTTCCGCGAACACCGGGAAACGACCGTACAACTCATGGCCCATCCCCAGACGCTGAGCACCCTGACCGGTGAACAACACCGCCAGTCGGCCGTCACGGCCCGTGCCCTCGACCACACCGGCTGCGGAGGCGCCGGAGGCCAGCGCGGACAGCGCGGCCAGGGCACCCTCACGGTCAGCCGCCACCACCGCCGCCCGGTGCTCCAGAGCGGCCCGCGTCGTGGCGAGCGAGTAGCCCGTATCCGGCACGGTCGCGTCCGGCGTGGACTCGACGAAGGCGGCCAGTCGCTGTGCCTGCGCGCGCAACGCCTCAGCGCTGCGGGCCGACAGCACCCACGGCACCGACGAGCCGCCGTCCGCAGCGGGTGCGTCCTTCGCCTCGACGGCCGGGGCCTGCTCAAGGATGACGTGCGCGTTCGTACCGCTCACACCGAACGCCGAGACGCCCGCCCGGCGAGGCTCACCGGTCGCCGGCCACTCCACCGCCTCGGTGAGCAGCTCGACTGCACCTGCCGACCAGTCGACCTTCGCGGACGGCTGGTCGACGTGGAGGGTTCGCGGCAGGACCCCGTGGCGCATGGCCATGACCATCTTGATGACACCAGCGACACCGGCAGCGGCCTGCGTGTGACCCAGGTTCGACTTCACCGACCCCAGCCACAGCGGCCGGCCCTCCGCACGACCCTGGCCGTACGTCGCCAGCAGCGCCTGCGCCTCGATCGGGTCACCCAGAGTCGTACCCGTACCGTGCGCCTCCACCGCATCAACCTGCTCGGGAGCCAACTGCGCGCTTTCCAGCGCCTGCCGGATGACCCGCTGCTGCGAGGGGCCGTTCGGCGCGGTCAGGCCGCTGCTCGCGCCGTCCTGGTTCACGGCGGAACCGCGGATGATCGCCAGCACGGGGTGGCCGTTGCGGCGGGCGTCGGAGAGGCGCTCGACGAGCAGCATGCCGACGCCCTCGGCCCAGCCCGTACCGTCGGCGGAGTCGGAGAACGCCTTGCAACGACCGTCCGCCGCGAGACCGCCCTGGCGGCTGAACTCCACGAACGCGCCCGGCGTCGACATCACGGTGACGCCGCCGGCCAGGGCCATGGAGCAGTCGCCACGGCGCAGCGCCTGGCAGGCCAGGTGCAGGGTCACCAGGGACGACGAGCACGCCGTGTCGACGGTGACGGCCGGCCCCTCAAGACCGAAGGTGTACGCCACCCGGCCCGAGAGCACGCTGCCGGCGCTGCCGTTGCCGAGGAAGCCGTCGCCGCCGCCCGGTGTGCGCTCCACGAGACCGGCGTAGTCGTGGTACATGAGACCGGCGTAGACGCCGACCTTGCTGCCGTGCAGGCCCAGCGGGTCGATGCCCGCCCGCTCGAACGCCTCCCAGGAGGCCTCCAGCAGCAGCCGCTGCTGCGGGTCCATGGCCATGGCCTCGCGCGGCGAGATGCCGAAGAACTCGGCGTCGAACTTCGCCGCGCCGTCGAGGAACCCTCCCTCGTACGTGGTGCTCGAGCCCGGCCGCTCCAGGTCGGGGTCCCGGAGCCTTTCGAGGTCCCAGCCGCGGTCGGTGGGGAATTCCGCCACTCCGTCGCCGCCCGCGGCAAGGAGCTCCCACAGGGCGTCGGGCGAGTCGACGCCGCCCGGGTAGCGGCAGCTCATCCCCACGATGGCGATGGGCTCCGTCGATATCTTGGCGAGCTGCTGGTTCTGCTGCCGCAGCCGCTCGTTTTCCTTCAGAGAGGCGCGCAGGGCCTCGACGATCTTTTCGGTGGGTGTGCTCACTTTATCCTCCGCAACTGGCACGCCTGTTTCACGACTGGGCATCGCCCAGTGCCCGCTGCACGAGGCTTTCCACGTTCAATTCATCAATGAGGTCGAGGCCCGTCACACCGGTCTCGTGGACTTCCTCGATCTCGGACTCGGGCTGCGCAAGCTGAAGCAGTACGTCCAGCAGACCGGCCTGCCTGAACCGGCTGACCGGAATGGACGCCAGCGCCGCCCGCAGCTCGGCCTCTTCGGGATCGACGTCGGCGGCACCGCCGGCGTTCGGAAAGAGCTGCTCGCGCAGGTGCTGCGCGAGGGCGAGGGGCGTCGGGTAGTCGAACAGCAGCGTCGACGGCAGCCGCAGCCCCGTCGCGGAACCGAGACTGTTGCGCAGCTCGACGGCCGTGAGCGAGTCGAAGCCCGTGTCGAGGAAGCCTGCCCGAGGCGCGAGCGCGTCCTGGCTGGTGTGCCCGAGGACGGCAGCGGCCCGCGTACGGACGAGGTCGAGGAGGAGGCGTTCGCGATCCGCCTCGGGCGTCGCGAGCAGGCGCTCCTTGAGCCCCGACTCCTGACCACGACCGGCATCGGCGACACGACGGACCGCAGGCGCACGCACCAGACCACGAAGCACCACCGGCAGATCCGGCTGACCCGCCAGCACAGAGGTGTTGAGGTGAATGGGAGCCAGCACCGCGTCGTCCACCGCACGAGCAGCGTCCAGCAACGCGAGCCCCTCGGCCTCCGACAACGGCCGCAGACCCGCACGCGTCATCCGCGATACATCCGCCTCGGACAGCCCACCCGTCATACCACCGTCCTGCGCCCACAGGCCCCAGGCAAGAGACTGCGCAGGCAGACCCTCAGCACGGCGCTGAAGAGCAAGAGCGTCCAAGAACGCGTTCGCCGCGGCGTAATTACCCTGACCAGCCGCACCGAACAAACCAGCAGCCGACGAGAACAGCACGAACGCCGACAGGTCGAGGTCACGCGTCAGCTCGTGCAGGTTCAGCGCAGCATCCACCTTGGGACGCAGGACGGTGTCCAAGCGCTCGGCGGTCAGGGACTCGACCACACCGTCGTCCAGGACACCGGCCGTGTGAATCACAGCAGACAGCGGAGAATCGAGCGAGCCCAAAAGCTCCGCAAGCGCCTCCCGGTCGGCCGCATCACACGCCACGACCTCTACCTCAGCACCCAACGCAGTCAGTTCGTCGCGCAGCTCCACTGCCCCGGGGGCGTCCGGACCACGCCGGCTCGTCAGCACCAGACGCTCTACGCCGTGCCCGCCCACCAAGTGCCGGGCCACCTCAGCACCGAGAGCACCGGTACCACCAGTGATCAGAACCGTGCCACCCCAGGAAGCAGGCTCCTGCTCACCGGCGGGAACCACGGCCCGCACGAGACGCGGCACACGCACCGCACCGGCACGCACCGCAACCTGCGACTCGCCAGAAGCAACCACCGCCCCCAGCAGATCAGCGGGCAGGTCACCATCAGCGTCCACCAGGACGAAACGGCCCGGGTTCTCCGACTGAGCCGAACGCACCAAACCCCACACCGCAGCATGCGCCAGATCCGCAACACCCTCGCCACCAACAGCGACAGCACCACGCGTCACCAACACCAACCGCGACGAAACAAACCGCTCATCGGCCAGCCAACCCTGAACCAACCCCAAGGCCCGCTCAGCCGCCCCACGCACCCCCAACGCGACATCACCACAAGCAGCACCCACACACGGCACCACCACAACATCCGGCACACCACCAGCACCCGAAACATCAGCCAGCGACGCAACAGACTCAACAACCAACCCCTGAGCCCCACCACCAGCCAACACCAACGACTGCCACTCCACCCCGAACAGGGAGTCCTGCTGGGGCTCAGCCGCCGCACGAAGCTGCTCCACGGAGAGCGGGCGAATCGTCAGTGCATCGACGGATGCGACCGGCTGTCCCGTTCCATCGGCGACAGTCAGCGACACCGCATCCGTTCCGGCAGGCGATAGCGCCACGCGGAGAACCGAGGCACCTGTCGCATGCAGCGACACGCCACTCCAGGAGAACGGCAGATGCGCCTGAGCGGAATCGTTCGAGTCGCCTGCCGCCATGGCGTGCAGCGCGGAGTCCAGGAGAGCCGGGTGCAGACCGAAGAGACGGGCCTCGGAAGCGGCCGTCTCAGACAGCGCGACCTCGGCGTACGTCTCCTCGCCGCGCCGCCACACCGCACGCAGCCCCTGGAACGTCGGGCCGTACGTCAGGCCGGCCGCCGCGAAACGCTCGTACAGGCCCTCGATGTCGACAGCCTCCGCGTTCTCCGGCGGCCACACCACGAGGCCGGCCACCGGCGCGGTGTCGCCCGCAGCCAGAGTTCCGCTGGCGTGACGCGTCCACGGTGTGTCCGTTCCCGCGCCTTCCGGGCGGGAGTAGAGCGCGAACGCGCAGCGCCCGCCGTCTTCGACTGCGGAAACGGACACCTGGACCTGGACCGCTCCCCGCTCAGGCAGTACGAGCGGAGCCTCCAGGGTCAGCTCCTCCACTGAACGGCATCCGGCCTGGTCACCCGCGCGCACGGCGATTTCGAGGATCGCCGTGCCCGGGACCACGATGACGTCGGAGACGGTGTGGTCGGCGAGCCAGGCGTGCGTGTCCACGCCGAGCCGTCCGGTGAACAGGTGACCGTCACCCTCTGCGAGCCGCACAGCAGCACCCAGCAGCGGGTGTTCGGCCGAGGACAGACCGGCCGACGTGACGTCGCCGGCCGCCTTCGTGGCGTCCAGCCAGTAGCGCTGGTGCTGGAAGGCGTAGGTGGGGAGGTCGACGCGGCGGGCGCCGGTCCCCTCGTAGAACGCGCACCAGTCGACGTCCGTACCGTGAACGTGCAGCGTGGAGAGCGCGGACAGCAGCGCCTGCTCCTCCGACCGGTCACGACGCAGAGCCGGGACGAGCAGCGCGTCCTCAGAGACGCACTCACGTGCCATCGCGGACAGCGTCCCGTCCGGACCCAGCTCCAGGAACCGCGTCACACCCTGGGCGCTCAGAGCCGCGATGCCATCCGCGAAACGGACAGCCTCCCGCACATGACGCACCCAGTACTCCGGCGCACACAGCTCCTCGGCCGTCGCACCCGTCACATTGGAGACGACCGGAATACGCGGCGCGTGGTAGGTGAGGGTCGCCGCGACCTTCCCGAACTCCTCCAGCATCCCGTCCATGTGACCCGAGTGGAACGCATGGCTCACCCGCAGACGCTTCGTCTTCACACCGGACTCGGCAAGCGTGCCGGCCAGACGCAGCACGGCATCCTCGTCACCGGACACCACCACGGACGACGGCCCGTTGACCGCGGCCACCGACACACCCGTGACGCCCTCGACAGCAGCCAGGACATCCGCCTCCGGCGCCGCCACCGACACCATCGCACCACCCGACGGCAACGCCTGCATCAACCGCGCCCGCGCCGCCACCAACACCGCAGCATCCGCAAGCGACAACACACCCGCCACATGGGCGGCCGTCAGCTCACCGATGGAGTGGCCCGCAACGAAGTCAGGCGTGACACCCCACGACTCCACCAACCGGAAAAGCGCCACCTCCACAGCGAACAGAGCGGGCTGCGTGAAGCCCGTACGGTCCAGCAGCTCCGCGTCCTCACCGAACACGACCTCGCGCAGCGGCCGATCGAGATGACGATCCAGCTCCGCACAAACCGCATCGAACGCCTCAGCGAACACCGGGAAGCGCGCGTGGAGTTCGCGGCCCATCCCCAGACGCTGAGCACCCTGACCGGTGAACAACACCGCCAGCTTGCGCATGTCCGCCACGCCCTCGACCACACCCGGCGCGGAGGCGCCGGAGGCGAGCGCCAACAGCGCCGCCACAGCACCCTCACGGTCAGCCGCGACCACCGCCGCCCGGTGCTCCAGCATCGCGCGCGAGGTCGCCAGGGAGTAGCCGACGTCCAGGCGGGACGAGCCGGACCCGTCCTTCACCGACGACGCAAGGAGCCCAGCCTGCTCGCGCAGGGCCTCGGCGCTCCGAGCGGACAGCACCCACGGCACGGCCGAATCAGTGTCCGGAGCAGTGGCCTCTTCGGTCACTGCCGGAGCCTGCTCGATGATGACGTGCGCGTTGGTGCCGCTGATGCCGAAGGAGGACACGCCGGCACGACGGGGCTCGCCGGTCTCCGGCCACTCCACCGCCTCGGTCAGCAGCTCGACAGCGCCCGCGCTCCAATCCACGTGCGGCGACGGCTCGTCCACGTGCAGTGTCTTCGGCAGCACACCGTGCCGCATCGCCATCACCATCTTGATGATTCCTGCGACACCGGCGGCGGCCTGCGTGTGACCGATGTTGGACTTCACCGAACCCAGCCACAGCGGCTGACCCTCGGCGCGCTTCTTGCCGTAGGTCGCCAGCAGGGCCTGCGCCTCGATCGGGTCGCCCAGCGTCGTACCCGTACCGTGCGCCTCCACCGCGTCAACCTGCTCCGGCGCAAGACCAGCACTCTCCAGCGCCTGCCGGATCACCCGCTGCTGCGACGGACCATTCGGCGCCGTCAAACCATTCGACGCACCATCCTGGTTCACCGCCGAACCACGCACCACCGCCAACACAGGATGGCCATTGCGCTCAGCATCCGACAGCCGCTCGACGAGCAGCATGCCCACACCCTCAGCCCAACCCGTACCATCCGCCGCACCAGCGAAGGACTTGCAGCGGCCATCGGCCGCCAGGGCGCGCTGACGGCTGAACTCCACGAAGATGCCGGGGGTCGAAAGCACCGTGACACCGCCGACGAGGGCCATGGTGCACTCGCCCTGGCGCAGCGACTGAGCCGCCCAGTGGAGGGCCACGAGGGACGACGAGCACGCCGTGTCCACGGTGACCGCAGGCCCTTCCAGGCCCAGCGAGTACGAGATCCGGCCCGTGGCGACGCTGCCCGCGCTGCCGTTGCCGAGGTACCCCTCCAGGCCTTCCGGGATCTCCTGGAGCCGGGATCCGTAGTCGTGGTACATCACGCCGGTGAAGACGCCGGTGCGGCTGCCTCGCAGGGACGTCGGGTCGATGCCCGCCCGCTCCAGCGCTTCCCAGGAGGTCTCCAGCAGCAGACGCTGCTGCGGGTCCATGGCGAGGGCCTCACGCGGCGAGATACCGAAGAAGCCCGCGTCGAACTCGGCCGCGTCGTGGAGGAAGCCGCCCTCGCGCGCATAGCTCGTGCCCGAGCGGCCCGGGTCGGAGTCGAAGAAGCCGTCCAGCTCCCAGCCGCGGTCGGTCGGGAACGGGGAGACACCGTCACCGCCGGAGGCCACCAGCTCCCACAGGTCCTCCGGCGAGTTGACCCCGCCCGGATAGCGGCAGCTCATGCCGACGATCACGATCGGGTCGTCGTCGACGGCCACGGAGGAGGAGACCGGCGCCGGCATGGCCGAGGCGAGGTCGTCACCGAGCAGTTCGGCCCGGAGTAGTTCAGCGATGGCGGACGGCGTGGGGTGGTCGAAGACCAGAGTGGACGGCAACCGGAGGCCGCTGTCCGCGTTCAGGCGGTTGCGCAGCTCCACGGCTGTCAGCGAGTCGAAACCGACTTCCTTGAACGCACGCAGGGGCTGGACCGCGTCGGGTGAACCGTGTCCCAGTACGGCCGCCACATGGGTACGGACGAGGTCGAGCAGGACGCGTTCGCGGTCCGCCTCGGGCGTGGCCAGCAGGCGCTCCTTGAGGCCCGACTCCTGACCACGACCGGCATCGGCGACACGACGGGCCGCAGGCGCACGCACCAGACCACGAAGCACCACCGGCAGTTCCGGCTGACCCGCCAGCACAGAGGTGTTGAGGTGGATGGGGGCGAGCACCGCGTCGTCCACCGCACGAGCAGCGTCCAGCAACGCGAGCCCCTCGGCCTCCGACAACGGCCGCAGACCCGCACGCGTCATCCGCGATACATCCGCCTCGGACAGCCCACCCGTCATACCACCGTCCTGCGCCCACAGGCCCCAGGCAAGAGACTGCGCAGGCAAACCGCCAGCGCGACGCTGGAGAGCGAGAGCGTCCAGGAACGCGTTCGCCGCAGCGTAGTTGCCCTGACCAGCCGCACCGAACAAACCAGCAGCCGACGAGAACAGCACGAACGCCGACAGGTCGAGGTCGCGGGTCAGCTCGTGCAGGTTCAGCGCGGCATCGACCTTGGGACGCAGGACGGTGTCCAGGCGCTCGGCGGTCAGGGACTCGACGACACCGTCGTCGAGGACGCCGGCCGTGTGCACGACGGCGGACAGCGGCGGCTCGATCCGGCTCAGGAGACCGGCCAGGTCGTCACGGTCAGCGACATCGCACGCAGCGATCGTCACCTCAGCAGCACCCAGGGCGACCAGTTCGTCGCGCAGCTCCACCGCACCGGGGGCGTCCGGACCACGCCGGCTCGTCAGCACCAGACGCTCCACACCACCAGCAGCCACCAAGTGCCGGGCCACCACAGCACCCAAAGCACCCGTACCACCAGTGATCAAAACCGTGCCACCCCAGGAAGCAGGCTCCTGCTCACCAGCAGGAACCACGGCCCGCACCAGACGCGGCACACGCACCGCACCGGCACGCACCGCAACCTGCGGCTCGCCAGAAGCAACCACCGCCCCCAGCAGATCAGCGGGCAGCTCCTCATCAGCGTCCACCAGGACGAAACGGCCCGGGTTCTCCGACTGCGCCGAACGCACCAAACCCCACACCGCAGCATGCGCCAGATCCGCAACACCCTCGCCACCAACAGCGACAGCACCACGCGTCACCAACACCAACCGCGACGAAGCAAAGCGCTCATCCGCCAGCCAGCCCTGGACCAACCCCAGAACCCGACCCGACGCCTCACGCACACCCAACGCCACATCACCACAAGCAGCACCCACACACGGCACCACCACAACATCCGGCACGCCACCAGCACCCGAAACATCAGCCAGCGACGCAACAGACTCAACAACCAACCCCTGAGCCCCACCACCAGCCAACACCAACGACTGCCACTCCACCCCGAACAACGAATCCCGCTGCCCATGAGCGAGCTGCTCTCGGGTGATCAACCGCAGAGTCAAGGAGTCCACAGTGGCGACCGGGGCCCCGGTGCCGTCCGCGACCGTCAGCGAAACGGTGTCCGTACCGGCAGGGGCGAGGCGGACGCGAAGGACGGAGGCGCCGATCGCGTGCAGCGACACGCCACCCCAGGCGAACGGCATGCGGGCCTGGCCGGACTCGGCCAGGGCGCTGAGGCCGAGTGCGTGCAGAGCGGCGTCCAGCAGGGCCGGGTGCAGACCGAAGCGGGTCGCCTCGGAGGCGATCTGCTCCGGCAGCGCGACCTCGGCGTACGTCTCCTCACCGCGGCGCCACGCAGCGCGCAGGCCCTGGAAAGCGGGGCCGTAGGCCAGACCGGCCTCGGCGAAGCCGTCGTAGAGGCCGTCGAGCGCGACCGGCTCGGCTCCCGCCGGGGGCCACACCGTGAGCTCCGCCGCGGGGCCCGCGACGGCGCCGTTGGCGAGGGAGCCGCCGGCGTGCCGGGTCCAGGGCTCGTCGGTCCCGGCCCCGGCGGGACGGGAGTAGAGAGTGAACGCGCAGCGACCGCTGTCGTCAGCGGTGCTCACGTGGATCTGCAGCTGCACCGAGCCGTGCTCGGGGAGCACGAGGGGGGCTTCCAGCGTGAGTTCCTCGACCCGGTCACAGCCGACCTGGTCGGCGGCCTGGAGGGCGAGTTCCACGAAGGCCGTGCCGGGCAGCAGCGGGGCACCCATCACGGCGTGGTCGGCTATCCAGGGGTGCGTCCGCAGGGACAGCAGTCCGGTGAGCAGCAGGCCGTCGTCGTCGGCGAGGGACATGGCCGCGCCGAGCAGCGGGTGGTCCGTCGCGTTGAGGCCCGCCGCGGTGACGTCTCCGGTCGAGGGGACGGGGTCCTTCGGCCAGTAGTGCTGGTGCTGGAAGGCGTACGTGGGAAGGTCGACGCGACGTGCACCACTCCCCTCGTAGAACGCGCGCCAGTCGACGTCCACGCCGTGAACGTGCAGCGTGGCGAGCACGGACAGCAGCGACTCCGCTTCCGGCCTGTCACGACGCAGGGCCGGCATGAGAACGGCTGCCGGGTCCGGCAGGCACTCACGTGCCATGGCGGACAGGGTCCCGTCCGGACCCAGCTCCAGGAACCGCGTCACACCCTGAGCGCTCAGAGCGGCGATGCCGTCCGCGAAACGGACAGCCTCCCGCACATGACGCACCCAGTACTCCGGCGCACACAACTCCTCCGCCGTCGCCAGGCCGCCCGTCACATTGGACACGACCGGAATGCGCGGCGCGTTGTAGGTGAGGGTCGCCGCGACCTTGCGGAAGTTCTCCAGCATCCCGTCCATGTGACCCGAGTGGAACGCATGGCTCACCCGCAGACGCTTGGTCTTCACCCCCGCCGACGAGAAGCTCTCCGCGACCCGGGTCACGGCGTCCGCGTCACCGGAGATGACCACGGACTCGGGGCCGTTGACCGCGGCCACCCATACGCCGTGGGTGTCGTCGGTCGCCGCCCGTACGTCCGCCTCCGGCGCGGCCACGGACACCATGACACCACCCGCCGGCAGCGCCTGCATCAGCAAGGCACGCGCCGCGACCAGCTTCGCGGCGTCGGCGAGGGACAGCACGCCGGCCACGTGCGCCGCCGTCAGTTCACCGATCGAATGACCGGCGAGGCAGTCCGGCGTGATCCCCCACGACTCGGCGAGGCGGAACAACGCGGTCTCGACGGCGAACAGTGCGGGCTGCGTGAAGCCCGTACGGTCCAGCGACTCCGCGTCCTCGCCGAACACCACCTCGCGCAGCGGCCGGTCGAGATACTGGTCCAGTTCCGCGCAGACCGCGTCGAAGGCTTCGGCGTACGCCGGGAAGCTCTCGATGAGTTCGCGGCCCATGCCCAGGCGCTGGGCGCCCTGGCCGGTGAACAGCACCGCCAGCTTGCCCGAGCCCGCCACGCCCTCGACCACTCCGGCCGCGGGCCTGCCGGCGGCGAGCGCCGCGAGACCCGCGGCGATCCCCTCACGGTCGGGGGCCACGACTGCCGCGCGGTGCTCCAGCGCGGCTCGGGTGGTCGCGAGGGAGTATCCGACGTCGAGCGGGGAAGCGGTCGCTGCCAGCGGTGCCAGGCGGGCGGCCTGTTCCCGCAGCGCCTCGGCGTTCCGTGCCGACAGCACCCACGGCACCGCCGGTCCGGCGTACGGAGTGGGCTCGTCCGTCTCCTCGGCCGCGGGAGCCTGCTCAAGGATGACGTGCGCGTTCGTACCGCTCACGCCGAACGCGGACACGCCGGCCCGGCGGGCCTCTCCGGTCACCGGCCAGGCCTGCTGCTCGGTGAGCAGCCGCACGGCGCCCGCCGACCAGTCCACCTTGGTGGACGGCTGGTCGACGTGCAGGGTCTGCGGCAACACGCCGTGCCGCATGGCCATCACCATCTTGATGACACCCGCGACACCGGCGGCAGCCTGCGTGTGACCCAGGTTCGACTTCACCGACCCCAGCCACAGCGGCCGGTCCTCCGCGCGGCCCTGGCCGTACGTCGCCAGCAACGCGTGCGCCTCGATCGGGTCACCCAGCGTGGTCGCGGTGCCGTGGGCCTCCACGGCGTCGACCTGCTCGGGTGACAGGCGTGCGTTCGCCAGCGCCTGCTCGATGACCTGCCGCTGGGCGGGACCGTTGGGCGCGGTCAGACCGTTGGACGCGCCGTCCTGGTTGACCGCCGAGCCACGGAGGACGGCCAGCACGGGGTGACCGTGCCGCTGGGCGTCCGAAAGGCGTTCCAGCAGGAGCACGCCGGCGCCCTCGGCCATGCCGGTTCCGTCGGCGGCGTCCGCGAAGGACTTGCAGCGGCCGTCGGCCGCCAGCCCGCGCTGGCGGCTGAACTCCAGGAAGACGCTGGGCGTGCCCATCACGGTGACGCCGCCGGCGAGTGCCATGGTGCACTCGCCCTGGCGCAGCGACTGTGCCGCGAGGTGCAGCGCGACGAGCGACGACGAGCAGGCCGTGTCGATCGTGACGGCCGGGCCCTCCAGGCCGAGGGTGTACGAGACCCGGCCCGACAGGACGCTGGCCGCGCCACCGGTCATCAGGTAGCCCTCGACCTCGTCGGACGAGCGTTCCAGCCGGGCGGCGTAGTCCTGGCCGTTGGTTCCGGCGAAGACGCCGACCTTGCCGCCGCGCAGGGACGTCGGGTCGATGCCCGCCCGCTCCAGCGCCTCCCAGGAGGTCTCCAGCAGCATGCGCTGCTGGGGGTCCATCGCCACGGCCTCACGCGGGGATATGCCGAAGAATTCCGCGTCGAATCCGGCGGGCGCGGAAAGGAACCCGCCCTTCCGTACATAGCTGGTGCCGGGGCGGTCCGGGTCCGGGTCGAACAGCGTGTCCAGGTCCCATCCACGGTCCGCCGGGAAGTCGGAAATTCCGTCACCGCCCGTGGCAAGCAGTTGCCACAGCTCCTCGGGTGTGCTCACCCCGCCGGGGAACCGGCAGCTCATCCCCACGATCGCGATCGGCTCCTGGTCCCTGGCGTCCATGACGCGCAGGCGCTCGTGCGCCTTCTCCAGGTCAGCCGTCACTCGCTTGAGGAAATAGCGAAGCTTGTCTTCATTCCCCATCAAAAAATCTCCGTACTTGGAACTCGACACGTCACGCGAGAGGCGAACGGTGTTGTCAAGAAATTCCGAACTTCTTGCTGATGATGTCGAACATCTCGTCGTCCGTCGCCGACTGGAGATCCTCGGTCGTACTCGTGCCGGGCTCCGTCTCCCCGGGTTCCCGCCACTGCGCCACCAGGGCCTGCATCCGCATCATGATCCGGGTGCGCACGGCGCTGTCCGGGGACATGTCCGAGAGCACGGCCTCCAGTTTGTCGAACTCGTCGAGGGCGGCCGTCGCGGACCCGTCGCCCGCCGCGTCCCCGTCCGGGTCGAGTTCCTGCCACAGGTAGTCGGCCACGGCTGCGGGGTTCGGGTAGTCGAACACCAGGCCTGCGGGCAGCCGCAGTCCGGTGGCCGATCCGATCCGGTTGCGCAGTTCCACCGCGGTGACCGAGTCCAGCCCGAGTTCCCGGAAGGCCCGGTCGCCCCGGATGGCGTCCTGCGAGGTGAACCCGAGGACGGCGGCCGCCTGCGCCCGCACCGATTCCAGCAGCAGGGCGCGCCGCTGGCCGGCGGGGGCCGCCGCGAGCCGGCGCACGAGCTCCGGCTGTTCGTCCTGGGCGTCGTTCGCGGGGGCGACTCCCGACTCACGGAGCTGGCGCACCTCCGGGATGTCACCGATGAACGGGCTGGGGCGCGTCGCGGTCAGTGCGACGGAGAAGCGTTCCCAGGCCACATCCGCGATCATGACGCAGGTCTGCTCGTGCTCAAGTGTCCGCCGCAGCGCCTCCGTGGTCAGCACGGGGTCCATCGCGGGCAGCCCGTGCCTGTTCAGCAGCTCGCCGAACGAACCGTCGGCCATGCCCTCACCGTCCCACGCGCCCCAGGCCACCGAGGTGGCCGGCAGGCCCTGGCTCCTGCGCAGGTGCGCGAGGGCGTCCAGGTAGGCGTTGCCCGGGGCGTAATTGCCCTGCCCGGAGGCGCCGATCGTGCCGGCCACCGAGGAGAACAGCACGAAGGCGCTCAGGTCCATCTCACGGGTGAGCTCGTGCAGGTGCACCGCGGCACCCACCTTGACCTGGAGGGCCCGTTCGAGCTGCGCGGGGGTCAGGTCGTCGACCATCCCGTCGTCCAGGACGGCCGCGGTGTGCATCACCGCGGTCAGCGGCTGCTCGGCCGGCACCGAGTCCAGAAGTCGCCGCAGCGCATCCCGGTCGGCGACGTCGCAGGCGACGACGGTGACGCGGGTGCCTGCCGCGGTGAGTTCGGCGGCCAGCTCCGCGGCTCCCGGGGCGTCCGGTCCGCGGCGGCTGACGAGCAGCAGGTGGTCCGCCCCCTCGCGGGCGAGCCAGCGAGCGGTGTGGGAACCCAGGGCACCGGTGCCACCGGTGATCAGCACCGTGCCCGAGGGCTGCCAGTCGCGGACCGCGGGTGCGGCACCCAGCGGGGCCTGCTCCAGTCGCCGGCCGAACACCCCGGAGGTGCGGACCGCGAGCTGGTCCTCGTCCCCCATGCCGGACAGCACGCCGCACAGACGCGACCGGCTCCGCTCGTCGAGCGTCGTGGGCAGGTCGACGAGACCGGCCCACTGCTGCGGGTACTCCAGGCCGGCGACCCGGCCGAATCCCCACAGGAGCGCCTGCTCGGGGCTGGTGACGGCGTCAGTCGGGCTCACACCGACGGCGCCGCGCGTCGCGCTCCACATCGGGGCCTTGAGGCCCGCGTCGTTCAGCGCCTGCGCCAGTACGACGCTCAGGGCGAACCCGGCCGGAGTGGTCGGGTGCCCCGCGAGAGGCTCGATGGCGAGCGCGACCATCGACAGCACCCCGCTGATCTCCTCACCCGAGCCGTCGACCACCTCGGTCAGCCGCTCGGCGAGGACGGACCGGTCGAGGTCGGCCTCCGTCAGCTCGGCCCTGACGACGTCGACGCCCTGCTCGTGCAGTGCCGCGACGGCTCCGGTGACGAGCTCGTCGGCGTGGTGGCCGGGCGCGGTCACGACCAGCCACGTACCCGACAGCGCTCCCGCCGGTGCCGCCGTGACCGGCTTCCACGTGACGCCGTACCGCCACGAGTCCGCGACCTCCTGATCGCGGTGGCGCTTGCGCCAGGTGGACATGGCGCGCACGAGCGGGCTCAGCGTGGACCGCGCCTCGTCGCTGTCGATCGCCAAGGTACCGGCGACCGCGGCGAGGTCCTCGTTCTCGACCGCCTCCCAGAACTTGCTTTCTGCGGCGTTGGCGGGCTGAACGGTACCGGGATCGTGAGCCGGCTGGGGGGCGTCGAGCCAGTAGCGCTGGCGCTGGAAGGGATACGTCGGCAGATCAACACGACGCGCACCCGTACCCGCGAAGACCGTTGCCCAGTCAACCTCAACACCACGGACATAGGCCTCGGCGAGTGAGGCAAGCATGCGCTCCTCGCCACCCTCACCACGACGCAGCGTGCCGATCGTGGTCACAGACCGCTCGACAGCGTCGCCAGTTTCCTCCACGCCCATCAGCAGGACGGGGTGGGCGCTGGTCTCGATGAACACATCATGACCATCAGCCAGGAGCTGTTCGGTGGCCTGGGCGAACTCCACCGTCTGACGAAGATTGCGATACCAGTAGCCCGCATCCAGGGTCGCGGTGTCGATCTGCGTGCCGGTGACCGCCGAATAGAACGGCACCCGCCCACTACGCGGCTCAAGCGGCGCCAAAACCTCCAGCAAACGCTCCTCAATCACCTCAACCTGAGCCGAATGCGAGGCATAATCCACCGGCACCAAACGCGCCCGCACACCATCAGCCTCACACCCAGCCCGCACCGCCTCCAACGCCCCCGGCTCACCCGAGACCACGACCGAGCCCGGACCGTTGACCGCCGCAACCGACACCGCCGAACCATACGGCTCAAGCCGCTGCACGGCCTCCTCCAACGGCAACGCCAGCGACAACATCCCACCGGCACCCGCCAGATCCAGCAGCAAACGACTGCGCAACGCCACCACACGCGCCGCATCACCCAGCGACAAACCACCCGCCACACACGCAGCAGCAATCTCACCCTGCGAATGACCCACCACCGCAGCAGGCTCCACACCATAAGAGCGCCACACCGCAGCCAGCGACACCATCACCGCAAACAGAACCGGCTGGACCACATCCACCCGCTCCAACAGCGACGCATCACCACTACGCACCACATCAAGCAACGACCAGTCCACAAACGGCTCCAACGCCGCCGCACACTCGCCCATCCGCCCAGCGAACACCGGCGAAGCATCCAACAACCCCGCCGCCATACCCACCCACTGCGAACCCTGACCCGGGAACACAAACACCACACCACCAGGCGCGGAAGCCTCACCCCGCACCACACCAGCAGCATCACCCCCGGCAGCCACAGCAGCCAGCAACCCCAGCGCCGCATCACCACTCTCCGCCAACACCACCGAACGGTGACGGAAAACCGACCGCGACACCGCCAGCGACCAGCCCACATCCCCCAGGCCCAGACCCGGAGCAGACCCCACAAACGAAGCCAACTGCCCCGCCTGTGCCCGCAACGCCTCCTCCGTACGACCCGACAACACCCACGGCACCACAGCACCGGAACCGGCGTCAGCGTCAGCGTCGGACTCAGCAGCAGTCTGTGCGGGAGCAACAACGCCTTCGAGGATGACGTGCGCGTTCGTACCGCTCACACCGAACGAGGACACACCGGCACGGCGAGGACCGCCGGTCTCCGGCCATGCCTTCTGCTCGGTCAGCAGCTCGACGGCACCCGCGCTCCAGTCGACGTGCGGCGACGGCTCGTCGACGTGCAGCGTCTTCGGCAGCACACCGTGCCGCATCGCCATCACCATCTTGATGATTCCTGCGACACCGGCAGCGGCCTGCGTGTGACCGATGTTGGACTTGACGGACCCCAGCCACAGCGGCCGGTCCTCGGGGCGCTCCTTGCCGTAGGTGGCCAGCAGGGCCTGTGCCTCGATCGGGTCACCCAGCGTCGTACCCGTACCGTGCGCCTCCACCGCATCCACATCAGCCGCCGACAACCGCGCGTTCGCCAGCGCCTGCCGGATCACCCGCTGCTGCGACGGACCATTGGGCGCCGTCAGACCATTCGACGCACCATCCTGATTCACCGCCGAACCACGCACCACCGCCAGCACCGGGTGACCGTTGCGACGGGCGTCGGAGAGCCGCTCGACCAGCAGCATGCCCACACCCTCAGCCCAACCCGTACCATCCGCCGCACCAGCAAACGCCTTGCAACGACCATCACCGGACAGACCACGCTGACGGCTGAACTCCACGAACACATCCGGCGTAGACAACACCGTCACACCACCCACGAGCGCCATCGAGCACTCACCCTGACGCAACGACTGCGCCGCCAGATGCAACGCCACCAACGACGACGAACACGCCGTGTCCACCGTCACCGCAGGCCCTTCCAAGCCCAACGTGTACGCCACACGACCCGTGGCCACACTCCCCGCGCTGCCGTTGCCCACGTACCCTTCGACGCCGTCGGGCACGGACGTCAGCCGAGCACCGTAGTCGTGGTACATCACGCCCGCGAAGACGCCGGTACGGCTGCCACGCACGGACTGCGGGTCGATGCCCGCCCGCTCGAACGCCTCCCACGACGTCTCCAGCAACAACCGCTGCTGCGGATCCATGGCGAGGGCCTCACGCGGCGAGATCCCGAAGAACTCCGCGTCGAAGTCGGCCGCGTCGTAGAGGAAGCCGCCTTCGAGCGTTGTGGAGGTGCCACTCCGCTGCCCGTCGGGGTCGTGGAGGCCGTCGAGCACCCAGCCACGGTCGGTCGGGAAAGCCGCGATGGCATCACCACCGGCTGCGACGAGCTGCCACAACTCTTCGGGCGAGGTGACCCCGCCGGGGAACCGGCAGCCCATGCCCACGATGGCGATCAGGTCGTCGTCGGTGGCGGGTACCGCTGTCGGCTCCACCGCGCCGGACTCCTGTGCCGAGTCCAGCAGCTCGCTGAGGAGGAAGGAAGCCAGCACCTCAGGCGTCGGGTGGTCGAAGACCATGGTCGCGGGCAGTCGCAGGCCGGTGGCTGTGCCGAGGCGGTTGCGCAGCTCGACAGCGGTCAGCGAGTCGAAGCCGACCTCTCGGAACGCCCGCGTGGGCTCGATCCCTGCCTCGGACGCGTGGCCGAGCACGGACGCCGCGTTCGTGCGGACGAGGTCGAGCAGGATGCGATCGCGCTCACCTGCTGAGAGGGAGGCCAGCCGCTGCCGGAGCGACCCGTCGGCTTCGGCCGTGTTTCCGGCGGCTCGCCTGACCGGGGTGCGGACCAGACCGCGCAGCACCGCCGGCAGACCGACGGTGCCGGCCTGCGCGCGAAGTGCCGAGGTGTCCAGTCGTACAGGCGCGACCAACGCCTCGTCCGTCGCGCACGCAGTGTCGAACAGCGCCAGGCCCTGGTCGACCGAGAGCGGGCTGAGGCCGGTGCGCGTCATGCGCTTCAGCGCCTCGTCGTCCAGGTGGCCGGTCATGCCGCTGCTGGACTCAGCCCACAGGCCCCAGGCAAGAGACTGCGCAGGCAAACCCTCAGCGCGACGCTGGAGAGCGAGAGCGTCCAGGAACGCGTTCGCCGCAGCGTAGTTGCCCTGGCCAGCCGCACCGAACAAACCAGCAGCCGACGAGAACAGCACGAACGCCGACAGGTCGAGGTCGCGGGTCAGCTCGTGCAGGTTCAGCGCGGCATCCACCTTGGGACGCAGGACGGTGTCCAAGCGCTCGGCGGTCAGGGACTCGACGACACCGTCGTCGAGGACGCCGGCCGTGTGCACGACGGCGGACAGCGGCGGCTCGATCCGGCTCAGGAGACCAGCCAGGTCATCACGGTCAGCGACATCGCACGCGGCGATCGTCACCTCAGCAGCGCCCAGGGCGACCAGTTCATCGCGCAGCTCCACCGCACCCGGGGCGTCCGGGCCACGGCGGCTCGTCAGCACCAGACGCTCCACACCACCAGCAGCCACCAAGTGCCGGGCCACCACAGCACCCAAAGCACCCGTACCACCAGTGATCAAAACCGTGCCACCCCAGGAAGCAGGCTCCTGCTCACCAGCAGGAACCACGGCCCGCACCAGACGCGGCACACGCACCACACCAGCACGCACCGCAACCTGCGGCTCGTCCGTGGCGAGGACCGACTCCAGCAGATCAGCGGGCAGGTCACCATCAGCGTCCACCAGGACGAACCGGCCCGGGTTCTCCGACTGAGCCGAACGCACCAAACCCCACACCGCAGCATGCGCCAGATCCGCAACACCCTCGCCACCAACAGCGACAGCACCACGCGTCACCAACACCAACCGCGACGAAACAAACCGCTCATCCGCCAGCCAACCCTGAACCAACCCCAAGGCCCGCTCAGCCGCCCCACGCACAGCCGACGCGACATCACCACAAGCAGCACCCACACACGGCACCACCACAACATCCGGCACACCACCAGCACCCGAAACATCAGCCAGCGACGCAACCTGCTCCACCGCCAACCCATGAGCCCCACCAGCAGCCAACGCCAGCGACTGCCACTCCACCTGGAACAGAGGGTCGTTGGAGGAGCGCTTGGCGCTTTCGAGCTGCTCGCTCGTCACAGGGCGCAGCGACAGGGAGTCAACAGATGCCACGGGAGCGCCGGTGCTGTCCGCGACACTCAGCGACACCGTGCCGTCGGTGGCGGGCGCGATCCGTACGCGCAGGGCCGAGGCACCCGAGGCGTGCAGGGAGACGCCACGCCACTCGAACGGAAGCCGGGACTCGCCCGACCGCTCGACCGCAAAGGCGTGCAGTGCGGAGTCGAGCAGAGCAGGGTGCAGGCCGAAGCGGCCCGCTTCCGATGTGGCGTGCTCGGGCAAGGCAAGCTCGGCGTATATCTCTTCGCCTCGGCGCCATACCCGCTTGAGCCCCTGGAAGACGTCTCCGTAGACGTAACCAGCCTCAGCGAAGCGCTCATACGCGTCGCCGACCGGAATCTCCTCGGCACCGGTCGGGGGCCAAGCCGTGAGGTCGAAGGCAGCGAGCCGCTCGTCAACGGCAAGGACACCACTGGCGTGGCGCGTCCACACGCGGTCACCCTCAGTGGTGGTGTCCTCGACGCAGGAGTGAACGGTCAGCGAGCGCCGGCCCGATTCGTCGGCCGCGCCGACGACGAGCTGGAGGCGTACCCAGCCCTGGTCGGGGAGGGTCAGCGGCGCTTCGAGGGTCAGTTCGTCGACCCGCGCGCCGCCGATCTCGTCGCCGGCCCGTACGGCCAGTTCCACGAACGCCGTACCGGGGAGCAGCACGGTCTCCATGACCGAGTGGTCGGCGAGCCACGGGTGACTCTGGAGGGACAGACGCCCGGTGAACAGGAAGGTGTCGGCGTCGGCCAGGCCCACGGCGGCGCCCAACAGTGGGTGATCCGCCGGGTTCAACCCCGCGGAACCCACGTCACCGACGCCCTGCATCGCGTCGAGCCAGTAGCGCTGGCGCTGGAAGGGATACGTCGGCAGATCGACACGACGCGCGCCGGTGCCGGTGAAGACCGTTGCCCAGTCAACCTCAACCCCATGGACATAAGCCTCGGCGAGTGAGGCAAGCATGCGCTCCTGGCCGCCCTCGCCACGACGCAACGTCCCGATCGTCGTCACAGACCGCTCCACCGCGTCAGCGGTCTCTTCCACACCCATCAACAGGACCGGGTGAGCGCTGGTCTCGATGAACACATCATGGCCATCAGCCAGAAGCTGCTCGGTGGCCTTGGCGAACTCCACCGTCTGACGAAGATTGCGATACCAATACCCCGCGTCCAACATCGCGGTATCGACCTGCGTTCCCGTGACCGCGGAGTAGAACGGCACCTGACCACTACGCGGCTCAAGCGGCGCCAAAACCTCCAGCAAACGCTCCTCGATCACCTCGACCTGAGCCGAATGCGAGGCATAATCCACCGGCACCATACGCGCCCGCACACCATCAACCTCACACTGCGCGCGCACCGCCTCCAACGCCGCAGGCTCACCCGAGACCACGACCGAGCCCGGACCGTTGACCGCCGCAACCGACACCGCCGAACCATACGGCTCAAGCCGCTGCACAGCCTCCTCCAACGGCAACGCCAGCGACAACATCCCACCGGCACCCGCCAGATCCAGCAACAAACGACTGCGCAACGCCACCACACGCGCCGCATCACCCAGCGACAAACCACCCGCCACACACGCCGCAGCAATCTCACCCTGCGAATGACCCACCACCGCAGCAGGCTCCACACCATAAGAGCGCCACACCGCAGCCAGCGACACCATCACCGCAAACAGAACCGGCTGGACCACATCCACCCGCTCCAGCAACGACGCATCACCACTACGCACCACATCCAGCAACGACCAGTCCACAAACGGCTCCAACGCCGCCGCACACTCGCCCATCCGCCCAGCGAACACCGGCGAAGCATCCAACAACCCCGCCGCCATACCCACCCACTGCGAACCCTGACCCGGGAACACAAACACCACACCACCAGGCGAGCCGGCCACACCACGCACGACCTCCGCGGCCTGCTCGGCCTGACCCTCGGCGATCGCGGTGACCAGTTCCTCGTGCCCGGCGCCCAGAACAACCGCACGGTGCTCCAGACCCGCACGACCGGACACCAGCGAATGACCCGCATCCACCAACCGCAACCCAGGCCGGGAACCCACAAACGAAGCCAACTGCCCCGCCTGCGCCCGCAACGCCTCAGCACTCCGTGCCGAAACCACCCACGGCACCACAGCACCGGAACCGGCGTCAGCGTCAGCGTCGGACTCAGCAGCAGGCTGTGCGGGAGCAACAACGCCTTCGAGGATGACGTGCGCGTTCGTACCGCTCACACCGAACGAGGACACACCGGCACGGCGAGGACCGCCGGTCTCCGGCCACTGCACCGCATCCGTCAACAGCTCTACGGCGCCGGCCGTCCAGTCCACCTTCGACGACGGCTCGTCCACGTGCAGCGTCCGCGGCAGCACACCATGGCGCATCGCCATCACCATCTTGATGACACCCGCGACACCAGCGGCAGCCTGCGTGTGACCCAGGTTCGACTTCACCGAACCCAGCCACAGCGGCCGGCCCTCCGCACGACCCTGGCCATACGTCGCCAGCAGCGCCTGCGCCTCGATCGGGTCGCCCAGCGTCGTACCCGTACCGTGCGCCTCCACCGCGTCAACCTGCTCCGGCGCAAGACCAGCACTCTCCAGCGCCTGCCGGATCACCCGCTGCTGCGACGGACCATTCGGCGCCGTCAGACCACTGCTCGCACCGTCCTGGTTCACCGCCGAACCACGGACAACGGCCAGCACTTCATGTCCGTTGCGCCGGGCGTCGGACAGCCGCTCCAGGAGCAGGACTCCGACGCCCTCCGCCCATCCGGTGCCGTCGGCGGAGTCGGAGAACGACTTGCAACGACCGTCCGCCGCAAGACCCCGCTGACGGCTGAACTCCACGAAGACACCCGGCGTCGACATCACGGTGACACCACCGGCGAGTGCCATCGAGCACTCACCCTGCCGGAGGGCCTGGCAGGCCAGGTGCAGGGTCACCAGGGACGACGAGCACGCCGTGTCCACGGTGACGGCCGGCCCCTCAAGACCGAGCGTGTACGCGACGCGGCCCGAGACGACGCTGCTGGCGCTGCCGTTGCCGAGGAAGCCTTCGAGGCCCTCCGGCACTGCGTGGAGCCGAGCACCGTAGTCGTGGTACATCACGCCCGCGAAGACGCCGGTACGGCTGCCACGCACGGACAGGGGGTCGATGCCCGCCCGCTCCAGCGCTTCCCAGGAGGTCTCCAGCAGCAGACGCTGCTGCGGGTCCATGGCGAGGGCCTCACGCGGCGAAATCCCGAAGAAGCCCGCGTCGAACTCGGTCGCGTCGTGCAGGAACCCGCCCTCGCGGACGTAGCTCGTGCCGACGCGGTCCGGGTCCTCGTCGAATTCGATCCGCCAGCCACGGTCGGTCGGGAACTCCGAGATGCCGTCCCCACCGGCGGCGAGGAGCTGCCACAGCTCTTCGGGGGAGGTGACCCCGCCCGGGTAGCGGCAGCTCATGCCCACGATGGCGATGAGGTCGTCATCGGTACCGGTCGTCACCGACCGGCTGGGAACGAGCGCCACGGGGGCCTCGCCGACCAGCTCGTCACGGAGGTGCTGTGCGAGGGCGAGGGGCGTGGGGTAGTCGAACAGCAGCGTCGGGGGCAGCCGGAGGCCGGTGGCGGCCCCGAGCGCGTTGCGCAGCTCGACCGCGGTGAGCGAATCGAAGCCCGCGTCCAGGAAGCCGAGGCGGGCGGGGACCGCATCCGCCCCGGAGTGTCCGAGCACCGCAGCGGCCCGGGTACGGACCAGGTCGACCAGGATGCGGTCCCGCTCGGCGGCGGAGGACTCCAGGAGGCGTTCCACCAGGCGCTCCGCGTCCGCTCCGCTCGAATCCGAGCGCCTACGGGCCTGGGCGGCCCGGCGGACGGGGGTCCGGACGAGGGAACGGAGCACGGCAGGCATCTCGGGGCCGCCGCCGAGAGCGGCTGCGTCCAGGTGGATGGGGGCGAGCACCGCGTCGTCCGCCGCACGGGCAGCGTCCAGCAACGCGAGCCCCTCGGCCTCCGACAACGGCCGCAGACCCGCACGCGTCATCCGCGACACATCCGCCTCGGACAACCCACCCGTCATACCACCGTCCTGCGCCCACAAACCCCACGCAAGAGACTGCGCAGGCAGACCCTCAGCACGACGCTGAAGAGCAAGAGCATCCAAGAACGCGTTCGCCGCAGCGTAATTACCCTGACCAGCCGCACCGAACAAACCAGCAGCCGACGAGAACAACACGAACGCCGACAGGTCGAGGTCACGCGTCAGCTCGTGCAGGTTCAGCGCGGCATCCACCTTGGGACGCAGGACGGTGTCCAAGCGCTCGGCGGTCAGCGACTCGACCACACCGTCGTCAAGAACACCAGCCGTGTGAACCACAGCAGACAGCGGAGAATCGATCCGGCTCAGGAGACCAGCCAGGTCATCACGGTCAGCGACATCGCACGCAGCGATCGTCACCTCAGCAGCACCCAGGGCGACCAGTTCGTCGCGCAGCTCCACCGCACCGGGGGCGTCCGGACCACGCCGGCTCGTCAGCACCAGACGCTCCACACCACCAGCAGCCACCAAGTGCCGGGCCACCACAGCACCCAAAGCACCCGTACCACCAGTGATCAAAACCGTGCCACCCCAGGAAGCAGGCTCCTGCTCACCAGCAGGAACCACGGCCCGCACCAGACGCGGCACACGCACCGCACCGGCACGCACCGCAACCTGCGACTCGCCAGAAGCAACCACCGCCCCCAGCAGATCAGCGGGCAGGTCACCATCAGCGTCCACCAGGACGAAACGGCCCGGGTTCTCCGACTGAGCCGAACGCACCAAACCCCACACCGCAGCATGCGCCAGATCCGCAACACCCTCGCCACCAACAGCGACAGCACCACGCGTCACCAACACCAACCGCGACGAAACAAACCGCTCATCGGCCAGCCAACCCTGAACCAACCCCAAGGCCCGCTCAGCCGCCCCACGCACCCCCAACGCGACATCACCACAAGCAGCACCCACACACGGCACCACCACAACATCCGGCACACCACCAGCACCCGAAACATCAGCCAGCGACGCAACAGACTCAACAACCAACCCCTGAGCCCCACCACCAGCCAACACCAACGACTGCCACTCCACCCCGAACAGCGAATCCCGCTGCCCATCAGTGAGGTCGGCCGAGGCCAAGGGCCTCAGCGTCAGGGACTGCACGGAAGCGACGAGCGCGCCCGACGCGTCGGCCGCCGCGATCTCGAGCACGTCCGTACCGACCGGACGCAGGCGTACCCGCAGCGACGTGGCGCCGGTCGCGTACAGCGAGACCCCGCTCCAGGCGAAGGGGAGACGGGCCTGGCCCGTGTCCTGCACGAGGCGGCCGCCGCCGAGGCCCACGGGGTGCAGCGCGGCGTCCAGCAGGGCCGGGTGCAGGCCGAAGAGCTGGGCGTCCGCTTCGGCCGACTCCGGGAGTGCCACCTCGGCGAAGACGTCCTCGCCGGACACCCACACGCGCTCCAGGCCCTGGAAGAGCGGGCCGTAGACGGTGCCGTTCGCAGCGAGGCGCTCGTACACGTCGCTGATGTCGGCCTCTACGGCGTCAGCCGGGGGCCAGTTCTCGAAGTCGACGGCCGGAGTCTCGCCGCGCGGGGCGAGGGTGCCGCCCGCGTGGTGGGTCCACGGGCCGTCGGCCGCGTCCGTAGCCCGCCGGGAGTAGAGGTCGAAGGGGCAGCGGCCGGATCCGTCGGCGGCTCCGACGGAGATCTGGAGCTGTACGGCGCCGCGTTCGGGCAGGACGAGCGGGGCTTCCAGGGTCAGTTCGTCGACCCGCTCGCACCCCACCTGGTCGGCGGCGCGCACGGCGAGTTCGAGGATCGCCGTGCCCGGTACGACGACCGCGCCGGCGACCCTGTGCTCGGTGAGCCACGGGTGGGTGTCGACGCCGAGGCGTCCGGTGAACAGGTAGCCGTCGCCGTCGGCCAGGCCGACGGCGGCGCCGAGCAGGGGGTGCTCGGCGCGTGACAGTCCGGCGGCCGACACGTCACCTGTGCGGGTGAGGGAGGGCGTGGGCCAGTAGCGGGTGCGCTGGAAGGCGTACGTGGGCAGCTCGACGATGCGGGCGCCCGTACCGGCGAAGGCGGTGTCCCAGTCGACGGTGACGCCGTGCAGGTGCAGCCTGCTGACGGCGGTGAACAGCGTTTCGTCCTCGGGCCGGTCACGGCGCAGAGCGGGGACGAGCAGCGCGTCCTCAGAGACGCACTCACGTGCCATCGCGGACAGGGTCCCGTCCGGACCCAGCTCCAGGAACCGCGTCACACCCCGTGCTTCCAGAGCGGCGATGCCGTCCGCGAAACGGACAGCCTCCCGCACATGACGCACCCAGTACTCCGGCGCACACAGCTCCTCGGCCGTCGCCACAGCGCCCGTCACATTGGAGACGACCGGAATGCGCGGCGCGTTGTAGGTGAGGATTCCGGCGAAGCGGCGGAAGTCGTCGAGCATGGCGTTCATGTGCGGTGAATGGAACGCGTGGCTGACCCGCAGCTGCTTGGTCTTGACACCGGATGCGGCGAGGGTCGCGGCGACGCGCGTCACTGCCTCGGCGTCGCCGGACATCACGACGGACGACGGCCCGTTGACCGCGGCCACCGACACACTGGGGACACCGTCGAGTGCCGCCAGCACCGTCTCCTCCGATGCGGTGACGGACACCATCGCACCGCCAGACGGCAACGCCTGCATCAGCCGCGCCCGCGCCGCCACCAACGTCGCCGCGTCCGCGAGCGACAGCACACCCGCCACATGGGCGGCCGTCAGCTCACCGATGGAGTGGCCCGCGACGAAGTCGGGCGTGACACCCCACGACTCCACGAGCCGGAAGAGCGCCACCTCCACAGCGAACAGTGCGGGCTGCGTGAAGCCCGTACGGTCCAGCAGCTCCGCGTCCTCACCGAACACGACCTCGCGCAGCGGCCGCTCAAGGTAGCGGTCCAGCTCCGCACAGACCGCATCGAACGCCTCAGCGAACACCGGGTAACGACCGTACAGCTCACGGCCCATCCCCAGACGCTGAGCGCCCTGGCCGGTGAACAGCACCGCCAGCTTGCCCGAGCCCGCCACGCCCTCGACCACTCCGGCCGCGGAGCTGCCGTCGGCGAGCGCCGCGAGACCTGCGGCCATCGCCTCCCGGTCGGCCGCGACCACCGCGGCGCGGTGCTCGAAGGCGGGCCGCGTGGTGGCGAGCGAGAACCCGATGTCCGCCAGGTGGGCGTCCGGCGTGGCGTCCAGGTGGGCGGCCAGGCGGGCTGCCTGGCCGCGCAGGGCTTCCTGACTGCGCGCGGAGAACGTCCACGGCACGGCGCCGGCGTCGCCGGTCCGGGTGGTCGCCGTCTCCTCCTCGGCAGGCGTGGGCGCCTGCTCCAGGATGACGTGCGCGTTCGTACCGCTCACACCGAACGAGGACACACCCGCACGGCGCGGCTCACCCGTCTCCGGCCACTCCACCGCATCCGTCAGCAGCTCCACCGCACCCGACGCCCAGTCGACGTGCGGCGACGGCTCATCCACGTGCAGCGTCTTCGGCAGCACACCGTGCCGCATCGCCATCACCATCTTGATGACACCAGCGACACCAGCGGCAGCCTGCGCGTGGCCGAAGTTGGACTTCACCGAGCCGAGCAGCAGGGGCCTGTCCTGCGGCCGGTCCTGGCCGTAGGTCTCCAGGAGTGCCTGGGCCTCGATGGGGTCGCCGAGCGTCGTGCCGGTGCCGTGGGCCTCGACGGCGTCCACGTCGGCCGCGGACAGCCGGGCGTTCTCCAGCGCCTGCCGGATCACCCGCTGCTGTGACGGGCCGTTCGGCGCCGTCAAACCGTTCGACGCGCCGTCCTGGTTGACGGCGGATCCACGAATCACCGCCAGCACCCGGTGTCCGTTGCGCTCGGCGTCGGACAGGCGCTCCAGCGCGAGCATGCCGACGCCCTCGGCCCAGCCGGTGCCGTCCGCGGCGGCGGCGAAGGACTTGCAACGACCGTCGGCCGCGAGTCCGCGCTGGCGGCTGAACTCCACGAACACGCTGGGGATCGCCATGACGGAGACGCCGCCGGCCAGGGCCATGGTGCACTCGCCCTGCCGCAGCGCGTGGCATGCCAGGTGCAGGGCGACGAGCGACGACGAGCAGGCCGTGTCGACGGTGACGGCCGGGCCCTCCAGACCCAGGGTGTAGGAGGTGCGGCCCGACACCACGCTCGGGGTGTTGCCCGTCATCAGGTAGCCCTCGACGTCGTCCGAGGACTCCCTGAGCAGCGTCGCGTAGTCCTGGCCGCTGGACCCGACGAAGACGCCGGTCCGGCTGCCGCGCAGCGACTGCGGGGCGATGCCGGCCCGCTCCAGCGCCTCCCACGCCGTCTCCAGGGAGAGCCGCTGCTGCGGGTCCATGGCGAGGGCCTCGCGGGGCGAGATCCCGAAGAACGTGGCGTCGAACCCGTCCACGTCCCTGACGAAGCCGCCCTCGCGGACGTAGCTGGTGCCCGGGCGGTCGGGGTCCGGGTCGAACAGTGCGTCCAGGTCCCAGCCGCGGTCCTCGGGGAACGCGGACATCGCGTCCCGGCCCGCCGTGACCAGCTGCCACAGCTCGTCGGGGGACGTCACCCCGCCCGGGTAACGGCACCCCATGCCGACGATGGCGATCGGCTCCTGCGCAGTGTCCTCGATCTCCCGCAGACGCGCGTGCGCCTGGTCGAGATCAGCCGTGACCCGCTGGAGGTACTGGAGAAGCCTGTCTTCGTTTTCCATGGGGTGTGTCACCTGTGTCAGTGGTCGAGAAAGGGGGCGGGGCGGGCGGTCCGTCAGCTCTTGCCGTACTTCTGGTCGATGTAGGCGAACAGCGACTCCGCGGTGACCTGTTCTGCTGCTGTTCCGGTGCCGGGGTCGTCGGCGGGGGCCTCGGTCAGCTTCGTCAGCAGGGCCTGGAGGCGCTCCACGACGCCGGCGCGGGTCCCGCTGTCGGGCTCGGCCGCCGCGAGCGCGGCTTCCAGCCTCTCCAGCTCCGTGAGGATCCCGGCGGGGCGGCTCCGCCCCTGCTCGGACGGTTCCGCCGGGGCGAGGGTGCCGGAGGGGGCCGCGGTGCCCTCGGGGAGCAGCTTCGCGACCAGGTGGCCGGCCAGGGCCTCGGGCGTCGGGTAGTCGAAGACCAGGGTCACCGGCCAGCGCTTGCCCGTGCTCGCGCCGAGGCGGTTGCGGAACTCCACGGCGGTGAGGGAGTCGAAGCCGATCTCCCGGAACGCCCGTCCGGGCTCGATGAGGTCCGGGGAGGAGTGGCCGAGGACGCCGGCGGCCTGGGTGCGGACGAGGTCGAGCAGCGCGGTGAGGCGCTCGGTGGCGGGCAGCGCGGTGAGGCGCTCCACCAGCGTCGGCCCCTCCGCCGTGGCCGCGGGGCCGTTCACGGTGCGTCGCGTCCGGCGGCCGCCGGAGGCGACGGACCGGAACAGGGCCGGCACGGTGCCGTCCTGGCGGCGCAGCGAGCCGGTGTCGAGGGGCACGGCCACCATGAGCGACTCGTCGGAGGCGGCGGCGAGGTCGTAGAGCTCCAGGCCCTGCTCGGAGGTGAGCAGGGCGGCGCCCTGCCGCTTGATGCGGGTCAGGTCGGTCGCGCCGAGGTGCCCGGTCATGTCGCTGGCCTGCTCCCACAGGCCCCAGGCCATCGAGGTGGCGGGCAGGCCGCGGGCGCGGCGGTGCTGCGCGAGGGCGTCCAGGAAGGCGTTGGCGGCGGCGTAGTTGCCCTGCCCGGCGCTGCCGAAGGTGGAGGCGGCGGAGGAGAACAGGACGAACGACGTGAGGTCCGCGCCCAGGGTCAGCTCGTGGAGGTTGACCGCGGCGTCGACCTTCGGGCGCAGGACGACGTCGAGCCGCTCCGGGGTCAGGGACTCCACGACACCGTCGTCGAGGACGCCCGCCGCGTGGACCACGGCGGTGAGCGGGTGGTCCGCCGGAACGGACGCCAGCAGTGCGGCCAGGGCCGTGCGGTCGCCGGTGTCACAGGCGACGAGCCGGACCGTGGCGCCCGCCTCGGTGAGGTCGGCCACCAGTTCGGCGGCGCCGGGCGAGTCGGAGCCCCGGCGGCTGGTGAGCAGCAGGTTCCGTACGCCCTGCCGGGTCACCAGGTGGCGGGCGAGCAGGCCGCCCAGGGTTCCGGTGGCGCCGGTGAGCAGCACCGTGCCGTCGGGGTCGGGTGCGCTCGGCAGGGTCAGGACCACCTTGCCGACGTGGCGTGCCTGGCTCAGGAACCGGTACGCCTCGGGGGCGCGGTGGATGTCCCAGGCGGTGACCGGCGGGGTGCGCAGCACTCCGTCGCGGAAGAGTGCCAGGAGTTCGGTGAGCATCTCCTGGATGCGGTCGTGGCCGGCCTCGCCGAGGTCGAAGGCCCGGTAGCGGACGCCTTCGTGGCGGGCCGCGACCTCGTCGGCGTCGCGGATGTCGGTCTTGCCCATCTCCAGGAAGCGACCGCCGCCGGGCAGCAGCCGCAGCGAGGCGTCCACGAGTTCTCCGGAGAGGGAGTCGAGCACGACGTCCATGCCCCGGCCGTCGGTGGCGGCCAGGAAGCTCTCCTGGAACTCGGCCGTCCGCGAGGAGGCTATGTGCGTGTCGTCGAGCCCCAGGGCGCGCAGGGTGTCCCACTTGCCGCGGCTCGCGGTGCCGTAGACCTCGGCGCCGAGGTGCCGGGCCAGCTGGACCGCGGCCGTGCCGACGCCTCCGGCGGCCGCGTGGACCAGTACCTTCTCGCCGGGCCGTACGGCGGCGAGGTCCGTGAGGGCGTAGTACGCGGTGAGGAAGGTGACGGGCACGGAAGCCGCCTGGACGAACGACCAGCCCTCGGGCATCGGGGCGACGACCTTGCGGTCCGTCACCGCGACGGGCCCGAAGCCGCCGATGAACAGGCCCATGACCCGGTCGCCGGGTGCCAGGTCGATGACGCCCGGGCCGACTTCGAGGACCACGCCGGCGCCCTCGCTGCCCATCGTCTCCTCGTTGGGCACCACGCCGAGGGCGAGCACGACGTCCCGGAAGTTGACGCCGGCGGCCCGGACGGCGACCCGGATCTGGCCCTCTCCCAGCGGTGCGGTCGCCTCGGCGTTGTCGACGAGGGCGAGGCCGTCCAGGCTGCCCTTGACGGGGATGTCGAGCCGCCACGTGGCGGAGCCGGCGGGCGGCGACAGCAGGGTGGCCGAACCGGTGGCGGCACGCGTCAGCCGGGCGGCACGGAAGGTACCGCGCCGGACGGCGAGCTGCGGCTCGTCCAGGGCCGCGACGGCTGCGAGGGCCGGATACGCGTCCTCGTGACCGTCCAGGTCGACGAGGACGAACCGGTCGGGGTGCTCGGACTGCGCCGAGCGCAGCAGGCCCCACGACGGGGCGTTGACCAGGTCGGTGACGTGCTCGCCCCGCTCGGTGGCCACGGCCCCGCGGGTCACGAGGACCAGCCGGGAGGAGGCGAACCGGTCGTCGGCCAGCCAGCCCTGCACCAGGGCGAGGGTCCGGTGGGCGGCCTTCCGCACGGCCTCGGCGAGCGGAACTCCGGCGTCCGTGGCGGGCGGCGGCGCGAAGACCAGGACCGTCTCGGGGACGGGGACGCCCGCGGCGACGGCGTCGCCCAGGGCGGCCAGGTCGGCGTAGGCCCCGGTGTCCGCGAAGACCTCGGCGGCCTCCTCCGGGACGGCACCCACGATCGCGCGGGACACCGGCCCGCCCTCGGGGGTGCGGAGCGTGGTCCAGTCGACGCGGAACAGGGCGTCGTGGTGGGCGCTCGCGGGGGTGAGCTGGTCGAGGGACACGGTGCGGAGCGTCAGCGCGCCCACGCTGGCGACCGGCTGCCCGTGCTGGTCGGACACCGAGAGGGCGATCCCGTCGCCGTCGGCCGGCGAGAGCCGTACGCGCAGCGCCGAGGCGCCGGCGGCGTGCAGGGTGACCCCGTTCCAGGAGAACGGCAGGCGGGCCTGGCCGCTGTCGGCCTCCGCGCTGAGACCGGCGCCGAAGCCGATCGCGTGCAACGCGGCGTCGAGCAGCGCCGGGTGCAGGCCGTACGCACGGGCGTCAGCCGCCGCCTGTTCCGGCAGAGCCACCTCGGCGAAGACCTCGCTGCCGCGCCGCCACGCACGGCGCAGGCCCTGGAACACCGGGCCGTAACCGTAGCCGCGGTCGCGGAGGTCGTCGTAGCAGCCGTCGACCTCCACGGCCTCGGCGTCCGCCGGGGGCCACGCTTCGGTCTCCGCGACGGGGGCGGGGACGGCGGAGGACAGCAGACCGCTGGCGTGCCGGGTCCACGGCTGGTCGGCCGGGGCGTCGTCGGGACGCGAGTAGAGGTACAGGGCTCGGGACGCCTCGGGGCCGTCCGGGTCCTGGGACTCGTCGGGGCCGTCGACCACCAGCTGCACCTGGACGGCGCCCCGCTCCGGCAGTACGAGCGGCGCCTCCAGGGTCAGCTCCTCGACGGTCGGGAAGCCGATCTGGTCACCCGCGTGGACCGCCAGTTCCAGCAGTCCGGTTCCCGGCAGCAGGACGGCGTCCGCCACGGCGTGGTCCGCGACCCAGGCGTGCGACTGGAGCGAGAGACGGCCGGTGAACAGGTGGCCCCCCGTGTCGGCCAGCCGGACCCCGGCGCCGAGCAGCGGATGCCCGGCAGAACGCATACCGATCGATGCCACGTCGTGCAGCGCGGTGGCGGAGGGACGCGGCCAGTAGCGCTGGCGTTGGAAGGGATACGTCGGCAGATCGACACGACGTGCGCCGGTGCCGGTGAAGACCGTTGCCCAGTCGACATCCACACCACGGACATAGGCCTCTGCGAGTGAGGCAAGCATGCGCTCCTGGCCGCCCTCGCCACGACGCAACGTCCCGATCGTCGTGACAGACCGCTCGGCAGCGTCAGCGGTCTCTTCCACACCCATCAACAGGACCGGGTGAGCGCTGGTCTCGATGAACACATCATGGCCATCAGCCAGAAGCTGCTCGGTGGCCTTGGCGAACTCCACCGTCTGACGAAGATTGCGATACCAATACCCCGCGTCCAACATCGCGGTATCGACCTGCGTTCCCGTGACCGCGGAGTAGAACGGCACCTGACCACTACGCGGCTCAAGCGGCGCCAAAACCTCCAGCAAACGCTCCTCGATCACCTCGACCTGAGCCGAATGCGAGGCATAATCCACCGGCACCATACGCGCCCGCACACCATCAACCTCACACTGCGCGCGCACCGCCTCCAACGCCGCAGGCTCACCCGAGACCACGACCGAGCCCGGACCGTTGACCGCCGCAACCGACACCGCCGAACCATGCGGCTCAAGCCGCTGCACGGCCTCCTCCAACGGCAACGCCAGCGACAACATCCCACCGGCACCCGCCAGATCCAGCAGCAAACGACTGCGCAACGCCACCACACGCGCCGCATCACCCAGCGACAAACCACCCGCCACACACGCCGCAGCGATCTCACCCTGCGAATGACCCACCACCGCAGCAGGCTCCACACCATAAGAGCGCCACACCGCAGCCAGCGACACCATCACCGCAAACAGAACCGGCTGGACCACATCCACCCGCTCCAACAGCGACGCATCACCACTACGCACCACATCCAGCAACGACCAGTCCACAAACGGCTCCAACGCCGCCGCACACTCGCCCATCCGCCCAGCGAACACCGGCGAAGCATCCAACAACCCCGCCGCCATACCCACCCACTGCGAACCCTGACCCGGGAACACAAACACCACACCACCAGGCGAGCCGGCCACACCACGCACGACCTCAACCGTCGAACGGTCAGCGGCAAGCGCGTCGAGCGCGTTGACCAGTTCCTGGCGCCCAGCGCCCAGAACAACCGCACGGTGCTCCAGACCCGCACGGCCGGACACCAGCGAATGACCCGCATCCACCAACCGCAACCCAGGCCGGGAACCCACAAACGAAGCCAACTGCCCCGCCTGCGCCCGCAACGCCTCAGCACTCCGTGCCGAAACCACCCACGGCACCACAGCACCGGAACCGGCGTCAGCGTCAGCGTCGGACTCAGCAGCAGGCTGTGCAGGAGCAACAACGCCTTCGAGGATGACGTGCGCGTTCGTACCGCTCACACCGAATGCCGACACGCCGGCCCGGCGGGGCTCGCCCGTCTCCGGCCACTGCACCGCATCCGTCAGCAACTCGACCGCGCCGGCCGTCCAGTCCACCTTCGACGACGGCTCGTCCACGTGCAGCGTCCGCGGCAAGACTCCATGGCGCATCGCCATGACCATCTTCATCACGCCCGCGACACCGGCAGCGGCCTGCGTGTGACCCAGGTTCGACTTCACCGAACCCAGCCACAGCGGCCGGCCCTCCGCACGACCCTGGCCGTACGTCGCCAGCAGCGCCTGCGCCTCGATCGGGTCGCCCAGCGTCGTACCCGTACCGTGCGCCTCCACCGCATCAACCTGCTCCGGCGCAAGACCAGCACTCTCCAGCGCCTGCCGGATCACCCGCTGCTGCGACGGACCATTCGGCGCCGTCAGACCACTGCTCGCACCGTCCTGGTTCACCGCCGAACCACGCATGACAGCGAGCACCTTGTGCCCGTTGCGCTCGGCGTCCGCCAGCCGCTCCAGGACGAGCATGCCGACGCCCTCGGCCCAGCCCGTGCCGTCTGCGGAGTCGGAGAACGCCTTGCAGCGACCGTCCGCCGCAAGTCCCCGCTGACGGCTGAACTCGACGAACGCGCCCGGCGTGGACATCACGGTGATGCCACCGGCCAGGGCGAGCGTGCACTCTCCGTGCCGCAGCGCCTCGCCCGCCAGGTGCAAGGCCACCAGGGACGACGAGCACGCCGTGTCCACGGTGACCGCAGGACCCTCCAGGCCCAGCGTGTACGAGATGCGGCCGGACAGGGCGCTGGCCGCGTTCCCGGTGCCCAGGTAGCCCTCGGTGTCGTCCTCCGCGTCGGCGAGGAGCCTCATGTAGTCCTGGCCGTTGGTGCCGGCGAAGACACCGGTACGGCTGCCGCGGAGCGACAGGGGCGGGACACCGGCGTGCTCGAGCGCCTCCCACGAGGTCTCCAGCAGCAGACGCTGCTGCGGGTCCATGGCCACGGCCTCACGCGGCGAGATGCCGAAGAAGTCGGCGTCGAACTCCGTGACGCCCTGCAGGAAGCCGCCCTCGCGCACGTAGCTCGTTCCGGAGTTGTCCGGGTCCTCGTCGAAGAGACGGTCGAGGTCCCAGCCGCGGTCGGCCGGGAACTCCGCGATGCCGTCCCCACCCGTGGCCAGGAGCTGCCACAGCTCCTCCGGCGAGGTCACCCCGCCGGGGAAGCGGCAGCTCATGCCGACGATGGCGATCGGCTCGTGCCCACCGTCCTCCAGCTCGGCCAGACGCCGGCGCGTACGGCGCAGGTCGGCCGTCACGCGCTTGAGGTAGTCACGGAGCTTCTCTTCGTTGGGTACCTCGTGGGACACAGCACATCACCTCAGCTGGGAGTTCAGGACGGGGTCGGGTCGGTCGGGTCGGATTCGTCGGTTCAGAAGTCGCCGAGCTCTTCGTCGATGAGCTTGAAGATCTCCTCATCCGTGGCCGATTCGATCCGGCCGTCGTCGTCCTCGTCCGTTGCGCGTACGGTGCCGCGCCATGTCGTCAGGATGTCGTTCAACTTGCCGATGACGGCCGTGCGTTCCTCGTCCGACGCCATGGCGGCAAGGGCCGTCTCGATCTTTCCGAGCCCTGTCAGTGCGGATTCGACCGACACCTCGTCGGTGTTGTCGTCCTCCGGCACGAACTGTGTCCGCAGGTATGCGGCGAGCGCGGCCGGTGTCGGGTAGTCGAAGAGCAGGGTGGCCGGGAAGGCGAGGCCGGTCAGGCGCTGGAGGCCGTTCCGCAGCTCGACCGCGGTCAGCGAGTCGAAGCCCATGTCCATGAAGCCGCGTTCGGGCGTGACGGACTGTGCCGAGGAGTGCCCCAGGACAGTGGCCACGTGATTGCGGACCACGTCCAGCAGTACGCGCTCCCGCCCGCTCTCGCTCAGGCCGGACAGTCGCTGCGCCAGGTCGGCGCCCTGGGTGCCCGCGGTGGAGTCCGCGTCGTCCACCTGCCCGGCTTCCAGCGCCGCACGAGCCTCGGCCAGTTCGTCGAACAGTGCGCTGGGCCGGGCAGCGGTGAAGGACGGGGCGAAGCGCGGCCAGTCCAGGTCGGCGACGGTGACGGCCGTCTCGTCGGCGTCGAGCACCTGTCGCAGTGCCGACAGCGCGAGGTCGGGCGCCATGGCCGACACGCCACTGCGACGCAACCGCTCCTCGACCGCCTTGGCATCCACCGCCATACCACCGTCAGCCCAAGCACCCCAAGCCACCGACGTACCCGGCAGACCCTGCTGACGACGGAACTCCGCCAAGGCATCCAGCACCGCGTTCGCCGCAGCGTAATTGCCCTGCCCCGGGCTACCGGCCGTGCTCGCGAGGGAGGAGAACATCACGAACGCCGACAGGTCGAGATCGCGGGTGAGGTCGTGCAGGGTCAGCGCGGCGTCCGCCTTCGGGCGCAGCACCGTCGCGATCCGATCACCCGTGAGTCCGTCGAGGACACCGTCATCGAGCACACCAGCCGTGTGGAACACCGCGCTCAGCGGCGCATCAGCCGGAACCGACGCCAGAACACGAGACAAAGCCTCACGATCCGCAACATCACACGCGACGACATCGACCTCAGCACCCGACATCGCCAGCTCGTCCCGCAGCTCCACAGCCCCCGGAGCCTCCAGCCCACGACGGCTCAACAACACCAGACGCCCGGCACCCAGACCCACCAACCAACGAGCCACATGCGCACCCAGCGCACCCGTACCACCCGTCACCAACACCGTGCCCGCCGGCACCCACGCACCGGAGACCACACCACTCAACCGCGCCCGCACAAGACGACGAACGAAAGCACCCGACGACCGAACCGCGAACTGATCCTCACCAGCAGCCGCACCAGCCAACACACCACACAACCGGTCCAGAACACCCTCGTCCCACACCACCGGCACATCGACCAGACCACCCCACCGATCAGGATGCTCCAGCCCCACCACACGCCCGACACCCCACACCGCCGAACCACTCACATCAACAAGCCGGTCACCAGAAGCAGCAACCACCGCACCCCGCGTCACCAACCACAACGGAGCCCCCACACCCGCATCACCCAACGCCTGCGTCAGCGTTACGGACGCGCCGACCGTGTCGGCGAGCGACAGCACTCCGGCGATCTGCTCCGAGTCCGCGAGGGCACGCAATGCCTCGGCGAGGGTGTGGCGGTCAGGCGTCCCCTCGAACTCCACGGGCACGACGTGCGCACCGCGCGACTCCAGGCCGGACAGCAACTGGTCGTCGGCAGCGCCGGAGGGCACCACAGCGAGCCACGTACCGCGCAAGGTCTGCGCCGGAAGGTTTCCGACCGGCTTCCAGTCGACGCGGTAGCGCCACGCGTCAACGGTGGACGCGTTGCGGTGCTCGCGCCGCCACGACGACAGGGCGGGCAGGACGCTGCCGAGAGCCTCCTCGTCAGCCACCTTCAGCGTCGAAGCCAAAGCGGAGAGGTCCTCGCTCTCCACGGCCTCCCAGAACGCGATGTCCGTCGCGTCCTCGGCAGTCCGGACGGACTCCGCCTCCGGGACCATCCAGAAGCGCTCGCGGTCGAAGGCGTAGGTGGGGAGGTCGACGCGACGGGCGCCGGTCCCCTCGTAGAACGCGCACCAGTCGACGTCCGTACCGTGGACGTGCAGCGTGGAGAGCGCCGCCAGCAGCGCCTGCTCCTCCGACCGGTCACGACGCAGAGCCGGGACAAGCAGCGCGTCCTCAGAGACACACTCACGCGCCATCGCCGACAGCGTCCCGTCCGGACCCAGCTCCAGGAACCGCGTCACACCCTGGGCGCTCAGAGCCGCGATACCGTCCGCGAAACGGACAGCCTCCCGCACATGACGCACCCAGTACTCCGGCGCACACAGCTCCTCGGCCGTCGCCAGAGCACCCGTCACATTGGAGACGACCGGAATACGCGGCGCGTGGTAGGTGAGGGTCGCCGCGACCTTCCCGAACTCCTCCAGCATCCCGTCCATGTGACCCGAGTGGAACGCATGGCTCACCCGCAGACGCTTGGTCTTCACACCCACCGACGAGAAGCTCTCCGCCACCCGGGTCACCGCGTCCGCATCACCGGAGAGGACCACGGACTCGGGGCCGTTGACCGCGGCCACCCATACGCCGTGGGTGTCGTCGGTCGCCGCCCGCACGTCCGCCTCCGGCGCGGCCACCGACACCATGACGCCCCCCGTCGGCAGCGCCTGCATCAGCAAGGCACGTGCCGCGACCAGCTTCGCGGCGTCGGGGAGGGACAGCACACCGGCCACGTGCGCCGCCGTCAGCTCACCGATCGAATGACCGGCGAGGCAGTCCGGCGTGATCCCCCACGACTCGGCGAGGCGGAACAGCGCGGTCTCCACAGCGAACAGAGCGGGCTGCGTGAAGCCCGTACGGTCCAACACCTCCGCGTCCTCACCGAACACCACCTCACGCAGCGGCCGATCGAGATGACGATCCAGCTCCGCACAGACAGCGTCAAAGGCTTCCGCGAACACCGGGAAACGACCGTACAACTCACGGCCCATCCCCAGACGCTGAGCACCCTGACCGGTGAACAACACCGCCAGGTCACCAGGCCCAGCCACGCCCTCGACCACACCCGGCGCAACAGCACCAGATGCAAGCGCCGACAGCGCAGCCACAGCACCCTCACGGTCAGCCGCGACCACCGCAGCACGGTGCTCCAGCGCCGCCCGCGTCGTGACCAGCGAGAAACCGATGTCCGCCGAGGTCACGCCCGGCGTGGCCTCGACGAACGCAGCCAAGCGGCGTGCCTGGCCACGAAGGGCCTTCTCGCTGCGCGCGGACAGCGTCAACGGGATCAAGCCGTTGTCACTGCCACGGTCATTCCCGTTCTCGGTCTCGTTCCCGGTCTCGGTCCCGCCCTGCTCGTCCATCCCGTCGACAGCCGGAGCGGCCTCAAGGATGACGTGCGCGTTCGTACCGCTGATGCCGAAGGAGGACACACCGGCACGACGGGGCTGCCCCGTCTCCGGCCACTCCACCGCCTCGGTCAACAGCTCGACGCCCCCCGACGCCCAGTCGACGTGCGGCGACGGCTCGTCCACGTGCAGCGTCTTCGGCAGCACACCGTGGCGCATCGCCAGCACCATCTTGATGACGCCCGCCACGCCCGCGGCCGACTGGGTGTGGCCGATGTTGGACTTCACCGAACCCAGCCACAACGGCTGACCCTCGGCGCGCTCCTTGCCGTACGTCGCCAGCAGGGCCTGCGCCTCGATCGGGTCACCCAGAGCCGTACCCGTACCGTGCGCCTCCACCGCATCAACCTGATCCGGCGCAAGACCAGCACTCTCCAGCGCCTGCCGGATCACCCGCTGCTGCGACGGACCATTCGGCGCCGTCAAACCATTCGACGCACCATCCTGATTCACCGCCGAACCACGCACCACCGCCAACACCCGGTGCCCGTTGCGCTCAGCATCCGACAGCCGCTCCAGCAGAAGCATGCCGACGCCCTCGGCAAGCCCCATGCCGTCCGCGGCACTTGAGAACGCCTTGCAGCGGCCGTCCGCCGCCAGGGCTCGCTGACGGCTGAAGCCCGCGAACGGTTCGAGGGTGGGCATGACCACGACGCCTCCGGCGAGCGCCATCTCGCATTCGCCCTGCCGCAGGGACTGCGCCGCCCAGTGCAGCGCCACGAGCGACGACGAGCAGGCCGTGTCGACCGTGACCGCCGGGCCCTCCAGACCGAGGGTGTACGACACGCGGCCGGACAGGACGCTCGCGGCGGTGCCGGTGACGCGGTGGGCCTCCGACCCTTCGGGCGAGTGCTGGAGGTCGCCGCCGTAGTGCTGTGCGGCAGCGCCCACGAAGACGCCGCCACGGGTCCCGCGCAGCGTCAGCGGATCGATGCCGGCGCGCTCGAGTGCCTCCCAGGAGGTCTCCAGCAGCAGACGCTGCTGCGGGTCCATGGCGAGGGCCTCACGCGGGGCGATGCCGAAGAAACCCGCGTCGAACTCGGCCGCGTCGTGCAGGAACCCGCCCTCGCGGACGTAGCTGGTGCCGGGGCGGTCCGGGTCCGGGTCGAAGAAGCCGTCCAGGTTCCAGCCGCGGTCGGCAGGGAAGTGCGAGATCCCGTCACCGCCGGTGGTCAGCAGCTGCCACAGATCCTCGGGCGAGGTGACCCCGCCCGGGTAGCGGCAGCTCATGCCGACGATCACGATCGGGTCGTCGTCCACCGCTGCCCGGACGGCCGGCGTGGCACCCGGCTCGTCCGTGCCCGTCCCGAAGAGCGTGCCGGCGAGGTGCCGGACCAGCGCCTGCGGGGTCGGGTGGTCGAAGATCAGCGTTGCGGGCAGGCGCACACCCATCGCGGTCTGCAAGCGGTTGCGCAGCTCCACCGCGGTGAGCGAGTCGAAGCCGAGCTCGCGGAACGCGCGGTCCTCGGCGATCGCCGACGCCGAGGCGTGCCCGAGCACGGCGGCGGCGTGGGCGCGGATCAGTTCCCCGATCTCGCGGTCCCGTTCCTTCTCCCCCAGCGCTGCGAGGCGTGCCGGCCCGCTCTCGCTGCCCTGCTCCCCGGTACCGGCGCTGACGGCCAGGTCGGAGTTCTCGGCGCGGTCCACGGCCGCCCGTGCCTCGGAGATCCCGTCGAGGAGCGGGCGGGGGCGGGCCATGGTGAAGGCGGGGACGAAGCGGTCCCAGTCGACGTCGGCCACGGCGATGAAGGTCTCGTCGTGGTCGAGCACCTGCTGGAGCGCGGTGAAGGCCAGGTCCGGCTCGATGAAGGGCAGGCCCTGGCGGCGCAGCTGCTCGGGGAGCACCTGGGCACGCTCGGCGCCGCTGTCCCAGATGCCCCACGCCACTGACGTCGCCGTGAGACCGCGGGCGCGACGCCGCTCCGCGAGTGCGTCCAAGTAGGCGTTCGCGGCGGCGTAGGCGGCGTGGTTACCGCTGCCCCAGACGCCCGAGATCGAGGAGAAGAGCACGAAGGCGTCGAGCTCGGAGCCGAAGAGCTCGTCAAGGTACTCGGCGCCCCGGGCCTTGGCGTCGACGACGGCCGCGAATTCGGCCAGGTCGGACTCGTCGAGCGAGGCCAGCTCCGTGTACGCGGCGGCGTGGATCACGGACCGCACGGGGTGCTCGGCGTCCTTGAGCCATCCGGCCAGGGCCACGACGGCGTCCCGGTCCGCCATGTCGCAGGCGACGACGGTGACACGCGTGCCGAGCGCGGTGATCTCCGCCACGAGCTCGTCGGCTCCCGGGGCGTCGGGGCCCCGGCGGCTTGTCAGCACCAGCTGGTCGGCGCCGTTGCGGGCCAGCCAGCGCGCGATGTGCGGCCCCAGCCCACCGGTGGCACCGGTGACCAGGACGGTGCCGCGGGGCCGCCACGTACGGGTGGCGACGGCGTCCCCGAGAGGGGCGCGTACGAGCCGGCGGACGTAGACGCCGGAGGGCCGGACGGCGAGCTGGTCCTCGTCGCCGGACACGCCGAGGACACCGCACAGCCGGTCGAGGACACGCTCGTCGGCGTCCTGCGGAAGGTCGATCAGACCGCCCCAACGCTCCGGGTGCTCCAGCGAGATGACCCGGCCGAGACCCCAGACCTGTGCCTGCCCGGCGTTCGTGAGCGCGTCGGCTCGACCGGTGGAGACCGCCCCCCGGGTCATGAGCCAGAGCGGTGCCTGGATCCCGGCATCACCGAGGGCCTGGGTCAGCACGACCGTGGCGGCGGTGCCCGAGGGAAGACCCGTGTGCAGCGGATGGAAACCGTCGCCCAGCGCGACGAACGACAGGACGCCGGCGATCTGCGTGGAGTCCGCCGTGGTACGAAGCCGGCCGGCCAGCTCGTCGCGCTCGGACGTCTCGTCGAGCACGATGCGGACGATGTTCGTGCCGCGCGCCTCCAGGGCGTTCATCCACAGCTCACCGGAGCCGTCGGAAGGCAGGAGGGCGAGCCAGGTGCCGGAGAGGGTACGCGCCTGGGCACCTGAGATCGGCGTCCAGTCGATGCCGTACCGCCAGTCGTCGACCGTCGACAGGTCCCGGTGCTGCCGCCGCCACGACGAGAGCGCGGGCAGCACCGCGCTGAACGGGTCACCGTCCGCCACGCGCAGCTCCGAGGCCAGCGAGGCGAGGTCCTCGCGTTCGACGGCGTCCCAGAACTTGCTTTCCGCGGCGTTGGCGGGCTGAGCGGTACCGAGGTCGTGGGCGGGCTGGGGGGCGTCGAGCCAGTAGCGCTGGCGCTGGAAGGGATACGTCGGCAGATCGACACGACGCGCGCCGGTGCCGGTGAAGACCGTTGCCCAGTCAACCTCAACCCCATGGACATAAGCCTCGGCGAGTGAGGCAAGCATGCGCTCCTGGCCGCCCTCGCCACGACGCAACGTCCCGATCGTCGTCACAGACCGCTCGGCAGCGTCAGCGGTCTCTTCCACACCCATCAACAGGACCGGGTGAGCGCTGGTCTCGATGAACACATCATGGCCATCAGCCAGAAGCTGCTCGGTGGCCTTGGCGAACTCCACCGTCTGACGAAGATTGCGATACCAATACCCCGCGTCCAACATCGCGGTATCGACCTGCGTTCCCGTGACCGCGGAGTAGAACGGCACCTGACCACTACGCGGCTCAAGCGGCGCCAAAACCTCCAGCAAACGCTCCTCGATCACCTCGACCTGAGCCGAATGCGAGGCATAATCCACCGGCACCATACGCGCCCGCACACCATCAACCTCACACTGCGCGCGCACCGCCTCCAACGCCGCAGGCTCACCCGAGACCACGACCGAGCCCGGACCGTTGACCGCCGCAACCGACACCGCCGAACCATACGGCTCAAGCCGCTGCACGGCCTCCTCCAACGGCAACGCCAGCGACAACATCCCACCGGCACCCGCCAGATCCAGCAGCAAACGACTGCGCAACGCCACCACACGCGCCGCATCACCCAGCGACAAACCACCCGCCACACACGCCGCAGCAATCTCACCCTGCGAATGACCCACCACCGCAGCAGGCTCCACACCATAAGAGCGCCACACCGCAGCCAGCGACACCATCACCGCAAACAGAACCGGCTGGACCACATCCACCCGCTCCAGCAACGACGCATCACCACTACGCACCACATCCAGCAACGACCAGTCCACAAACGGCTCCAACGCCGCCGCACACTCGCCCATCCGCCCAGCGAACACCGGCGAAGCATCCAACAACCCCGCCGCCATACCCACCCACTGCGAACCCTGACCCGGGAACACAAACACCACACCACCAGGCGCGGAAGCCTCACCCCGCACCACACCAGCAGCATCACCCCCGGCAGCCACAGCAGCCAGCAACCCCAGCGCCGCATCACCACTCTCCGCCAACACCACCGAACGGTGACGGAAAACCGACCGCGACACCGCCAGCGACCAGCCCACATCCCCCAGGCCCAGACCCGGAGCAGACCCCACAAACGAAGCCAACTGCCCCGCCTGCGCCCGCAACGCCTCCTCCGTACGACCCGACAACACCCACGGCACCAGGCCCGACGGCTCACTCACCGCATCCTCAGGCTCCGCAGAAGCCGCAGAGCCTTCCAGGATGACGTGAGCATTCGTACCGCTGATCCCGAACGCGGATATGGCCGCACGGCGGGGTTCACCGGTCTCCGGCCACTCCACGGAGTCCGTCAGCAGCTCGACCGCACCTGCCGACCAGTCGACGTGCGGCGACGGCTCGTCGACGTGCAGGGTCCGCGGGAGCACACCATGCCGCATCGCCATCACCATCTTGATGACACCAGCGACACCGGCAGCGGCCTGCGTGTGACCCAGGTTCGACTTCACCGAACCCAGCCACAACGGCTGACCCTCCGCACGACCCTGGCCGTACGTCGCCAGCAGGGCCTGCGCCTCGATCGGGTCGCCCAGCGTCGTACCCGTTCCGTGCGCCTCCACCGCATCCACATCACCCGCGGACAACCGCGCGTTCGCCAGCGCCTGCCGGATCACCCGCTGCTGCGACGGACCATTGGGCGCCGTCAGGCCGTTCGACGCACCATCCTGATTCACCGCCGAACCACGCACCACCGCCAGCACCGGGTGACCGTTGCGACGGGCGTCGGAGAGCCGCTCGACGAGCAGCATGCCCACACCCTCAGCCCAACCCGTACCATCCGCCGCACCAGCAAACGCCTTGCAACGACCATCACCGGACAGACCACGCTGACGGCTGAACTCCACGAACACATCCGGCGTGGACAACACCGTCACACCACCCACGAGCGCCATCGAGCACTCACCCTGACGCAACGACTGCGCCGCCAGATGCAACGCCACCAACGACGACGAACACGCCGTGTCCACCGTCACCGCAGGCCCCTCCAAGCCCAACGTGTACGCCACACGACCCGTGGCCACACTCCCCGCGTTACCGGTTTCGAGGTATCCCTCGATGTCCTCGGGGACGGCGCTGAGGCGGCTGGCGTAGTCGTGGTACATCAAACCGGCGAACACGCCGATCTGCTGGCCGCGCACGGACTGCGGGTCGATGCCCGCCCGCTCGAACGCCTCCCACGACGTCTCCAGCAACAACCGCTGCTGCGGATCCATGGCGAGGGCCTCACGCGGTGAGATCCCGAAGAACTCCGCGTCGAAGTCGGCCGCGTCGTGCAGGAAGCCGCCCTCGCGCGCGTAGCTCGTGCCCGTGTGGTCCGGATCCGGGTGGTAGAGCGCCTCCAGGTCCCAGCCGCGGTCGGTGGGGAACGCCGACACGGCGTCGCCACCGGTGGACACCAGGTTCCACAGGTCTTCGGGGGACGTCACGCCGCCGGGGTAGCGGCAGCCCATGCCCACGATGGCGATCGGCTCGTCGGCAGCCGGCGTGCTGGCGGAACCCTGGTCGGCGGGTTCGTCCGTCGCGCCGGCCAGTGCAGCCCGAAGGTAGCCGATCACGGCGTGGGGGGTCGGGTGGTCGAAGACGAGGGTGGCGGGCAGGGCCAGGCCGGTGGCGTTCACCAGGCGGTTGCGGAGCTCCACGCCGATCAGTGACGTGAAGCCCAGTTCCCGGAAGCTGCGGTGTGCGTCGAACGCGTCGGGGTCGAGGTCGCCGTGCACGGCCGTCACCTCGGTGCGCAGCAGCTCGTGCAGGACGCGTGCCTGCTCGGCGTCGGCACGGTCGGCGAGCCGGTTGCGGAGCTCCGACAGAGTGGCGGCGGCGTCGTCCGCGTCCACGACCGTGGGCATCAGCTCACGGCAGAGGGCCGTCAGCGGGGCCTCGGCTGTTTGCCGCTGGACGGCGGCGAGGTCGATGCGCGCGGGGACGAACAAGGCCTCGTCCGTGGCGAAGGCGACGTCGAGGAGCCCCCGTGCGTCGCGCGGCGCAAGCGTGGCGTATCCGGGAGCCGGGCTGTCGGTGCCCGGGCCGGCCCAGGGGCCCCAGGCGAGCGAGGTGGCGGGCAGGCCGTGCGCGCGGCGGTGGTGTGCCAGGGCGTCGAGGAATCCGGCTGCCGCCGAGCCGCTCGCCGCGGTGCCGGGTGCGGCTGAGAAGAGGACGAATGCCGCGAGGTCGAGGTCCGCCGTCAGCTCGTGCAGGTGGAGGGCGCCGTCCATGTGGGTGCGCAGGACCTCGTCGAGTCGGTCTCGCGGCGTCGCCGTGGCGTCGCCGTCGAGCTGCGCACCGGCAGCGTGGACCACGGCGGTGAGGGGGTGTTCGTCCGGAATCCGGGCGAGGAGGGATTCCAGCTGGGCCCGGTCGGCCACATCGCAGGGGGTGACCGTGACGGTGGCTCCTGCTTCGGTGAGCTGTGCGACGAGCGCGTTCGTGTCTTCGCTCGTGTCGCCGCTCGTGTCGCCGTCGGCCGGGTCGCCGGTCAGGACGAGGTGGCGTACGCCGTGTGCGGTGACGAGCTGACGGGCGGCCAGTCGTCCCGCTTCGCCGCTGCCGCCGGTGATCAGTACGGTGCCCCGTGCGTACCGAGCGGTGGGGCCGCCGGTCATGGTGGCGGGGGCCCGTCGCAGGCGGGGCGCGTGGGCGACGCCCGCGCGGATGGCGAGCTGCGGTTCGTCGTGGGCCGCGGCGGCGGCCACCGTCGTCCGTGACGCCTCGTCGTCGTCCAGGTCGAGCAGCGTCACGCGGCCGGGGTGAGCGGCCTGAACGGTGCTCAAAACGCTTCGCACCGCAGCGCCCGTCAAGTCGGTGACTTCGTCGCCGGGGGCGGCGGAGACGGCGGAGCGGGTGATGACGACCAGTCGGGCGGCGGCGAACCGCTCGTCGTCGAGCCAGGCACGCACCGAGTCCAGGACCGTGAGGGCGGCCGCGCGGACGCCCTGGCCCTCGGCGGCGAGGTCGCCGGGGGTGACGGAGAGGGCGACGACGCGGGGGGCCGGTGCGCCGGCCTCGACGGCGGCGCGGAGGGCGGCCAGGTCCGGGTGGGCGGTGGCGCCGGGTATCAGTGCCTCGGTGCCGGTCTCGGCCCAGGCCGCCGTGTCGGGGGTGCCGGCAGTGGACACGGGGGTCCAGTCGATCCGGTGGAGCGTCTCGTACGAGGCGTCGCCGATCGTGAGCAGCCGTGCGGGGTGCTCCGCCAGGAGATGGCGGATGATCTTTCCGGATCCGGTGCGGGGGATGTCCCGGACGGCGTGGAACTCGGCGGGGATCTTGTAGCTCGCCAGTCGTTCGCGGGCGACGGCGAGGAGGGTTTCGCGGTCGAGGTGCGCCTGGTCGTCCAGGATGAGGTAGGCCACGGGCACTTCGCCCAGGGTGGCGTGGGGCTTGCCCGCGACGGCGGCGTCCGCGACTCCCGGTGCGGCGCGCAGCGCTTCCTCGACCTCGGTGGGGTGGATGTTCTCGCCGCCACGGATGATGAGTTCCTTGATGCGGCCGCTGATGGTCAGGTAGCCGTTCTCGTCGCGTCGGGCCAGGTCCCCGGTGCGGTACCAGCCGTCGCGCACGGCCGTGGCGGTGGCTTCGGGCTGGTTGTGGTAGCCGATCATCAGGCTCGGGCCGCTGACCCAGACCTCGCCCTCGACGCCGACCGCCACCTCGTCGCCCGTCCCGGGGTCGGCCACCTTCACGCCGAGGCCGGGTACGGGCAGCCCGCAGGATCCCGTGACCTTCGCGCCGTCGGGGCGGTTGATGGCGATCATGCCGCACGTCTCGGTGCTGCCGTAGCCGTCGAGGAGGGGCAGCCCGAAGGTGTCCTCGAAGGACCGTGCGAGCGACGGCGCGGTCACCGCTCCGGCGACGAGGCACGCCCGGAGGGCGGGGGCCTCCAGCCCGCCGTCGCGGGCTCCGAGCACCATCTGGTGGTACATCGTCGGCACGCCGGCGAGCAGCGTGAACGGTTCGCTGCGCACGAGGTCCAGCACGTCCTCGGCGGCGAACCCGCCCATGACGCGGGCCGTGGCGCCGGTGGCGGTCACGCCGATGAGGCACAGGATGTGGGCCAGGCTGTGGAACAGGGGCAGCGGCCACAGCACCCGGTCCTGCTCGGACAGTCCCAGGATGGGCGCGTAGCAGGCGGCCACGGACCACAGGCAGCTGCGCTGGGTGGACAGCACGCCCTTCGGCCTTCCGGTGGTGCCGGAGGTGTAGAGCATCCACGCCGGTTCGTCCAGGCCCAGGTCGTCACGGGCCGGGGTGGCGGGGGTGGAGGTGGCCAGGGTCTCGAACGCGAGGGTGCCGGGTGCCTCGTCACCGACCAGCACGACGGTCACGTGCGCGCGCCCGTCGCCCAGGACGCGGGTGACCTGTGCCAGGTGGGCGGTGTCGGTGATGACGGCGCGCGCGCCGCTGTCGTCGAGGACGTGCGCGATCTCGGCTTCGGCGGACAGCGGGTTGACGGGCACTCCGACGTTGGCGGCACGGGTGACGGCGAGGAAGCCCTCGACCACCTCGACGCTGTTGTTGAGGAGCAGCACCACGCGGTCGCCGCGCTGCAGGCCCAGTCCGGAGAGGTGACCGCCGAGACGGGCGGTGCGCCGCTCGAGGTCGCGGTAGCAGACGCTGCGCCGCCCGTCGGCGAAGGCGACCTTGTCACCGCGCTGTTCGGCGTGGCCACGCAGCAGTTCGGGCAACGGCCGGATCAGCTCTGCACGCACGTTGGGTTCCTCTTCCTCGCTTCGAAGTGCCGCGTGCCGGGACCGCCCGGCAGGGCACACCAGCCCATGTCCATGGCCGGTGTGCCACGAGGACGCGCGGCACACCGGGACCCGTAAGTGAGGGTGTCTCAGCCGTCCACGCCGTGCGCAGGATGCGCCGAACGGCAGGTGAATACCGGCAGCATGAGGCCGCGCAGATCGCGCATGCGTAACTCTCCCCCGTACGGCGCTGTTGTCCGCGCCGCAAAAACGAACTAATTTTGGCCATCTTCTTTGGGCGCCGAGAACCCTGTCAAGTTATTCCGGGGTGACGTGAAACGCATGGGGAAGCGCACCCCGAGCGGTCTCGGCGGGTCCGCCCGGTGGCGATGATCACACTCCGTCCGAGTGGCTCGACGAGGGTCGGTGACCGGCCACCGGGTCGGCCCGGGGGCGCCAAGGTCGGCACTGCGGATGGCATTGTCGCTGGTCAGCGCCTAGGGTTCGCCTGGAGGCCGGGCGACCGGGGCCTCGGCGGCGCTCATGGGGCGACGGTCGGTCAGGACCTCTCATGACGCTCCGGGGGTCCGCCGGGGGCCTGGCTTCGGCGGCACGCGCTGGTAGCCTCACCCACCGGGCGTGGAGCACCCGGTGACGTAGTGCCATAAATGTTGCGGGGGGGCACGATCCAGCCAACCGGCGAAACTCTCCTGCCCGCCTCACCGGGCGTCGGCCGCGTCATCGTGCGCCCTTTCCGTATCCTCTCCGACCTTTCTCACGGGCCGCGTTGTGCGGCGCGTTGGAGTTCTCATGCTGCGATGCGAGTACACCCTTCCTGGCCGGACACCCGTGGACCAACCCGGCCGGTTCGTTCTCGGGGAGGTGATTTACGGGCTGGAAGATGCCGCTCCGCTCATCCGGGACGAGATTCCCGTGCTGGGTTCCCACATGGCGGCCGATCCGTCGGAAGTGCGGACGGAACGCTGGACCGTGGACCAGCCGATCCGCGGCACGGGCACCGACAACGGCTTGGTCTATTCCTTTACCGACGACTTCCTGTTCTGCGCCGGGTACATCCCGGAACAGGGCCTTTTCACGGAGGCGACCCGGGAGGCCTACACCGCGGTGTTCGACCTCGTCGAGCGGCTCGGATACCCCAGCATCTTCCGCATGTGGAACCTCATCGGCCGGATCAACGCGGACAACTCCGAAGGCCTTGAGGTCTATCGTGACTTCTGCCGCGGCCGGGCCCAGGCGTTCGAGCTGTACGCCGCGCAGGGCGAGGACATGCCCTCGGCGACCGGCATCGGCTCCCGTGGCCAAGGCGTGGCGTTCTACTTCCTGGCTTCGCGGTCGGCGGCCCGGGTCAACATAGAGAACGCCCGGCAGATACCGGCGTACAACTATCCCGAGCAGTACGGCCCGAAGCCACCCAGCTTTGCACGGGCAACGTACCTGGCGACGGGTGACCAAGGACTGGGAACCGGCGCCCTCTACATCTCGGGAACCGCCGGAATCCTCGGTCACGAGACGGTCCACGCCGACGACCTCGACAAGCAGTGCCGAGTCGCTCTCGAGAACATCGAATACCTCATCAGCCGCCGGAACCTCTCCGGCCACGGCGTTCCGCGAGGGTACGAACTCGCCGACGTGACACAGGTGAAGGTCTACGTCCGGCACCGGGAGGACATGCCTGCCGTCCGCGCGGCATGCGAGGAAGCCTTCCCGAATCCGATGGACATCGCCTACTTCAACGTCGACATATGCCGCTCCGACCTCCTGGTGGAGATCGAGGGCGTCATCGCGTAAGCAGCAGGAGACACGATGGCCTGTCCCTTCCGGGACAGGCCATCCGTCGTACGCGCTTCGGCGTTCCTATCCAGCTGGTGCGTCCGCGGCCGCCCGCGGCATTCCCGGGCACATCTCGGCGACACTGAAGGCCAGTTCCAGGAGCTGCTCACGGAGGAACGCGCTGCCGCCCGTCGGATCCAGGCAGAGGCCACCCGGACGGGTTCCCAGTTCGCGGTGGACTTCGAAGAAGTCCCGCACCTCGCCGCACGCGGCGTCGAGCCGGCCCGCGCTGCGGCACAGTGGATCGCACACCCACACCGGCAGGGCGCCGGACGCGGCGACCTTGCCGATCAGGTCCGGAAGCACATCGCGCACGCTCTCGGCACCCATCCCCGCGAGGAACGTCAGCCGGCCCGGCGCACGGTCCGGGTCGAGGTGCTCAAGCAGGGCCAGCACCTCGTCCGGCGTGGTGGAAGAGCCGATCCGCACGCCGATCGGATTGCTGACGCGCGAGGCGAGTTCGACGGACGCGCTGTCGGACCGATCCACCCACACCATATGGGTCGAGGCCTGATGGACTTCTTCACGGAACGCTCCGTCGTGGGCTTCACCCAGAACGCCGACGGAACGCGGTGCCCCCTCATCGTCCGGTACGGACATCTCGCGGCCGGCGAAGAACTCGGCTCCCCACTGTGCGGCGTTCACACCGCATGCCGCCATGAAGCGCAGCGCACCGCCCATCTCACTGACGATCGGACCGTACCTCCTCCCGCCCCCCGTGGCGACGAAGTCCCTGTTCCACTCGTGGACCAACGCGATGTCGGCGTATCCAGCGCGGAGCAGACCCCGTGCGAGGTTCAACGCCGCGGCCGCGGTGCGGTGTTCACGCGTCTCGAATGCGGAGCTTGCGATCCGGCCGATCCTCACCACCGGAACGGCCATGGCATAGCTCAATACGGACGACATCTGAAGCAGCGTCTTCAACGCAACGTCAATTGCTTCAGTGAACTCAAGAGCAAATTCATCTGCGGAGACTGCGCCCTGGATCAGAAACGCTTCACCACGGGCTACGGCGGCCAGCCGGGAGCGCAACTGGTCGCACTCCGCGGCGAAAACCAGGGGAGGGTGGAAGCCCTGCTCCTTGCCCGCGGCGAGCGCGGCCGGCTCGGACCACCCCGACTGAGGACCCGCCGGAGGACACGGCCACAAGCCGCTCTCCTGGTTCCGGCCGGAATCTGATGGTGAACTGAGGTCGATGGCAGTCATACGGCTACGCGGCGGAAGAAGAACCGCCGCATTCCTTTCTGGTACCGGCCCGTAGAGGTCCCGCGGGAAGCATGTGGGGGCGCTGCAACCTCGAAGGCGTTGTGCAGGTGTCTCGTGCAGGCGGCAGTGCGGGCCACGGAACGACCGGACTTGACCATGAACGAACGCCGAAATCGTGCCGATCCAGCGGAAGTCCGGTGCTCCCCGCTTCGTCAATCCCGCCTGTCGCCATCAGTGTTGCCCACGAGAGGCGATCACGGCCGCTTCGGTGAGAAACACCACTCCGCCTTCTTACCCGTGGCTGATTGCGGAAGTGTGAATTCCGGCGGGTTCTTCCCCGCTCCCTTTCCCGGCTGTGACGGCACGATCGCCTGCGGGGCGCCCGGCAGCACGGCCCCGGCCACCGAGCGCACGCCCGCTTCCCCCTCAGGACGTCGGCACGGCCCGGGGCCTACCTCCGGCCCGTCCGGGCCATCGCCCTCCGCGTCCTCCCCGCCTCCGGCCGCGTCCGGCCGGTGCGGTCCGCCCGCGCGCGGGCCGCGCTCCACACGCCCAGGAGAAGCCCCGCCGCGAGCGCGGCCAGTCCCGTCGCGGTGAGGGCGTGGTCCGCCGCCGCTGACGACGCAGGCCTGCCGTCGGGGTCGGCGACTGCACCGGACAGCGCGACGCCGAGCCCGGCGGCAACGGTGATGACCGTCTTCGTCACCCCCGAGGCCTCCCCGGCCCGTTCGGGCCGGATGACCGCCTGGGTGGCGATGAGGGTCAGGGCGTTGGCCAGGCCGAGCACACCGCCGCACACGGTCATCGTGGCGAGGTGGACGGGCAGGGCCCCGATGGCCGGGGCCGCGCAGAGCATGCCTCCGGCCAGGGCCAGCAGCAGCGCCATGACGTTCACCGCCGCGCCGGGAGTCACCCGGCCGGCCAGCGGACCGGCGACGGCCATCATCGCGGCCGGGGCCAGGAAGGCGACGCCCGCCGCGAACGCCGTGAGGCCCCAGGACCCCTGCAGGGCGAGGGGGACCACGAACAGGAACAGCACGGTCGCCGCGTTCGCCACGGCTCCGGCGACGGTGAGCACGACGAAGGGGCCGTTGCGGAACAGGCCCAGGTTCACCAGGGGGTCGGCGACCCGGCCCTCGTGTCGCACGAAGGCGACGAGCAGCACGGCGGCCGCGGCCAGCACGAGGCCGTCGCGGGGGGATGTCCAGCCCCACACCGGGCCGCGTTCCACGAACACGGCGACGGCCGCGAGGGCCGCCGTGGCGAAGGCCAGCCCCCGCCAGTCGACGGCCGGGGCGGCGGCGGTGTCCCGGCTCCCGGGCGTCCGCGAGGCCCACACCGCCGCGGCGACGGCCAGCGGGACGTTGATCCAGAAGATGACGCGCCAGGACGCCGCCTCGGTCAGCGCCCCGCCGACGAACGGGCCGCAGGCGGTGGCGACGCCTCCCATGCCGAGGGCCCATCCCGTGGCACGGCCGCGCTGGTCAGCCGGGTAGACGTTGGTCAGCAGGGCCAGGCCGACCGGCATGATCAGGGAGGCGCCGGCGCCCTGCGCCACCCGCGCGCCGACGAGCAACGGCAGCGACGGGGCGGTGGCACAGGCCAAGGAGGAGGCGCCGAACAGGGCCAGCCCGACGACCAGCAGCCGGCGGCGTCCCCAGAGGTCGCTCAGGCGGCCGGCGCCGAGCATGAGCGTGCCGGTGGACAGCAGGTACGCGCTGACGGCCCACTGCAGGCTGCCGGTCGAGGCGCCGAGGTCGTGACCGATGCTCGGCAGGGCCAGGTTCAGGGCGAAGGCGTCCAGTTGGATGCAGAACACCCCCAGCGCCACGGCCGCCAGGGCCCGGCGCTGTCCAGGAGGTCCCTTCAGCACAGTCGTCTCACATCCTTCGGGTGGCGGGAGCCACGTCGTCACGGGGGCCGGGCACGGGGCGCGCGGTACGAGCCGTACGGCACCGGGGCCGCTGTGGCCCGGTCGTCCGCGGGCAACGGCGCGTGCTGCCCGGCCGGTTCGGGCAGGCGGTGAGGGGATGAGGTGTCAGAACCTGACGTGAGTGGCCGCCGGATGTGAACCGGGGGCGCCGCAACGGCTCCAGATCCGCGCTCCCCGGGGCGCCGTGGAGAAACGGGTCGCCTTGGTGCGGGGTGCGGCACGAAGCGCTCCTCACGTTAGCCGGTCCGCAGCGCTCGGGCCACCCCCTTCCGGGCGGATCCGGTGCGCCCGCATCCCCTACGGCGGCTTTACTCTCCCCCGTGTCCGGATTGACCGCACAATCCGTCTGACATCGGTTCTCCCCCGACAATCCCTCTTGCTTCCACCTACCGCTCCTCACCTCACCGACCAAGTAGTTTCGGCCTACATCTAAGTTGCGGAGCGGCCGACTCCGCAGGTCATGCAGCGATGCCATCCGGTCCGGTCCGGCTCAAAACAAACCTCGGGCTTGCCCAGCCATCCGGGCTCTTGTTAGCAATTTCATCCTGCATATTCGGTCAGCCATTCGGCCATTGACCCCACCCTCCCCCACGACTAGGCGGGTTGGCTTTATGTCGCTAGAAGCGCAGCTGATGGAGCCTCGGGAAGAACCGGCAAAGCCGGTTTTCGGCAGGCGCTACAAGGCGGAGATAGGATCCGTCTCCCCGACCACGAGCCGCGATACGTTCGAGGATCACGACACCTGTTTCCTCGGAGTGAGCCTGGAGAACAGCAACTTCAAACCGGCCAAGGTCGACGCCATGGCCAAGTGGATCTCCCGGCGGTTCTCCCAGTGCACCGTCCTCATCGGTGACAGCATTCACCGGATCACCCTGGAGTCCACCCGCTCCATGCCGCCGCGGGCGGCCCTCGACGACGCCCTGCGGCTCGGCCGCGAGTTCGTCGAGAGCCGGCAACCGGTCTTCGAGTCCTTCCGCGACCGGACCAAGTTCACCTTCGTGACCTGCTCGGAGGTGCAGAGCTGGGGCCTCTACGGCGACTACCACGAGCGCCTGCGGCAGCACTACGACCAGGACGCCGCCTTCCGCGGCTCGGTCGAGGCGTTCGGCCGCGACTACCACGGCAAACGCTCCGAAGGCGTCAGCGCCCAGGAACTCGACCACCGCATCAGGAAATCCTCCGAGTACTTTCTAGAGGAATTCGCCATCTTCGCCTGCCTCCAGCGGACCGGCAGTCCCGTCATGGTGTATCCCGGATCGTTCAGCACTCTCTCGGAAATAGCTCAGGGAAAACACCCGGGAGCCCCCGAAGAGCTGCGCGACCTCATCGTGGTGTCCCTCCACCTGAAAGGGCGATGACCATGTCCCGTGCACCCGGCAACACGGCCGCACCCGAAATCCGGCGCGGCCGGATCTACCGCGACCTCTACGAGAAGCGCGCGAGCGGGCCCGCGGTCCAGGGCGACGCCCACCTCGAACGCGCCCGTATCCAGGGCGACCGCCTGGAGTTCGCCGGCTCCCGGGCGCGGGAAACCGCCCTCGCCGACGGCGTCTTCCTCCTGGAGATACCCGCGGACATCGACGTCGCGGCCGGCGATGCCTTCTCCCGCCAGTTCCACCTCGGCCCGGACTCCCCTCCCTACGGAAGGTTCCGCGACCTCGGCAGCGAGCATTTCGGGGATCCCCTGCTGGGCTTCCACCAGCGGGTGAACCAGATCGAACAGTTCCTCCTGGAGCGGCGCTTCTGGGCGAGCGACTACCCGCCCGAGATCGCCCGGCTCGGCGAGCAGCTGACCCGGTTGTCGCAGAAGGTCCTCTGCGCGGTGCTCTCCCACGTCGGCGTCCCCGAGCGGGACCGGCGACGCGCCACCGGCGGATGCTCCCGGGCGGCCGGCTCGTACCACCTGACCTTCAACCACTACCGCCCCGAGCACCGGGACGTCGGTCTGAGCTCCCACAAGGACGACGGGTTCCTCACGATCCTGCGCACGACGACCCCGGGGCTGGAGGTCAACCGCAAGGACCGCTGGGAACGGGTCCCCGTCGACCCGGACTGCTTCGTCATCAACTTCGGTCTGTCGATGGAGATTCTCACGGCGCCCACGAAGGCGCCCGTGGCCGCCATCATGCACCGCGTCGCCCGGCAGGGAGGCGACCGTTCCAGCTTCGGGCACTTCAGCTCCAGCGGCTGCGCCCCCGGCATGGACGAAGGCGTCTTCCGCTACCTCCCCGGCAGTGGACTCGACCGCGTCTGCGGCTCCCGGGAACTCATCGACGAGAACGACCACGAGATCTACGCCGGCACCGACGCCCCGGGGGACAAGCGACGTGAGCACTGAGACGCTGCGCCTCCAGAAGGCGCGGGCCACCGAGGAGGGCCTGGCGTTCGAGACGCCCGGCGGCCTGACCCGGGCCCTGCGGGACGGCTGCTTCCTCCTCGCCGTACCGCCCGGCTTCGACACCACGCCCGGAGTGACCCTGTGCCGCGAGTTCTTCCGCCCGGTGGAGCAGGGCGGCGAAAGCACGCGCGCCTACCGGGGCTTCCGGGACCTGGACGGCGTCTACTTCGACCGCGAGCACTTCCAGACCGAACACGTCCTCATCGACGGACCGGGGCGGGAGCGCCACTTCCCGCCGGAGCTCCGGCGCATGGCCGAGCACATGCACGAGCTGGCCCGGCACGTGCTGCGCACGGTCCTGACCGAGCTGGGGGTGGCCCGGGAGCTGTGGAGCGAGGTCACCGGCGGGGCCGTCGACGGCCGCGGCACGGAGTGGTTCGCCGCCAACCACTACCGCTCCGAGCGCGACCGGCTCGGGTGCGCGCCCCACAAGGACACGGGCTTCGTGACCGTCCTCTACATCGAGGAGGGGGGACTGGAGGCGGCGACGGGCGGTTCCTGGACGCCGGTCGATCCCGTACCGGGCTGCTTCGTGGTCAACTTCGGCGGGGCCTTCGAACTGCTCACCTCCGGCCTGGACCGCCCCGTGCGGGCCCTGCTGCACCGGGTCCGGCAGTGCGCGCCGCGGCCGGAGTCCGCCGACCGCTTCTCCTTCGCCGCCTTCGTCAACCCACCGCCGACCGGCGACCTCTACCGCGTCGGTGCCGACGGCACGGCGACGGTGGCCCGGAGCACCGAGGACTTCCTGCGCGACTTCAACGAGCGGACGTGGGGCGACGGCTACGCCGACTTCGGGATCGCCCCTCCGGAGCCGGCCGGCGTCGCGGAAGACGGGGTGAGGGCATGACCGCGCCCGCCCACCCGCCGGCCTGTCCCGTGTCCGGGCGGGCCCCCTTCCCCGGCGTGCTCGCCCACCATCCGGGCCCGAGCCCGCTGGACGGCCACGAGAGCGCCTTCCACGAGGCGACCGTCGTCCGCGGGACACCGGCCTCGGAGTACTTCCGCGCCTCGGGCATCAGCGCGTGCGCCGAGGAGAACGGCGGCCTCTGCACGTTCCGCATGGGCCCGCGCCTGGCCGTGTACCAGATCACCAACGGCCCCCTGCTGGACGACGAGGACCTGGCGCCGTCCACCGACGCCAACCGGGAGCTGTTCGGCGACTTCATGGGCTCCCTGCCCGGCGACCACCCGGACCGGCCGGCCAAACGGGCGGCCGTGGAGACCACCCTGGGCAACGGCAGGTTCGTGGAGGAGCTGGTGCCGCACGTGCGGCGGCACGCCGCCGCGTTCCTCGACCGGGCGGCCGGGCGGGAGGTCCCCCTGGACGAGTTCGCCCTGTCCCTGGTGGCCCAGGTGGACAGCCTCGTGCCCGGCGTGCTGGACCTCACGCAGCGCCCCCTGCCCGACTGGCTGGCCTCGCCGGAGTACGGCGCGGTGGTGCGGGGCTTCTTCGACCTCGCCTCGGACGTGATCACCAACGTCAACCCCGCGGCCATGCGGGAGTTCGACGTCATCGTCCCCTTCGTCCGCGAACTCCTGCGGGCCAACGCGGACGCGATCGCGGCGGCCCCCGCGTCCAACGTGATCCGGCGCTACTTCGCCCTGTGGGACCTGCCGTTCTCCCGGGAGGGCGTGGACGGGCTGGACGCCGCACAGGTCAAGGAACTGGGCACGGTGATCGTGGCCACGTACGACACGACCGCGCTCAGCCTGCTGTGGGCCCTCGCCTACATCGAGACGACGCCCGCCGCGAAGCGGGAGATCGTCGCCGAGGCGCGCGGCGGGCAGCCGAGCGCGTCGCCCTCGCCGCTGGACCTGGCGGTCCTGGAGGCCGTCCGGCTGGGCGGCAGCAACCCCAGCGCGCTCTGGCGCCGGACGACACGGCCCTTCACCCTGCACCACGAGGGCCGTTCGGTCACCGTTCCCCCGGGCACCATGATGTGGCTGGACCGCCGCCAGGCGAACCGGGACCCGGCCGTCTTCCCGCACCCCGAGGGTTTCGACCCACGCAACATCCGGGCGCTGTTCCGGTCCGGCCGCGAGACGGTCTCGTCCCTGATCTCCCGGGGCCGGCACGAGATCAACTCGTTCAGCATGGTGAACGCCACGCGGAACCCGCGCAAATGCCCCGGCCGGCTGTTCTCCGTGCGCGTGCAGTCGGTCCTCCTGGCCGAGCTGTACTCCCGCTACGAGGTCAGCGCGCGAGGCATCGACCTGAGTCTGAAGAGGCACGCCGCCATGCCCCGGCCCGCCCGGCCCGGCACTGTCCTTTTCAACGCCCTGCCCGAGCGCACGAAGGAGCAGAACTGATGGCGTCACCCGATTCCGCCACCCTCCGGGAACCGGTCGTCCTGCCTCCCATGCCCGGTGAGCACGAGGCGCGGGCGGCGTATCCGCCGATCGGGCTGGAGCGCTCCCGCGTCACCGGTGGCCGGCTCGTCTTCGACCGCGACGAGGGCTTCGACCGTGCCCTCGCGCAGGGGTTCTTCCTCGTACGGATCCCCGAGGGCACGGACCCCGCCGCCGGCGACCGCTTCGCGGCCCACTTCCACGAGGAGCGGGCCGGCGGGGACCCGCTGGACGCCTACCGCGGCTACCGCCACGTGCGCGTGCCCGGCGACTACCAGGGCTACTTCGACCGCGAGCACGACCAGTGGGAGAACTTCTACGTCGAGAGGGACAACTGGGACGTGCTGCCATCCGAGGTCGCCCGGGTGGGCCGGGGCATGGCCGGTCTCGGGGTCACGATCCTGCGCGGCGTCCTGGAGCACCTGCGGCTGCCCCGGGAGCACTGGGCGCGCGTCACGGGCGGGCTCACCGAGGACCGCGGCCACCAGATGCTCGCCTTCAACCACTTCCGGTCGCACAAGGGCGTGCGCGGCTCGAAGTTCCACCGGGACTCCGGCTGGGTGACGGTCCTGCGGTCCGTGGACCCGGGTCTGCTCGCCCTCGTCGACGGGCGCCTGTGGGCCGTCGACCCGGAGCCCGGCCACTTCATCGTCAACTTCGGCAGCTCCCTCGAAGTGCTGACCGAACGCCTCGACCGACCGGTGCGGGCCAATGTGCACGGCGTCGTCTCCACGGAACGGGCGCCGGGACAACCGGACCGGACCTCCTACGTCACCTTCCTCGACTCCGACCTCACCGGCACCGTCTACCGGTTCGAGAACGGCACGCCCCGGCCCCTCCAGTCGGTGGCCGAGTTCGCCGGCCAGGAAGTCGGCCGGACCTACGACGACAGCGGTGCGCTCTGAGCCGTTCCGAGGCGGTGCACCCCCCCAGAGAAAGGACTGCGATGACGACGGTCGTCGACAACGAAGGACACCTCCACCTCCCCACGGCGCGGGTCACGGCCGGCAGACTGCTCTTCGACGCGGCCGAGGGGGCGGACCAGGCCCTCGCGCTGGGCGCGTTCTGCCTCGCGGTTCCCGAGGACCTCGACGTCGAGCCGGGGCTGAGGTTCTGCCGCAGCTTCTACGAACCGGCCGAGCCGGGGACGGCCGACCGGTACCGGGGCCACCGCGAGGACGGGCACGCCGACTCCAAGCTCGGCTACGAGGACCGCCCCGACCAGGTCGAGCAGCTCCAGTTGGAGTCCCACCTGTGGAGCCGGTACCTGCCCGAGGAGGTCACCGCCCTCCTGGAGCGGATGAAGGACCTGACCCTGGACGCGCTCTACGGCGTGTTCGACGTGGCGGGCATCCCGGAGCACGACCGCGAGACCGTCACCGGCGGCGCCCGCCAGGACACCGGCCTGTGCTACACCACGGTCAACCACTACCGCGCGGACCTGAGCGACCGGGCGGGCATCGTCGAGCACTCCGACAGCGGGTTCATCACCCTCATCTGCACCGACCAGCCCGGCTACGAGATCCTCCACGAGGGCCGCTGGCGGCCCGTCCGCGAGGAGCCCGGGCACTTCGTGGTGAACCTGGGTGACGCGTTCCGCGTCCTGACGCGGAAGCTCCCCCGGCCGGTGACCGCCGTCTACCACCGCGTTCCCGAACTCCGGCCGGACGGCGCCGCGCACCACCGGTCATCGTTCACGATCTACATGGGGCCGCGGTACGACATGATGCTCCACCAGTACGCCGCGGACGGCACCTTGCACGAGTACCAGGGCTTCCGCGACTTCTCGGTGGAGAAGTCCAAGAAGCTGGGCTACGAGTTCCACTCCCGCATATGAGCACGGCACAGGGATACGGCTGGCAGACGGCCGCACTGCGCGGCGGAGAGCTGGTCTTCAGCACGCCGGGAGGGATCGAGCAGGCCCTCAGGGACGGCTTCTTCCACGTCGAACAACCGGAGGGCCTGGACCTCACGGCCGGGGACCGCTTCGCGCGCGGCTTCTACCTCCCCGGGGAACCGGACTCCACCGACCCGTTCCGCGGCTTCCAGCACTGGACCTCGGAACGGCTCGGCCCCCGCCAGGGCTACTACTGCCGCGACGACGACCAGACCGAGCAGTTCTTCCTGGAGAGCGCCCACTGGGACTCCGTGTACCCGCAGGCGCTGGCGCGGCAGGCGGAAGCCATGCGGTCACTGGCACTCGACGTCCTCAGGGCCGTGCTCGCCCACCTCGAACTGCCCCCGGAGCTGTGGGACGAGGCCACGGGCCGCTGCCTGTCGGCACGGGGCACCTACAACCTCACCTTCAACCACTTCCGTCCGGAAGTCCCCCGGCGCGGCCTGAACGTCCACAAGGACTCCGGCTGGGTGACCGTGCTGCGGTCCACCGACCCCGGCCTCGAAGTCGAGCGTGACGGCGCCTGGCACCCCATCGACCCGAGGCCGGGCACGTTCATCGTGAACTTCGGCTGCGCCATCGAGATCCTCACCCGTGACACGAGAACTCCCGTGGCGGCCGTGGCGCACCGCGTCGTGCAACAGCCCCGGACCGACGAGCGGAAACCCGACAGGTTCTCCTACGCGCTCTTCGTCGACAGCAGCCTGGACGAGGACATCTGCCCGGGCCTCTTCCGCTACGAGCCGGGCACCGGTCTCCGCCTGGAGACGAACTTCGGCACGTTCCTCGACACCATCCTGCACAACACCTACCAAAAGGACACCGCCGGCCTGTACTGAGGCCGGGAGACGCGGATCGGCCGCTCGCGCCTCGACAGCGCGGGCGGCCGATCGCGCGCATGCATCCGCTGGGGCGGCCTCAGCCACGGGGATCCGCTCAGTTCCGGTTCCGTGCGGCGCGGCGGCGGGCGGCCAGGAGGAGGGCCACCGCGCCCACCGCGAGGGTTCCGGCGCCGGCGACGGCCAGCGTCGTGGTGCTGCCCCGGCCGCCGGTCTCGGCGAGCTTCCCGCCTTGTGCCGCAGGGGCGTTGGCGGTGGTCACGCCGGTGGCCCGGGTGCCGGCGTCCTCGGCTGCGGCGGGCGCGGCGTGTCCTTCGCGGGCGTCCTGTCCGTGCGTGCCCGCATGCGCGTCCTTTCCGTCCCCGCCGTGCCCACCGTGGTCGACCGTGGACCTGCCGGCCTCGTCGGTGATCTGCCGGTCGCTGGGGGCGGAGGCGGCGGGCGCCTGGGCCGCCGACGGGCCGGAGCCGCCGAAGTCCACGTCGGAGCAGGTGTAGAAGGCCTCGGGACTGTCCGACCGCTGCCAGATGCTGTAGATCAGGTGACGGCCCGACTTCTTCGGCACGGTGCCCCGGAAGACGTAGCTCCCGTCTTTGAGCGCCGGGTCGGTGACCTTGGCGAACGGCTTCGCCTCCAGGTCCGACCAGGTCAGCGGCTTCTTGGGGTCGTAGCCGTCTTTGGTGACGTAGAGCTCGAACGTGCCGCGGTGCGGGGCCGTGGCCCGGTAGCGGAAGGTGTGGGTGCCGGGAGCCAGCTTGCTGCCGGGCCAGTCGGCGCGCGGCAGGTCCAGTCCCTTGTACTTCTCGCGCCCGGCGCTGCACAGCTTGCCGTCCGGGATGATCCGGCGGTGCCGGCCGGCGGCGTCGCCGATGTTGACCTCGTTCCAGTCGTAGAGCGGCTGGGTGCCGCCGGCCGCGACCATCGCCTTGCAGGCGGCCGAGCGCGGGTGCTCGGGCCCTTCCGCGAAGCAGGCGGACACCCGGCTGACCGGGTCCGTCAGGGAGCCGTGCGCCCCGGCCGGCCCGGCGGTCAGCACGGTGAGCGTGAGGGGTGCGAGGCCGAGCAGGGAGGTCCGTACGGCTTGGTGACGCGTGCGCATGGGGGGGTCCTTCTCCTTGGTGGCGGGGGTGGTGCCCCGCACGCCGGCGCGAGGTGGGGGGTGCCGGCGTGCGGGGCGGTGTGGGGGTGGGTGGGGGGCTCAGGAGGTGGGCTTGGCGAAGGCCTTGCTGAAGGCGGACTCGTCCTGCTGGATCGAGCTGCACGTCGCGGACGCGGAGTTCTGCGGGCCGCCCGGGCACGGCTTGTCGCGGGCCGCGGACCACATGGAGAGCCAGCCGATGCCCTTGGACCGGGCGAACGCCGCCAGCTGCGTCGCGTCCTCGACCTTGAAGACCTCGGTGGCGACGTCGTTGACGCCGATCATCGGGGTGACGGCGACGGCCTTCCACGCCGCCGCGTCGCCCAGCCCCAGGACGCCCTTGATCTGTGCCTGCGTCGCGGTGGCGGCGTCGATCGCGTACTGCCCCATGTCGCCGCTGAAAGAGGAGCCGTAGTCCATCGCCATGATGTTGACCGTGGAGACGGAGACGCCGTTCTTCTTGGCGTTCGCGACCAGGTCGACGCCGGCCTGGGTGAGTCCGGTGGGCATCACCGGCAGGGTGAAGGAGACGTCGAGGCCGGGGTGTTGCTTCTGGAGGCGGGCTATGGCCTGGGCGCGCCGGGTGTTGGCGGCGGTGTCGGGCAGGGCGGCGCCCTCGATGTCGAAGTCGACCTTGGTGAGCGCGTACGCGTCCACGACCTTGCCGTAGGCGGCGGCGAGGTCGTCGGCGGAGGAGCAGGCCAGACCGAGTTCGGACCCGGCGGCGCCGCCGAAGGAGACCCGTACGTCGCCGCCCGCCGCGCGGAGCCTGCCGATCTGGGCGGCGACGGCGTCAGCTCCCAGATCGGTGACGCCTCCCCACTTGGGGACGCAGCCGCCGCCGGAGGTGATGAAGGCGAGGTTGAAGTGCTTCACGCCGGTCTTCTGGGCGGTGGCCAGCAGGTCGTGGGCGGGGTAGAGGGAGGTGTCGACGTAGGGGGCGAAGCCGGCGGTCGCACCGCCGGGCGCCGGGGAGGTGGCGGTCGGCTCCGGCTGGGGCTGCGACGGGCCGACCGTGGGTGCGGTGGGCCGCGGTCCGGGGTGGGTGTCCGTCGAACACTTCGCGCCGTTGATCCGGCAGTTGGCCGGGGTGGCGGCCGCGTCGCCGCCGGAGGCGACGAAGCCGACGGTCACGGACTTGCCGGGGGCGATGGTCCCGTTCCAGCTCTCGGGTTCGACGGTGACGCTCTGACCGCTGACGCTGTGCTTGCCGTTCCACAGGGAGGTGATCTTCGTGCCGGCGGGGAGGTCGAAGGTCAGCTTCCAGCCGGAGAGTTCCTCGCCGGTGTCGTTGGTGACGACGTACTGCCCGGTGTAGCCGCCCGACCACGAGCCGGTCGTGGAGAAGGCCGCGCCGACGGAGGCGGCCTGCGCCGTGCCGGTGAGGGTGAACGCGGCGCCCGTGGCGATCGCCGCGGCGACGCCGGCGCCCACCAGCTTCGCCTTGCGGCTCGGACGGCGGCGGTGTGCGGAGGAACCCATCGCGTGCCTGCCTGTTCTCAGTTGGGGGGTTGGGGGAAGGTACGGGCGGCACGCTAGCGAGAGCGAACAGGGCAAATCGCCGAATCGGGCCCGGAGGGCGGCTTCTTATGGCGCGCTTAAGGAAGCCATCGGTGGCCGTTAATGAGCGGGCCCGAGGCGCGGGCCCGGGACACCGGCGCGCCTCGCCGCGCCACCGGGGTCACTGGCGCGTGCGGCCGCGGCGCACTCGTCGGCGGCCCGTGCGGCGTCTCGGGCCGGTCCCCTCCGCCGAGAGCCATACCCGCACCTCCGCGCCGCCGAGCACCGACCGCCCGATGCGCACGTCGCCGCCCGTCGACTCGGCGACGCGGCGCACGATGTCCAGGCCGAGGCCGGTGGAGCCGGCGCCGCCCGCGCCGTGGCCGCGGCGCAGCGCCGCGCCGGGGTCCGCGATGCCCGGGCCCGCGTCGGAGACGAGCACGATCACGGCGTCCTTGCTGTGGTGCACGTCCACCGCGAAGGCGGTGCCCTCGGGGGTGTGCCGGAAGACGTTGCCGAGCATCGCGTCCAGCGCGGCGGCGAGTTCGCCGCGGGCGACCGGGACGCGTGCCGTCGCGTCGACGCCTGCCAGCCGCACGGTACGGCCCTCGTCCTCGGCGAGCGCGGACCAGAAGCCCATGCGGTCGCGGATGACCTCGCAGGCGTCACAGCCGAGCGTGGGCTGCGGCTTCTGCCGGCGGTCCTCCCGTGCCGCGCGGATCAGCTGGTCGACCTCGTTCTCCAGCTGGGCCACGGCGGTGCGCGTCTGTTCGGCGACCGGGCCGTCACCGAGCGAGGCCGCGTTGAGGCGCAGGACGGTGAGCGGGGTGCGCAGCCGGTGCGAGAGGTCGGCGGCGAGCTCCCGTTCGCTGGTCAGCAGCTGCACGATGTCGTCCGCCATCGAGTTGAAGGCGACGGCCGCGGCGCGGAGTTCGGCGGGTCCGTCCTCGCGCACCCGTACGTCGAGCCGGCCCTCGCCCAGCTGGACGGCGGCCCGGGCGAGCCGTTCGGCCGGGCGCACCAGGCGCAGGCCGAGCCGGTCCGCGGTGGCGACGGAGCCGGCGACGAGGGCCAGTCCCACTCCGGCGAGGACCAGCCAGGAGGTGGTGACGCCGTTGTCGACGGCGTCGTGGGGCACGTAGACCTCGACGACCGCGAACTCGCCGGCGTTGAGGGCGGTCGGCTGGAGGAGGGCGTAGCCGCCGGGCACGGCGGTGATGACGGAGCGGCCGCGGCGGGCGGTCTCCACGTGGCGCGGGTCGGCGCGGGACCGGCCGACGTCGTAGGCCTCGTGTGCCTCGGCGTTCGCGCCGCCGGGCGCCGGGGCGTCGCCGGTGGGCGGCACGTGGACGGCGAGCCGGCCGACTTCGCCGGCCTGCGAGCTGGCGACCGCCCGTTCCAGCTGGGCGCGGTCGGTGGTGATGGCGAGCGCCGGCCGGATCTGGGCGGCCTGCCGCTCGGCGTCGGTGAACGCGCGGTCGCGGGCGAGTTCCTTGACGACCAGTCCCAGCGGGACGGCGAAGGCCAGCACGACCATCACGGTGACCGCGAGCGAGACCTTGACCAGGGCCCATCTCATGCGGCCGGGGGCTCCAGCTTCACCCCGACCCCGCGCAGGGTGTGGAGGTAGCGCGGCCGGGCGGCCGTCTCGCCCAGCTTGCGGCGCAGCCAGGACAGGTGGACGTCGATGGTCTGGTCGTCGCCGTAGGACTGCCGCCAGACCTCGGCGAGGAGTTCCTTGCGCGGGACGACGATGCCGGGGCGGCCGGCCAGGTAGGCAAGGAGGTCGAACTCGCGCCGGGTCAGGTCGAGGGGGGTGCCGTCGAGGTCGGCCTGGCGGCGCAGCGGGTCGACGCACAGTCCGCCGACGCGCAGCACCCGCTCCGGAACCGGCTCCCCCGTGGCGCCGCCGTGCCCGGTCCGGCCGCCCGCGCGGCGCAGCACGGCGGCGATCCGCGCCGTCAAGTGGGCGGCGGAGAAGGGCTTGACCAGGTAGTCGTCGGCGCCGTCGGTGAGCAGCCGGACGATCTCCGCCTCGTCGTCGCGGGCGGTGGCGACGATGACGGGCACGTCGGTGATGCCGCGCAGCATCTTCAGGGCCTGCGCCCCGTCGAGGTCGGGGAGGCCTAGGTCGAGGACGACCACGTCGAAGCCGACCTGGGCGACTTCGCGCAGTGCCTCCAGGGCGGTGCCGACGCTCCGTACGGTGTGGGCGGCCTCGGTCAATTGCCTGATGAGGGCGGAGCGTACGAACGGGTCGTCCTCGACGACGAGCAGTCTGGCCATGGGCGGCACCGTACGCCATACGGGTGAGGCACTATGAGTCGGATGAGGCGAGTGGTGCATGCCCTGGCATGGGTGTTGGCGACGGGCGTCGCGATGGCGGTGTCCTGGTACGGGGTGCGCACGGTGCTGACGGACACGGCGTACGAACCGCCGCGCGCGCTGCCGATCAGTCACACCCCCGCGCGACCGCCCGAGTCCGCTCCCCCGACCACGGCGAGCGTCCGGCCGCCGTCGCCCCCGCCGCCGCCGAGCGCCCCCGCGGCCTCCGCGCGGCCCGCCACGCCGGATCCCTCCCCGCCGGCCTCCCGGGCCCCGTCGGACGGCGGCGGCGTCAGGAGCTACCCCGTCAAGGGCGGCCGGGCGGTCTTCGACATCGGCGAGAAGTCGGCGACGCTCGTCTCGGCGACGCCGGACGAGGGCCGGCAGATGCGGGTGTGGACGCAGACGGCCTGGATCCGGGTCGACTTCGTGGCGGGTACGCAGACGTCGTCGGTGTTCGTCACCTGGAACGGCCACCCGCCGCAGGTCCAGACCGTGGAGAACTGACCGCGCAGGCCCGGCGGTCCGCCCGTCCTCGGCGGCGGCGCCTCGTCCCCCGCCGGGCCGCCGCCGGGGGATCGGCCGACCGCCTGCCACGGCCTCACTCCTGGAGGACGATCCTCCCCAGGGGCGACACCACCAGCGGGAAGTGGTCGGCGTGGATCAGGCGGTGGCCCACCGGCACCGCCGTCCCGCCCGCCGTGACCGTCCCGTCGGCGGTCGCGTCGTCCGTCGCGTACCTCTCGTGCTCCTCCACCCGCAGCCGGTACTCCGACAGGGGCAGCAGCCGCGGGGCCGGCGGGACGAGGTCCGCCGTCCAGACGAATCCCGGGCCCGCCGCCGTGCAGCCGAGCTCCACGGTGGGGCCCGCGTCGGCCCAGTCCAGGTCCCCGCCGCCCACGGGGCGTTGCTCGACCGCCGCCAGGACGCGGCGGCCGGCGGCCACGGCGGCCTGCCCGGTGCCCACCCGTGTGCCCAGGGCGTTGAGGGAGTGGGGGCCGCCGAGCTCCAGGTGGATGGCTCCGGAGCCGGTCGTCCGGGCGGTGACGGTGCGGTCCGGAAGGAGTTGGAGGAAGTCGGACGTCACCGCCTTGGACAGGTGGAGGGGGTCGACCGAGTACGGCTGGTAGCGGGCGAGAGCGAGCCGCAGGTAGGGGAAGTACGCCTGGCCGGCGGTGGGTTGCCCGGCGGTCAGGTCGATGTCGACGTCGCAGAACCACAGGCGCCGCTCGGGATCGTAGGCGGGTTCGAAGGCCGCGACCGACACGGAGGCCTCCTGCCCCCGCACCGCCTCCGCGAGCACCCGGCCGGTCTCGACGTGCGCGGCGTTGGTGAAGTGGGCGGGGGTGAGGCGGGGCAGGGGCGTGGGATCCGCCCAGACGGGGTCGGCGGCGCACCGGCTGACGAGTTCGTCGGGCAGGTCGGTGCCGGGGTCGAGGAGCACGGCGAGGAGTTCGTCGTCCCCCGAGGAGAACCACGGCCGCTGGAGGTGGATCCGGAAGCCCGCGTGGCGACGCGTGCGGGTCACCTGGTGCCGGCTGTGGTCGACGGAGCGTTCCCAGCGGACGGTCGGCACCATGTGGCTGACCACGGGCGGTTCGGGCCGCCGGGAGCTGGGCACCGGCCAGCCCCGTCCCGAGGGGCCCGCGCTGGCCGGGCCGGTGCGGGTGATCAGGTCCGCCCTGTCGGTGATCGCGGGGTGGAAGTACTCGCGGAAGCGTGTGGTCGCGACCGGGGTGTAGGTGACGTTCCGGTGCCGGGTGTCGCGGAATTCGTGCCGCAGGCCGAAGAGGGAGTGCGTGTCGTCCCGGGGGTTGAGGACGAGGCCGCCGACGCGGTCGTGGCGCTCGACGGCCTGCGGGGCGTCCTGGGTGGGGTCGTCGGTGCGCTCGCTCCAGGTGGCGTCGACGTCGACGCGCCCGGAACTGGCGGCGTGCGACCGCAGGGTCCCCGTGAACGGGGTGAAGGTCGCTCCGGCCTCGCGCGGGAACGCGAGCGTCCCGAGCCTCGGTTCCTCCAGCGGCTTCTCCACGGCGTGGACCAGGGTCAGTTCGGTCCACGGGGTGATCATCCAGTTCTCGCCGTCGACGGCGGCAGCGGTCAGCTCGTCCTTCTTCGCCTGCGGCAGCCCCGTCACCGGATCGTTCCACAGCGCGGAGCCGGTGAGCAGCCCCCAGGCGCGCAGCAGCGGCAGGTCCTCGGGGTCGACGCGGCAGCTCATCCGGACGGTGGCGACCGTGGCCTTGGGCAGCCGGACGGTCAGCTCCCGCTCCAGCAGGCTGCTCCAGAAGGGCGGGCCGTCGCCCTCGACGATCTTCAGGCGGAGCGGCTTGGCCTCGGGCCAGGGCCCGGGGAAGTCGTAGGTCTCGTTGGGGGCGCCGCCGGGAAGGCCCCGCAGGGAGACGCCACGGGCCAGGACGTCGGGCAGGTACGGCAGCAGCAGCTGGGACGCGTCGTGGACGACGTACTCGCCGCGTTCGAGCCCGCTGCCCCGGGAGACGGGCAGCTCGGTCAGCGGCACGGTGTCGTGGACGTCGTGCTTGGCCACGTGGATCCGGCCCAGGGCCTTCAGGTCGAAGGTGACGCCGGGGTCCTGCGGGGGGCTGACCTTGGTGTCGAGGTAGCTGCCGGCCTCCCGGGAGGCCGCGGCGAAGAACCGCCGGCGCACGGCGTCCGGCCGGTCGGGGCCGAGGGCGTCGTCGTACATGCCGTGGTGCTCGGCCATCTGCAGCGAGGTCTTGGGCGGACTGACGTGCCGTTCGTCGTGGCCGCGGTAGCGCCGGTCCAGCCGGTCCACGGGCGAGTCGGCCTCGTGGTCGGGGACCTGCGGATTGCGTTGCAGGGCCCAGGCGCCGGCCGACAGGGGGTGCCCTTCGTCGTCGACGGTGCTGCGGATGACCAGCCGCGTCTCCGACTCGCCTTCCAGGAAGGGCCATCTGGGCACGATCACCGGGGGCGGTACGGGCTCCCAGCGGCCGTAGGTCACGGGCGGCCCGGCGGTGCCCTCGGGGGTGGCGGCGTCGGCGTCCGGACCGTTGCCGGCCAGGTCGCACAGGCGGGCGCGCAGCCGGTAGGTGCGCCCGTAGCGCAGGGCGGGCAGCGACCCCGGGACGGGCCGGAAGGCGGTGGCGAGCGGGAAGTGCGGCGAGACCTCGGGGTCGGGGACCTGAGGGCGGTCGCCTCGCCCGAGGGTACGGCCCGGAGGCGGGGCGGCCAGGCTCCAGCCGTGCCAGCCGAACAGGGCGGGGTGGGCGTAGAGCTGCTGGGAGTCGGTCCGGTCGTGGGTGACGGCCGTGGCCTTGACGTGCCCCTCGTCGGGCCGGACTGCCAGCGGCACGGGCGGCTCCCCCGGGCGGCGGACGGCGTGGCTGCCGGTGCGAGCGCACAGCGGGTGCCAGGCGGTGACGGCACCGGTGGCCGTGTCGACCGTGCCGACGTCCACGCGGTAGCCCCGCACCAGGTGGTCGGCGTCCAGCACGGCCGCGTCGGCCGGCTCGCCGGCCGGTCCCACGCCGGCCGAGTGGCGGGCGTCGTCCTCCATCCGGTCGGCCAGCGCCGTGTCCCGGTCGTCGAGGAGTACCGTGAACCCGGCGCCGTGCAGGGCCGGCGGTGCCGTGCCGTCGGGTGCGCCGGAGAGGGCCGGGTCGCTCAGGCTGCGCACGGTCTGGTCGAGGATCCGGGAGAACTCGACGTAGCTCAGGGCCGCGCCGTCGACGTCGAGGTCGGTGACGTGGACGCCCGGACCGCCCAGGCGCAGCATGCGCCGGCCGTGCGGGGCGTCGTCGGCGGCGTACGGCTCGAAGCGCTGCCCGGACGCGAACCGCACGGCGGTCCATGGCCGCAGCTTCGCGTCCTCGTTGAGCGGCTGCTGGGCGGCGGTGAAGACGACGCGGGCCTGCCACTGGTCGGCGAGCCCCGGCGGCGGGTCGAGCAGCACGTCCAGGGCGAGGCCGAAGCGGCGCAGCAGTTCGGGGTAGTCGGCGAGCAGCGCGCAGGCGGTGTGGAAGTCGAGGTCGGCCGGGGTGACGGGCGGCGGGGCGGGGGTGGCGGGGCGGTCGTAGAAGCGGTACGCCTCGGCGAAGTTGAGGACGGGGCTGTGGTCCCGGTACTCCTGACGGGAGCGGACCATGTGGCGGGGGCGGTACGGGTTCTCGGCGGCGTCCGCCGCCCGGCCGCCCGTGCCCTGCGTGATGATGCCGTCCAGCGTGGTGTAGCTGCCGGTCACGGTGCGTCCGAGGGTGCGCACGTCCTCGGTCAGCAGGCCGAGCAGCTCGTCCGGGTGGGGGTGGTCCCAGGTCGCCGGGGGCGGTGCGGCCGCGCCCTGCCCGGAGCCGCCGTCGGGGAAGGCCCTGCGGCGGGCGGTGGCGGTCGCGGCCGTCTCGTACAGTGCCGCGACCCGCTCGTTCACCGCCCGGCCGGGGTAGGAACGCAGCGTGAGCGGGCCGGTCGCGGCGGCGGTGAGCGCGCCGGCGGGGTCGCGCACCGTGCTGTCGGCGCGGAAGAGCTGGGTCCACAGGTCGCTGCTGGCGGGCGGGTAGCGGTCCTGTCGCGGGCTGACCGGCACCTGGGCGCCGGGGCCGCCCGGGCCGGGCGCCCGGAACTCCACGCGCAGCTCGGGGGTGTAGCGGCGCAGGGTGGCCGGCCAGTCCAGGAAGCCGGGGAAGGAGCGGAGCGTGGTGCCGCCGGTCAGGCGGGGGCTGACGAGGACGGTCAGCCGCAGCCGGCCGTCCGCTGCCGGCCCGTCGGGCAGTACGGTCCAGCGGATCGTCTCGGGCATGGGTCAGCTCACTTCCGCGAAGGCGGTGCAGTACTCGTCCACGGGATCGCGCCGCAGGCCCGTCACCGGGTCGGTGTAGGGCGACATCATCTCGGCGAAGGTGGGAGGGCGCGGTGCCTCGGCGGCGAGGGCGGCCGCGGCGGGGCCGGACCCCAGGAACCGCTTCTCGCACTCGATGCTCACCGACTGCGACCAGAAGCCGATGTGCACGCTGACGGTGATGCGGGCCCGGCCGTAGACGGTGCCGCTGTCGACGTCGTAGGACAGTTCGAGGCACAGTTCGACGGAGGCGGAGACGATGCCCAGGACGTCGACCTCGCCACGGGCCCGGAAGTAGCCGGTGAGGCGGCACTCGCCGGTGTCGAGCTCCAGGCGGAAGTAGATGCCCGCCATGACCGACAGGCTTCCGCTGGCCACCCCGAAGTCCATGGAGACCGCGGCGCCGAACTCCAGGGCCGCCTCCAGGACGGCCACGCGCTTGGGGGTGAGGACGATGCCGAAGAACCCGCCGCCGCCCAGCATCGACACGGTGAGCCGGAAGGGCGCCTGGCGGCTGCAGAAGGAGAAGCCGACCTCCAGCGGCCGTCCGATGAACGGCAGGTCGAGGTAGGCGTCCAGGCGGATGTTCTCCAGGCTGAACACGCCGATCGCCAGGTTCGGCAGCGGCATGGCGTAGCGGGCCGTGATGCCGGCCGGGGTGACCTGGATGCCGGGCGGGTCGCTGAAGCCGTCCAGGGGGATGAGCCGGCGCAGCGTCTGGACGAACGACAGCGCGCCGATGAAGGCCACGTCCTCCAGGGCCACGTCGATGTCCGGCTTGCGTCCGGCGCGCTGGGTGACGCGGACGTGCCGGAACGTCAGCCGCATGGCCTTGAAGGGCGGTACGAGGACGAGGTCGAAGTTCTCGAGCGAGCAGCTGACGTCCGCGCCGGGCGGCACGTCGGGGCGCAGTGAGCCGCGCAGGTCGGCGACGAGGGAGAGGCGTCCGTCGGGGTGGGGCGCGAAGAGGGGGTCGGTGGAGGGCCATTGCTGGATGGCGGGGTTCCACTCCAGCCGGGTCTGTACGGTCTGGGGGAGCTTGACGCCCTGGGCGGCCGCCTGGAGGGCGTCGCGCAGGGCCGGTGCCTGCCCCGCGGCGGCGGTCCAGGTGCCGGCCTCCTGCCGCAGGCGGTCGAGCAGGGCGCGCAGTCCCGGGTCGGCGGCGCGGGGCAGGGCGGTGAGCAGGTCGGTCAGGGCGGTGGAGAAGGCGGCGAAGGCGGCGTCGATCTGTTCGAGGGTGACCGGCGGGGCGGCGGGCGGGCCGGGCAGGTGCTGGGAGAGGTAGTCGCCGACGAGCCGGGCCAGGTTCCGGGCGGTCTCGGTGACGCGGCCCGCTGCGGGCGGCAGACCGGTGGAGGTGTTGGCGACGAAGTCGCCGGCGCGTCGCAGGCCGGTGAGGAAGCCGGTGACGGCGTTGACGGTCTCGGTGAGGAAGGCGGGGACGTGCAGGGCGGGCAGTGCCGTCGCGTCCTCGATCTTCTGGACGATGTCGGCGAGGGAGAGGACGCCGAGCAGGTTGACGTCGAGGTTCCTGATGATCTCGGAGGGGTGGAAGAAGTCGCCCGGGTCGAACGTGCCGTCGGCGATCTTGTTGAGCGCTTCGGCGCCCGCCGCGGCACCGGCGACCGGGCCGGTCTTGCGGGACAGCCCGGCCACGTCGAAGCTGGGGGTGAGCAGTCCGCCCGAACGCTCGGCCTGGCCGTGGAAGTCCATGGTGAGGGCGTCGTCGCCGGAGGCCAGGACGTGCAGCAGCACTTCGCCCGGGTTGCCGGTCCGCCCGCCGCTGGTGGCGTGTGCGAAGCCGGAGAGGGCGTAGCGGGGGGCGTAGACCACGGGGACGACGCGGTCGCCGCCGCTGAGGGCGCCGATCGCGGGCAGGGTCGCGTTGGCCCAGCTGAGCTGGGGGAGGAAGGCGGCCTCGCCCGGGGCCGCGTGGCCCGGGTCCGCCAGGGCGGGCGGGGCCGCCACGCTCCAGAAGAGGTCGGCGACTTCCACGCTGGTGTCGTCCGGCTGGACGGAGGGTGCCAGGGCCACGGACTGGCCTTGCAGGGCGGCCCGGGTCAGTTCGAGCTCGTCGTCGGGTGCGACGCCGGCCGCCGCGGTCGGCGGGCGGGACTTGGCGTTGTAGTCGTCGACGATCCGGGCGAGCTGGGCACCGGTGCTCAGCTCCTCCGGCACGAACAGCAGGGGCGTGCGGAACTCCACGACGCGGCCTTCGTGGTCGACCGCCGTGGCCCGGAAGCGGAACGGCGTCTCGGCGGCCGTGCCGGGAAAGAAGGCGGCACCGGTGGGCGGCTCCGGGGCGAGGTCGGGTGTGACCAGGGTGTCCAGGCGGACGCTGGTGAAGGGGAACAGCAGGTTCGTCAGGTCGGCGGTGGGGTCGGTCGTTGACGCGGGCAGTTCCTCGTGCGGGTCGTACGTGCGCGAGCGTTGCCGCACGACGACGAAGAACCGCTGGGACAGGAACGCCGCGCGGGGTGCGGCGAACGTGCGCTCGGTGACCTTGACCAGGGTCGCGCGGTGGCCGAAGGGGCACAGGAAGCCCTCGCGCATGACGCGTACGTAGTGGTCCCGGCCCAGGGTGGCGCGGTGCCGCCAGTCGGACAGGCTGATACCCCGGGGCCGCCGGGGCCACTGCCCGCTGCTGTCCAGCCATCCCCCCGCCGCCGACAGCAGCAGCTGTTCGACGTCGACGGGCTGGGGCGGGCAGGGCTGCCCCTGGGGCGTCAGCAGGCCGTCCCGGGAGGTGAGTTCCACGATTTCCGTACGGTCCTGGGCGGTGAGCGGCAGCCGTGACACCTCCGGCTGGCCGGTGCCCGGGGCGCGGTCCCGGTTCCACACGGCGCGGACGGTCGTGCGGGAGAGCCGGGTGTGCCACAGCTCCACGCGGCCGCCGGAGGCGGGCTCCCCCGCGGCGTCCCGGTGCGACCAGCGGGCCTGCTGTGAGGGGGACAGCAGCAGCCGGTAGGGCAGCTCGACGCCGGTGCGGGGGCTCGCCGGGTCGGCGAAGGGGTCCTGCGGGACGCGCTGCGGGGCGGCGGTGGCCGGCGCCGACGCGGCGGCGCCGTACCGGGCGTCGAGCTGGGCCTGCGCGCTCAGGAGCCGGGCCAGCACGAGGGCCCTGCCCGCGGGGTCGTCCACAGCGGCGGGCAGCTGCCGCGACAGGCCCGGCCGTGGCGCCGGAGCCGGCGGGTCCGCCTCACGCGCCGCGTCGACGACGTGCGGGGGCAGACTCCGCATGGCCTCCAGCAGCCCCGCCTCGGAGTACTCGATCACGTCCTGCGGCCCCACCTCGAAGACCAGGACGGTCCGTCCGGCGACGAGCGAGCCGACCGGGACCTCGCGGGGCTCCCCCTCGGCCACGGCGTGCTCCGTGACGTGCTGAGGCCCCAGGACGACCACCAGGAGCCCCTCCTGCCGGGGATCGGCCCGCACGAGCCGCCGGCCCGCGGAGTGCTCGGCGAACGCCAGGCCGACGAACCGGAAGGTCAGGTCGAGAAGGTCGACGCCGCGCAGGACCCGCACGGTCTCCAGTGTGCTCATGCCGCCCCCGGTTCGCAGATACCTGCCCCGCTACACGCCCACCCTGCGGAACCAGCGTACTCCGGAAAGGACTTATGAGACTGAAATGACCTCATTGGAGTGAATTAGCGGGCGATATCCGCGAGGGACCGGCGATCCGGGACACCGCACCCGCGTATTACTGTGCGCGGATGAGTCTTCACGTCGTCATAGGATTCGGGCCCGCCGGGGCGGCCACCGCCCGGTTGCTGGCCGGACGGGGTCACGCGGTACGCGTGGTCACCACGTCAGGCCGCCCCCCGGAGCCCGGCATCGAGCACATCGCGTTGGACGCGACGGACGGCAAACGCCTGGCCGAGGCGGCGCGGGGCGCGACCGCGATCTTCAGCTGCGCCGCACCGCCCTACCACCGCTGGCCCGGGCAATGGCCGCCGCTGGCCTCGTCGCTCTGCGCGGCCGCCGAGGCGACCGGGGCCGTCCTGGTCATGCTGGGCAACCTCTACGGCTACGGGCCGGTGGACGGTCCCCTGACCGAGGACCTGCCGCTCGCGGCGACCGGCCCCAAGGGGCGGGTGCGCGCCGCCGTCTGGGAGCGGGCGCGGGCCCTGCACGACCAGGGGCGCATCAGGGCGGTCGAGGTGCGGGCCTCGGACTTCTTCGGGCCCGGCGTGACCGACGGCGGGCACCTGGCCGCGCGGGTCGTGCCGCGCCTGCTGCGCGGCAAGCCGGTCTCCACGCTCGGGGACCCGGACGCCCCGCACAGCTGGAGCTACCTCCCCGACGTGGCCGGGGCCCTCGTCGAGGTCGCCGGTGAGGAACGGGCCTGGGGGCGGCCCTGGCACGTCCCCACCGAACCCCCGCGGTCCGTCCGGGAGATGACCGGCCTCCTCGCCGCCCAGGCGGGTACGGGCCCGGTCGCGGTGCGCGGGACGCCGCCTGCCGTGCTGGGCGTGGCGTCGCTCTTCTCCCCGCTGATCCGCGAACTCAAGGAGATCCGCTACCAGTTCGACCGTCCGTTCATCCTTGACGCGAGCGCCTACGCATCGGCGTTCACCCTGCGCGCCACCCCCGTCGACCAGCAGGTCAAGGCGACGGTGGACTGGTGGCGGGAACGCCTGGCCGCCGGCGGCGACAGCTGATCCCGGCGCGGGGCGGACCGCCTCGGCCCTGACGCCGGGCCGCCCGGCCCGCCCCGTCACCGCCGCCCGGAGCCGGCGGACGGCTCGGCGGTGCCCCGCCCGGGCTCCCGCCGACACCGGTCGAGCGGGACGGGCCGGGGCGGACGAGGCCCCCCGGTGGCCGTGAGGGCCTCGGTCAGGCGCCGACGTAGTCCGCGAGGTGCTCGCCGGTCAGGGTGGAGCGGGCGGCGACGAGCTCGGCGGGGGTGCCCTCGAAGACGATCCGGCCGCCGTCGTGACCGGCGCCGGGGCCGAGGTCGATGATCCAGTCGGCGTGCGCCATGACCGCCTGGTGGTGTTCGATGACGATGACCGACTTGCCGGAGTCGACGAGCCGGTCGAGCAGGCCGAGCAGCTGCTGGACGTCGGCGAGGTGGAGACCGGTGGTCGGCTCGTCGAGGATGTAGACGCCGCCCTTGTCGGCCATGTGGGTGGCCAGCTTGAGCCGCTGCCGCTCACCGCCGGACAGTGTGGTGAGCGGCTGGCCGAGGGTGAGGTAGCCGAGCCCGACGTCGGCGAGCCGGCCCAGGATCCGGTGCGCGGCCGGCGTGCGCGCCTCGCCGGCGCCGAAGAACTCCTCGGCCTCGGTCACCGACATCGCCAGCACCTCACTGATGTCCCGGCCGCCGAGGTGGTGGTCCAGCACCGACGCCTGGAAGCGCTTCCCCTCGCACTCCTCGCAGGGGGTGGCGACGCCGGCCATCATCGCCAGGTCGGTGTAGACGACGCCCGCGCCGTTGCACGTGGGGCAGGCGCCTTCGGAGTTGGCGCTGAACAGCGCCGGCTTCACGCCGTTGGCCTTGGCGAACGCCTTGCGGACCGGGTCGAGCAGTCCGGTGTACGTCGCCGGGTTGCTCCGCCGCGACCCGCGGATGGGGCTCTGGTCGACCGACACCACGCCCGCGTCGGCGGAGACCGAGCCGTGGAGGAGCGAACTCTTGCCGGAGCCGGCGACGCCCGTGACCACCGTGAGCACCCCGAGCGGGATGTCCACGTCGACGCCACGCAGGTTGTTCGCGGTCGCGCCGCGGATCCCCAGGGCGCCGGCGGGTTCGCGCACCGTGTCCTTGACCGCGGCCCGGTCGTCGAGATGACGGCCGGTGACGGTGCCGCTGGCCCGCAGCCCCTCGACGGTGCCCTCGAAGCAGACGGAACCGCCCGCCGTGCCGGCGCCGGGGCCGAGGTCGACGACGTGGTCGGCGATCGCGATCACCTCCGGCTTGTGCTCCACGACGAGCACCGTGTTGCCCTTGTCCCGCAGCCGCAGCAGCAGGTTGTTCATCCGCTGGACGTCATGGGGGTGCAGGCCCGAGGTGGGCTCGTCGAAGACGTAGGTGACGTCGGTGAGCGAGGAGCCGAGGTGGCGGATCATCTTGACGCGCTGCGCCTCGCCGCCGGACAGCGTGCCCGCGGGGCGGTCGAGCGCGAGATAGCCGAGGCCGATCTCCACGAACGAGTCGAGGGTCTGCTGCAGCGCGGTGAGCAGCGGCGCGACCGACGGCTCCTTGAGGCCGCGGACCCATTCGGCCAGGTCCCTGATCTCCATCGCGCAGACGTCGGCGATGCTCTTCCGCTTGATCTTCGACGAGCGGGCTCCCTCGGCGAGCCGGGTGCCGCCGCACTCGGGGCAGGTGGTGAACGTGACCGCCCGCTCCACGAACGCCCGGACGTGCGGCTGCATCGCCTCCTTGTCCTTGGCGAGCATCGACTTCTGGACCCGCGGGATCAGCCCCTCGTAGGTCATGTTGATGCCCGCGATCTTCATCCTGGTCGGCTCGCGGTGCAGGAGGTCGTGCAGCTCCTTCTTGGTGAACCGACGGATCGGCTTGTCCGGGTCGAAGAAGCCCGACTCGGCGTAGAGCCGGGAGTTCCAGCCGCCCCCGGTGTAGCCGGGGATCGTGAACGCGCCCTCGTTGATCGACTTGCTGTCGTCGTACAGCTGGGACAGGTCGATGTCGGAGACCGCGCCCCGGCCCTCGCAGCGCGGGCACATGCCGCCGGTGCGCTTGAAGGTCACCTTCTCGGCCTTCTTGGCGCCGCGCTCGACGGTGATCGCGCCGGCCGCGTGCACCGAGGGGACGTTGAAGGCGTACGCGCCGGGCGGGCCGATGTGGGGCTTGCCGAGCCGGCTGAAGAGGATGCGCAGCATCGCGTTGGCGTCGGTGACGGTGCCGACCGTGGAGCGCGGGTCGGCGCCCATCCGCTGCTGGTCGACGGCGATCACGGTGGTCAGCCCGTCGAGGACGTCGGCCTCGGGCCGTGCCAGCGTCGGCATGAAGCCCTGCACGAAGGCGCTGTAGGTTTCGTTGATCAGCCGCTGCGACTCGGCGGCGATGGTGTCGAACACCAGCGAGCTCTTGCCCGAGCCGGAGACCCCGGTGAACACCGTCAGCCGGCGCTTCGGGATCTCGATGCTGACGTCCTTGAGGTTGTTCTCGCGTGCCCCGTGCACGCGGATCAGATCGTGGCTGTCGGCGGCGTGCGGGGCGGGCGGGTGCGTATCCGTCCTCTTGGGCATGCTCTTCGTGTCTCCCTCGGTGGGCGGGGCCGCTTCCGCGGCCTCCGTCGACGTCGCCTGGCTCGGTCCGACCAGTTTCGAACTCTACGACTGGTTCTCTCGCGCCGGCACGGCCCGGGGGCGGCGGCCCGCCGTCCGCCTGACCGGTGGTGGCGGCCCGGGGGCGCGGCGGCGGCCCTCAGGGCGGTGTCGGACGCCCGTGCCATGCTGGAGTGCGTGACGCTTGAGGACCTGGTGAGGCTGCGCCGCGCGCGCGACGTGATGGATCGCGACTACGCGCGGCCGCTGGACGTGCCGGCGCTGGCCGACGTCGCCCTCATGTCGCCCGGGCACTTCTCCCGCAGCTTCCGCGCCGCCTTCGGCGAGACGCCCTACGGCTACCTGATGACGCGCCGTGTCGAGCGGGCCAAGGCGCTGTTGCGGCGGGGCGACCTGAGCGTCACGGAGGTCTGCTTCGAGGTCGGATGCACGTCGCTGGGGTCGTTCAGCTCGCGCTTCACCGAGCTGGTCGGTGAGAGCCCGAGCGCGTACCGGGCCCGCCGCCATGAGACGGGCGCCGCGATCCCCGCGTGCGTGGCCAAGATCCTCACGCGACCGCGCAGGAACGGCGCACCGGTCGGGGCCGGCCGATCGGTCAGGATCGGAGAAGCGGGATCGGCCGTCGCCTCGTAGCGTCGAAGGCATGAACATCAAGCTCTCGCAGTGCTTCATCGCCGTCGACGACCACGACAAGGCCCTCGCCTTCTACCGCGACGTCCTCGGCTTGGAGGTGCGCAACGACGTGGGGTTCGAGGGGATGCGCTGGGTGACCGTCGGGTCGCCCGCGCAGCCGGACGTGGAGATCGTCCTCGAACCGCCGGCCGCCAACCCGAACGCCTCGCCGGCCGACAAGCAGGCGATGGCGGAACTCCTAGCCAAGGGCATGCTGCGCGGCGTGATCTTCTCCACCGAAGACTGCGACGCCACCTTCGAACGGATCCGGGCCGCTGGCGGCGAGGTCCTCCAGGAGCCGATCGACCAGCCCTACGGCGTCCGCGACTGCGCCTTCCGCGACCCGGCCGGCAACATGCTCCGCTTCACCCAGCCCCGTACCGGCTGACCCGTCTCCGAACGCTCGCCCGCGCCCCGGCCCCCGGCCGGGGCGCTTTCCCCCTCCCGGGCAGGGCAGGCCGCAGGCAGGGGTCTGCTCGTCCCGGACAGCATGGGTGGACCTCAGTACGGCCAGGCCGAGTGACCGAGCGGCCCGAAGGCGGGCAGGACGAAATCTCACCCATTCGACTGATTCCCGTACAGCCAGCGGCAAGGAATTCACCCAGACGGACAGGCTGGACAGGTTTAAATGGCGCGTGATGCTGAAGCATGCCGTCGGCCACCACACCTGCCCGACTGCGCATTTGCTGTTCGTCCTCAAGTCCGCACATACGCTGGCGATGCCTGAACCGATCGTTTGACCAAACGGTTGATCGCATCGCTATTCCTTTGATGGCCGCAAGTCCGATCGGGTTCCCTCCTGAACCCGGTCCTTTCAGCACAGCGCGCCCCCTTCATGCACGGTGACATCACCTCTGCGCCCACAACGGCGCTTCCGCTGGCGAGTTCTCGTGAAGGAGCCCTTCGGATGTCTTCGATGCGTAGCCGCCTGGCGGCCCTGGTGCTGGCCGCCGCAGTCGGCGGTACGGTGCTGGGCCTGGCACCGTCAGCCTCCGCCGACGACCACCCGTCAGACGACGGCCTGCGCGACCTGCCGGTGCTGGTGGTCTACCCGGCTCCCGGCAAGATCACCAGGGAACACAAGGTCACCGACACCTACCAGTACGCCCCCTCGGCAGGCTCCTCCGACGACGCCTCCGGCTCCGCCCCGTCGGCCCAGAGCCCCACCTCCCAGCAGGGCGTGGCGTCCAGCCTCAAGGACACCGCCAACAGCGCCGTCCAGTCCGCCACCAGCGGCGCTTCCGGCACCGTCGGCTCGGCACTGACGTAACAGCAGGCGTCGCCCGGCACCGGACCTCGCGCCCGGGACCGGAAGACCGTCTGCCCCTCGCCTTTCCCCACACTCGACCTCGCAGGCGACGCATCCCCTGCCGTTTGCCGAACAGGAGACCTCGTGAACGAATCAACGTCACGTACAGCCCGTGCCGCAAAGCCGCAGCGCCGTCTCCGGGGACGGCTGTCCTCCAGGTACCTCTTCACGGCACTGATGGCCGCGTTGACCCTGGTAGCCGTGACAACAGCACCCGCCTCGGCGAAAACGCAGGACGTCAAGTCGAGCTACGTCCACGCTGGTGGCACCGGCCACTGGAACGTGAAGTTCCGCGGTACCGCGAGCAGCAAAAACGGCACCTACACGCTCAAAGGAGCCCTAGAAGGCGCCTGCTCGAACGCTGTGGGCACAGCACAGCCATGGATGGGCCTCCCATACGGCTCGAGCAGCGAATCATGGAGGATTGCCGAGGCGCAGTGCCTCAGTTCGTCGAAACTTCAGGTCAACGAATCCGGGAAACTCGGCTCTGACGGCAAGTTGTGGGTCCGCGCCGGAGGCTGGGGCGGAGCCTTCGCCGGCTACTGGGGCTGGACGGGCTCCCGAATCCTCTACCTGAACGACTGACGGACAGCACATCGGAGGAGGCGGGGCGGTAGGCCCCACGCCTACCCGGGGCCCGGCTCGGAGAACCCACGAGCCGGACCCCGGTGGTGGACGAGGGACCTGTGCCCGTTCGGACCCGGTCGTCCGCGAACGCTTCGCCCAGACGGCCTCGGGGCCGGCCCGCCCGTCCGGTCCTGTGCGGGAGGCCGGGTCTGATCGCGGTCAAGCCTGTGCAGCCGGTCGCGGGCGGTGCGGGGCAGGCCGTCCACTACGCACTGCCAGGAGTGGCTGATCATTTCGGCGAGTTCCTCGTCGGGGACCGCGCCGTCCAGGTGCACGGTGATCCAGTGCCACCGGGGGCCCTGATACCCGTACCCGGGGCGTACCGCCGGGTACTGCTCGTACAGGTGCAGGGCGAGGGCGGATTCGCACTTCACGCTCAGCCGGTCGGGCTGGGAGGCGTTGGCCGCCGCCAGGGTGGCGAAGATCTTGCCGCCGACCTTGTAGACGGGCCGGTGCGGGCCCCATGGCTCTTCCTCATCGACCTCGGGCAGGCCCAGGGCGCAGGCCCGCGACATCGTCGGGATTCATTCGGTGCTGTCCTTCATGCGGGGGTGGCGATCGGGCAAGCCGCCCGCTGGGAGGCGGCCGGGCGCCGCGGGCCGGTCCCCGGGGCGGGGGCGCCGGACCACGCTTCGAGCCAGGGAATTCCGAAGGTGCCCCGGTCGTGGCCGGTTTCCCGGCCGGCGGCCGCGGTGACGAACGACCGGGCCACAGGCCGGCGGCCACCCGGAACCGCGTCTGTACCTTCAGAGGGAGGTCACTGCCCGCCGAGGTAGTCGGTCTGCGAGGCGATGCGGCCCTCGCGCAGCTGAAGGACGGAGCAGAAGCGGGCGGTGACCGGCTCTCCAGCCGGGGGCAGGCCGGGGTGTACCCCGGCGCTGGTTCCCCCGAAGCCGAATTCGACGGCGATGGCGTCCCCGTCGGCGATGACGCGCTCGATGGTGAACTTCCGGTCGGGAACGGCACCGGCGTACTCGCGCAGGTGGCGCACGAAGGGGTCCCGGCCGGTGAAGGCGAGCCCGAAGGGCCCGCACTCGTAGGTGGTGTCGTCGGTGTACAGCTCGCCGAACCGGTGGAAGTCCTGGTCGTTGTAGGCGTTCGCCCACGCGTGGACGAACGTGTCGCTGTTCATGGCTGTTGTCTTTCGGTTGCCCGGAACCCGGTTCAGGCGTATTTGCCGAGGTCGCTGGCCTGGAAGGCGGCCTGGTCGTTGATGCCGACGACGTAGCCGTCCGGATCGCGGAAGTAGAACATGCGCTGGCCGGTGTGGTCGGTGTCGGTTTCCTTGACGATTTCGGCGTGCCGGGAGATGCGGTCGTGGGCGCCGTCGAAGTCGTCCACGCCCAGGTAGAACATGCCGGCGAAGCCGATGGGGGTGTCGGCCAGGCTGGGCAGCCAGTTCTTCAGGTCGGCGTTGCTGTAGAGCATGGCGCAGAATCCGCCCTGGTAGAGCAGCATGTGGATGTCGTCGCCGGGGCGGGCGGTGCTGGAACCGACGTCGAACCCGAGCTGTTTGTAGAACGCGATGCTAGCCGCGGTGTCCCTGACACTCAGGCAGGGAGCGAACGGCATGAATCCTCCATGGCCGGGGGTGCGGCCTTCACCAGGGTGCGAGCGCGGGTACCGCGCGATTCCTTTCTCCGCCGGTCGGGGCAGGCGTGCACTCCGGGGGCCGCCGTCCTGGTGAGAGCGGCCGCTCTGAGCGGCTGGCGGCTGGCGGCTGGCGGCTGTGTCAGCGGGTGCTGCTGATGCAGAAGGGCTGGCCCGAGGGGTCGAGCAGCACGGTCCAGTGGCCCCCGCCCGGCTGGTGGGCGGGCTTGGTGGCACCCAGTTCCAGGAGTCGCTTCTCCGCCGCCTCGATGTCGTCGAACCTGATGTCCATATGGAAGGGGAGTTCGTCCTGGGGCCAGGTGGGGGCCTTGAACGACGTGGCGGACCAGAAGACGTACATCATGTCGCCGACCCACACGGGGAAGGCGGCCGGGTTGCCGTCCTCGTCCCGGTACGGCTCGGAGACCTGCGCGCCGAGGGCGGCGGCGTAGAACTCCGCGAGCCGGCGTCCGTCCTCGGCCCAGATCGCGTGCGACAGGACCTTGCCGGTCAGGGCGCTGTTGTCGGCATGTGTGTCGCCCATGGCTCTTCTCCTCTGATGGGGGTGTCTGGGGCGGTTTCCGCCCTCCGGAGCCGACCGTAACGAGCCTGTAGGGCGAGGAATGTCCTATATGAATCGTGGTGAGGTTGTGCGGGGGTGCTGTGACGCGTGGGTAGCGTGAGGGCCATGGCGTACGACGAGGTACTGGCGGAACGGGTCCGGGAGCTGCTGGAGGAGACCGACGCGGTCGTCGCGAAGAAGATGTTCGGCGGGCTCGTCTTCACGGTACGGGGCAACACGGCGGTCGGTGTGGTCGGCGACGACCTGCTGGTGCGAGTCACCCCTGACGACACCCCACAGTCCCTCGCCCAGCCCGGCGCACGGCCGTACAAGTTCCGCGGCCGCATCTCGAAGGGGTGGGTTCTGGTGGCAGGGGAGGTCCTCGACGACGACGTCCTGGACGACTGGCTGCACCTGGGCCGGAAAGCCGCTGCCGCGCTTCCGCCGAAGTGAACCCCCTCTACTTCAAACGCAACGTCCCGTCGTCGACGCCGCCCCGTCGGCTCGCCGCGCACCCGGCCGTCGGGCACAACGTCCTCGACCACGGCCTGGGGCTCCGCGCCGACGGCGACGCCTGTAAGAAGCTCGGCGAGGCCGCCGGCAGGGTCCAACCGCAGCCGCTCGCACCCCTCGGCATAGTCGATGCGGGGGCGTTCGGGGGTGAAGTACAGCCGGAGTAGGCCGTCGGCGTCGGCGTCGGCGTCGGCCAGGATGCGGTCGGCGGCGCGCTGGAGGGTGGGGTCGTCGACATGGCCGTGGGTGTGCAGGACGGTGAGGGCGCGAGTGCGGTGTCGTCGGCGTCCAGGGACATCATGCCGAGCGTCTCGTGTGGTGAGGCGAGGAAGGCGTAGAGAGGCCGTCGTGCCCCAGGGAGGCGATCCGGCGCAGAAGGGCTTGGCCGGGTTCGGTGCGGGCGATGGACCGCCCTCATAAGGCCGGCGCCTGGTGATCAGCCCTGCGCGTTCGGGGGGCACGCTGACCGAGTGCCCGGCCGCAGCACGCCGTGGGGCGGCCCACCGGGCCGGCCGCCCCACGGGCGAACCCGCACAGCGGGTCCGTTCACCCGTACGGCGCAGCCAAGGCCGCCGCCCCCGCCGGACCGCTCGGTCGGCCGCTGCCCACCCGGCCGATCAGCGTTGGCGGGCTGGGGCGGGCACTCATAGCTTCGCACTATGGCTACACGACACATCGCGCTCCTGGCGTGCGGTGCGGCGCTCGCCGCCGCCCCGCCGGGGGCGGCCGTACCGTCTACTCATGGTGGGTCGGTGCACCGGGTGCGCCCCGGTCAGTCGATCCAGAAGGCCGTGGACGCGGCGAGGCCCGGCGACACGATCCTTCTCTCACCGGGCACCTACCGCGAGAGCGTCCGCATCAGCACCTCCCGTCTGACGCTCCGGGGGTCGGGGCCCTCCTCCACCGTCCTCGTCCCCGCCGGTGCCACCGGCACCGGCACCGGGCCCTGCGCCGCGGCGGGTCACGGCGTCTGTGTGGCCGGATCGGCCGGGCGGCCCGTGGCGAACGTCAGCGTGCGCTCGCTGACGCTGCGTGGCTTCGCCAAGAACGGGCTGTGGGCCTCGTGGACCGACCGGCTGACGGTTCAGCAGGTCACCGCGGAGAAGAACGGCACCTGGGGCATCGCCCAGGAGCGGTCACTGCGCAGCTCGTTGCTCCAGAACACCGCCCGCAACAACGGGGACGCCGGGCTCTTCCTGTCCAACACCATGGACAAGGAGGAGGGGGCCGCCGACACCAAGGGCACAGTCGTCAGCCACAACCGTGTCTCCGGCAACCGGATCGGCATCACGGTGCGGCGCCTGCGCAACCTGACCGTGGAGCACAACGAGGCGACGGCCAACTGCGCGGCCCTCTTCGTGGTGGGCGACGAGAACTCGCCGCGCGCCGGGGCGATGACCCTGCGCCGCAACAACATCCACGAGAACAACAAGCTGTGCCCGAAGACGCCCCGCCTGCCCTCCCTACAGGGTTCGGGCATCGTCCTCACCGGCGCCGAGCAGACGCTCGTCACGTACAACCGGGTCGTCGGCAACGTGGGGTCCTCGCCACTGTCGGGCGGCATCGTGCTGTTCAAGAGCTTCGTGGGCGCCCACAACGAGCGCAACAAGATCCACGACAACGTGGTGCTGCGCAACGGCACCGCCGACCTCGCCAACCGGGACACCGGCACGGGCAACACCTTCCGCGGCAACACCTGTACCCGCTCCGAGCCCTCGGGCCTGTGCCGGCCGCACCCCGCGTCGCCCGCTTCCTCCGCTTCCGCTCCCCGTCCGCCCACTCACGCGGCACGACAGCAAAGGCAAGGCGAAAGATGACGATCCTCGATCCGGCTCCCCCGCCGCCCATGCGGCTGAGGGAACTCGTCTTCGGCGCGGCGTGCGCCGCCGCCATCCGCGCGGCCGCCCGCCTGGGCGTCGCCGACGCCCTCGGCGACACGCCCATGACCGCGGAGGACCTCGCGGCCGCGGTGGAGACCGAACCGCGGACGCTGCGCCGGCTGCTGCGCGCGCTGTCCTGCCAGGGCGTCTTCAAGGAGGAGCCCGACGGCACCTTCGCCCACACCGAGATGTCCCGGCTGCTGCGCGAGGACGACCCGCGCAGCCTGCGCTACATCGCGCTGTGGTGCACCGAGCCGTGGACCTGGGACGTGTGGCCCCGGCTCGACGAGGCGGTGCGTTCCGGCCGCAACGTCTTCGAGGACGTGTACGACCGGGAGTTCTTCACGTACCTCAACGAGGACGCGCCGGAGTCCGCGTACGTCTTCAACCGGGCGATGACGACGTCGAGCGAGCAGTCGGCGCGGGACGTCGCCGAGCTGCTCGATCTGCGCGGGGTGACGTCGGTCGCGGACATCGGCGGCGGTCAGGGGCACGTCCTGGCGAGTCTGCTGGAGAAACACCCCGGCCTCGACGGCGTGCTGTTCGACCTCCCGGCCGTGGTGGGCAACGCCGACCCCCGCCTGCGGGACGGCGGCGCGCTGGCGTCCCGGGTGCGGATCGTGCCCGGCGACTGCCGCGAGGATCTCCCGGTCCGGGCGGACGTCTACATCATCAAGAACATCTTGGAGTGGGACGACGACAGCACCCGCAGGACGCTGGCCAACATCCGGAAGGTGGCGCGTGCGGGGGCCCGGGTCGTGGTCATCGAGAATCTGGTGGACGACACCCCGTCCATGCGGTTCACGACGGCCATGGACCTGTTGCTGCTGCTCAACGTCGGCGGTGCCAAGCACACCCGGCAGAGCATGGTGGACCGGCTGACCGGCGCCGGCCTGGTCGTCGGCGAGATCCGGCCGGTCAACGCCTACCTCCACGCCTTCGAGTGCACCGTGCCAGCCTGACCCGGGCCGGAACACCCCCGGGCCGCCGGCCCCGCTTTCGCGGGGAGCCGGCGGCCCGGGCGCAGGCCTCGTCTGTCCGTCAGGGCACCGCGCTGCGCTCCCAGCGGTAGAAGCAGTGCGCCATGGCGTCCCGGGGGCCGCGCCAGGTCTCCGGGTCGTACGCGCTGACGTGCGTCGACAGCCGCTCGCTGATGCTGCGGAACTCGGGATGGCCGGCCAGTTCGGCGATGGCGGGCGCCGGATCCCGCTCGGCCTCGATGAGGTGCATGTAGATGTCGTCGAACTGGAAGAGGCTGCGCCGGGTGACCCCGACCAGGTGCGGCAGTTCGCCGCGGTCGGAGTCGGCGAAGACGTCCGCGATCGCCGGTGCCGAACCGGGCGCCATGCGGGCGACGATGAGTGTGTGGTGCATCGGCTGTCCTTCCTGGGGGTGCCGTCAGGCAGGCATGACCGATGCGCTCCGGCGCTCGCCCGCGGCCTGCTCGATGCGGTCCCGGATGAGGGCCATCTGGGTGCGGGAGTTGCGGTTGATGTTGTCCGTCATCCACTCGTCGTCGACGGGGGCGTCGGGTTTCATCGCGAAGTCCTGGACCCAGCGCATCCGAACGCCGCCGGGCAGCTCCGCGTACTCCCACCGGATGTTCATGCGGGCGAACGGCCCGGTCTCGACACGGTGGGCGTTGACGGTCAGCCGCGCGCGGTCCATGGTGCGCTCGGACACCCAGTTCCAGACCTTGCCGTCGGCGTCCGGGTGCATGGTCAGGCGGAAGGTGGTGGTGTCGCCCTTGCGGGAGAGCACCTCGACCGAGGCGTACTCGCTGAACAGCTGCGGCCAGTTCTCGATGTCGTTCGTCATGTCCCAGACGAGATCGAGCGGGGCGTCGATGATGATGCTGTTGTCGGTGTGTCCGGACACGTCACACCCCCGTCTTCAGGGCGTCGTTGACCACGCCGATGAACTCGGCGGGCGTCTTGCAGCGCTCCGCGTCGGTGGGCAACGACACGGCGTACCGGTTCTCCAGCTCGCCGACGATGCCCAGCAGGCCCAGGGAATCGACCCCGAGGGAGGCGAACGGCGTGTCGGGCGCCTGCTCCAGCCGGGCCGGGTCGCCCGTGACGCCGGCCGACTGCTTCATCAGCGCGGCGAGTTCTCCGAAGGTGAGTTCCTTGATGGTCATATACGTTTCTCCTTCCCCGCCCGGTCACCGGGCGGCGTCGCCGTCGCGGCGCACTACCAGCGCCGCGTTGGTTCCCATGAGTCCCCTGCTGAGGACGAGGACCGTGCGCAGCTCGGCGGGCCGAGCGCGAGACATCACCAGGTCGAGGTCGCAGGCGATGTCGAACACGTTGGGGGTGGGCGGCACCAGACCGTGCTCCATGGCGAGCACCGCGGCCGCGGTGTCCAGTACCGAGGCCCCGCAGTAGGCCCGCCCGCTCCCGGTCTTCGGGGCCGTCACGGGCACGCGGCGGGCATGGGCGCCCAGCGCGTCGGCGAGGGCCAGCGCCTCGGCGCGGTCCGCCTCCGGGACGCCCAGGGCGTCGGCGAAGACGGCGTCGACCTCTTCCGGGGCGCAGCCGGCCTCGTCGAGGGCGACCCGGATGGCGTGGGCGAGTCCCTCGCGGGACTCGGTCCAGCGCGAGGCACCGGTGAAGGTGGCGCCGTGGCCGGCCACGACCGCCCGGACGGCCGCTCCGCGGTCGCGGGCGCGCTGCTCGTCCTCCAGGACGAGCATCGCTCCGCCTTCCGCCGGCACGAAACCGCACGCGGCCGACGTGAAGGGGCGATAGGCGCGGTCGGGCTCCTCGACCGTGCTCAGTTCCGGGTAGCCGAGCTGGCACACCATCGAGTACGGGGCGAGCGGTGCCTCGGCGGCGCCGGCGACCACCGTGCCGGTACCCCGGCGGACGGCCCGGGCCGCGTGGGCGAGCGATTCCAGGCCGCCGGCCTCGTCGCCGGCGACCACCGCGCACGGCCCCTTGAAGCCGTGCCGGATGGAGATCTGGCCGGTGCTCGCCGCGTAGAACCAGGCGATGGACTGGTAGGGGCCGACGAACTTCGAGCCCTGGCCCCACAGCTTCTGGAGCTCCCGCTGGCCGAACTCGCCGCCGCCGGACCCGGCGGCGGTGACCACGCCGAAGGAGAAGGGCTCCTCGCCGGCCTCGTGGCCGAGGCCGGCGTCGTCGAGGGCGAGTGCGGCGGCGGCCATGGCGTAGTGGGTGAAGCGGTCGGTCTGGACGAGGAAGCGCTCTTCGATGAGGGCCTGGGCGTCGAACCCCTCGACCTGGCCGGCGACCTTGAGGGGCAGGTGCTCGCACCCCTCGCGGGTGATCCGGTCCAGGACGACCACGCCTTCCCGGACGGACTTCCAGTACGCGTCGGTGCGCAAGCCGTTGGGGGCGATCACGCCGATCCCGGTGACGACCGCGCGCGGGGGGCGCCGTGTGCTCATCGTGTCCTCCCGCCCGTCCGGGTCAGGAGCACGGCGGACTGGAAGCCGCCGAAACCGCTGCCGACGGAGAGCACGTTCCTCAGCTTCCGGGGGCGGGCGATGCGTGGCACGTAGTCCAGGTCGCACTCGGGGTCGGGAGTCTCATAGTTGGCCGTCGGGGGCACCACCTGGTGCTTGAGCGCGAGTACGCAGGCGGCGACCTCAATCGCGCCGATCGCGCCGAGCGAGTGCCCCACCATGGACTTGATGGAGCTCATCGGCGTGTCGTAGGCGTGAGCGCCCAGCGACAGCTTCACGGCGGCGGTCTCGTGCCGGTCGTTCTGCCGTGTGCCGGAGCCGTGCGCGTTGACGTAGTCGATCGCGGTGGGGCCGAGTCCGGCCTGTCCGAGCGCGGTGTCGATGGCGCGGGACATCTCAAGCCCCTCGGTGGTCAGACCGGTCATGTGGTAGGCGTTGCCATAGGTGGCGTAGCCGCTGATCTCGCAGTGGATGTGCGCGTCGCGGGCCCGGGCGTGCTCGTAGTCCTCCAGGACGAGGACCGCCGCGCCTTCGCCCATGACGAAGCCGTTGCGGCGGTTGTCGAAGGGCTTGGAGGCGTGCTCGGGGTCGTCGTTGTCGGGCGACGTCGCCTTGATGGCGTCGAAGCAGGCCATCGTGATCGGCGAAATGGGCGAGTCCGAGGCGCCCGCGATACAGACGTCCGCCCGGCCCTCCTCGATGGTGTGGAAGGCGTAGCCGACCGCGTCGAGGCCGGAGGTGCAGCCGGTGGAGACGGCCTGCACCGGCCCGCGGGCCCCGAACCGTTCGGCCACGACCGAGGCCAGCGTGCTCGGCGAGAAGGCCGTGTGCAGCTGGGGGCCGGCCCGGTGGTGGTCCACGTCCCACCGCCGGCCGCTCTGGCTGACCAGCACATAGTCGTGCTCGAGGCGGGTGGTGCCGCCGACCGCGGTGCCCAGCGAGACGCCGATCCGCCAGGGATCCTCGGCGGCGGTGTCGAGCCCGCAGTCGCGTACGGCTTCCTCGGCGGCGACCACCGCGAACTGGACGTAGCGGTCGGCGCGCTCGGTGAACTCCTGGTCCAGGCCGTGGGCCTGCGGATCGAAGTCGCACTCGGCGGCTATCCGGGAGCGCAGCCCCGCCGGGTCGAACAGCGTGATGCCGCGGGTCGCGGTCCGGCCCTGGACGAGGAGGTCCCAGAAACCCGCCGCTCCGGTGCCGCCCGGGGCGACCACCCCTATGCCGGTGACGGCGACGCGGCGGGTCACTCGAGCGCCCCTGTCCGCCCGGCCGGCTGTCCGGGGGCCTGCCCGGTCATGTGCGGCCCGGTGGCGGCCGGCTCGGAGACGTGCCCGGCCGCGCCGGTGTCCTCCGTGTCGACGTGACCGAGGCTCGGGTGCGGGGCGAGCGGTCCCAGATGGAAGACCATGCGGGCTTCGGTGTCACCGACGTTGCGGAACCGGTGCCGGACCTCGATGGGGATCAGCAGACCCTGGTCGGGCCGCAGGGCGTGCGGCTCGCCGTCCAGGTCGACCTCCAGCGAGCCGGAGACGACGTACACGAACTCCTCGGAGTACGGGTGGTAGTGCTCGCCGATCCGCTCGCCCGGCTGAATGATGGCCAGCCCCATGAAACCGCTGGTGGAGCCGACCGTGGCCGGTGTGAGCATGGCCCGGAGGTCACCTCCGCGCCTGCGGTTGGGCTCCGTGTCGCTCAGGTTCACGATGCGCGGATGCTGCGTGAGCATGTTGATACCTCCGGGTGTGGCGATGACATGCGGGAGGCCGCCGCGGCGGGGCCGCGGCGGCCCGTCAGGCAGCTGCCGACCTGCGGTCGGTGATGGGCAGCATGTCGGCGTGCGACAGGAGTCGGTTGATGTTGCGGTCCGTCGCCAGGGAGCCCTCGACGCCGATGGCGGTGCCGTCGAGGAGACGCTCCAGCTCGGCGGCCGCGCCGGGGCCCTTGAGGCCGAGCGAGGCCGCCGGGTCGAGGTCGACGTCACCGGTGATGTCGATGAGGCGGACCACGATGTCGTCGCGCTGGAAGACGGTGCTGCTGTGCACGGGGCTGTCCGGGGCGGCCGCGGCCGCCTCGCCCTGCCGGGCGAGGAACCTGGCCAGCTCCATTCCGCAGCCCGCCTTGGCCGGGTAGTACAGCGCGTGGCGCCGCAGGCCGGCCGGCTCGGGGCGGTCGGAGATGACGTGGTGCACGGAGGGCAGCGCCGCCCGGGTGAAGAAGAGGCGGGCCGATTCGGGGCTGGTGAGGTCCCGGTCCTGCTCCAGGTAAGGGTTGATGGCCTCCTCGACGGCCCGGACCTCGGGCTGGCGGGCGACATGGCGCAGCGCGGCCAGCAGGTCGCCCTCGACCTCCACGGCCCGGACGACCCGGTTGCCGTGCATGAACAGTGAGGTGCGGCGCAGCCGGGTCTTCTCGTCGACCTGTGCCTCGGGCGACTCGTAGCCGGCGAGCAGTTCCGCGACCTTGGACTCGGAGCCCGGTTTGACGGTGAAGGTGAGGGCGTGGCGGGTGACTCCGTCGCCCACGCGGGCCGTCACCTTCGGGTCCGGGACCGCGTCCGGGGTGAGCGGCCGCCGGCCGCCGGTCTCCCGCAGGATGCTGTAGCGCATCGACCGGGTGTCCCGGACGCAGGCGTGCATCGGCCGGACGGTCTCGACGTGCTCCTCGCTGTTCACCCAGGCGAGGAAGGGCGGAGCGCTCTCCCACTCGCTGGTGATGAGCCACTGCGAGGGGTTCTCGATGGACTGGCACAGCTGGTCGCTGATGTGTCCCGGGACGTCGGCGACCTGCCTGCGCATCACCTCGTAGGCCTCGAGGAACTGCTGCTGGGCTCCTTCGTACAGGTCCAGCAACAGGATCACCCGCAGCCTGGAACCGTCGAAGGCCGACTGCGATACACGTGCCGCGCTGGTCATACGGCGTACCTCTTCTCGTCCTCGAGAGCAGGGAGGGACCGCCGGGCTCGGATGGGCCGGGGTACGTACCGATCGTTGGCGGGGCTCGGGGTCCGCGCGAGTCCCGCGGGGTGGACGGGTGAACCGTGCGGCATTCGGGTGACCCGCGCACACGCGCCGTCCCGGGAAGGGGATGAATCTGCATCCCAACCCCGACGTGCGCCGCAGGCGGCGCTGGAGGCGATCAATGAACCGAAGCGAAGCGGCCGGCGAGGGCGAACACCGCACACCCGTCCTCGTCGTCGGCGGCTCTCTGGTGGGCCTTTCCACCTCGCTCTTCCTGGGGCGTCTCGGTGTGCCCCACACCCTCGTCGAGCGCCACGCGGGCACGTCGACCCATCCGCGGGGACGCGGGAACAACGTGCGCACCATGGAGCTGTTCCGCGTGGCCGGGATCCAGCGGCGCATCGAGGAAGCCGCCTCGGTGCTGGCGGCCAACAGCGGGATCCTGCAGACGCCGGGCCTGGTCGGGGACGCCGGCGAGTGGCTGTTCCGGGAGATCGACCCGGGCGGCGGTCTGGCCCGGTTCAGCCCCGCCCGCTGGTGTCTGTGCAGCCAGAACGATCTCGAACCGGTGCTGCTGACCTGTGCCCGGGAGCTGGGCGGGGACCTGCGCTACTCGACCGAGCTGATGTCGTTCGACCAGGACCCCGAGGGGGTGACCGCGCGGGTGAAGAGCGTCGAGACCGGCGAGCACACCACCATCCGGGCGGACTACCTCGTGGCGGCGGACGGCCCGCGCAGCCCGGTCCGCGAGCGGCTCGGCATCGGGCACACCGGGCCGGGCGACCTGTTCCACAACGTGAGCATCACCTTCGTCTCCCGCGACCTGGCGTCCGTCGTAGGTGACCGGCGCTTCATCATCTGCTACCTCACGAACCCCGAGGCCGACGGGGCGCTGCTGCCGGTGGACAACCGCGAGCGGTGGGTGTTCCACGCGCCCTGGCACCCCGAACGCGGCGAGACCCTCGAGGAGTTCACCGACGAGCGGTGCCGGGAGCACATCCGGCGGGCCGTGGGAGTTGCGGACCTCCATGTGGAGGTCACGGGCCGGGCACCGTGGCACGCGGCGGAGCGGATCGCCGAACGGTTCGCGCACGGACGGGTGTTCCTGGCCGGCGACTCGGCCCACGAGATGCCGCCCACCGGGGCCTTCGGCTCCAACACCGGGATCCAGGACGCGCACAACCTGGCGTGGAAGCTGTCCGCGGTCCTGGGCGGCTGGGCCGGTCCCGGCCTGCTCGACTCCTACGACGCGGAGCGCCGTCCGGTCGCGGAGCAGACGAGCGTCCGCGCCTCGGCACGCTCGGTCGAGCACAGCCACCCCGGGTACGCCCCGGAGCCGGGCGCGGGCGGCGGCCCGGGCGGCAAGAAGGGCATCCTCAACGTGGTCCTCGGCCACCGCTATCCGCACGGCGCGGTCCAGGGCGCCGATCCCACGACGCCGGTCGTGCCCGACGGCCTCCGCCTGACCGGCGAACCGGGCAGCCGGGCGCCGCACCTGTGGCTGAACCGGGCGGGCACCCGGGTGTCCACGCTGGATCTGTACGAGCGCTCCATGGTGCTGCTGAGTTCCGCCGGCACCCACGCCGGATGGCACACGGCGGCCGCGCACGTCGCGCGAGAACTGGGCATGCCCCTCGACTCGTACCGGATCGGCGAGGGCCCCGACGCCGAGCTGTCGCCGGCGGGCGACGAGGACTGGGCGCAGCTGTACGGCGTGACCGCGGACGGCGCGGTCCTGGTACGCCCCGACGGATTCGTGGCGTGGCGCTCGGAAGGAGCGCCGGAGAACCCCGCTTCGGCACTGCGGTCGGCCCTGGTGGCCGTACTCGCCCGGGAGGACGTCCACCGCAGGGCATAAGCCCTTTGCCGCCGGCCGGAGCGACCACAGGGCGCCTGCCGGGCGAGAGCCCGGTCAGGCGCCCTCTTCCGTGCCCCTGGAAGAAGCCGAGTGCGGGCGAGCGCAACCCCGGACGCCACCAGGTGGTCCTCATCGTGGACGGCACCCTGGTTGCCGGCGGCCGGTCACCGGCTCGACGGCGAGGTGGGCCTTGAACCCGTCCTGATAGCGGGAGAGGGTCTTGTGGACGTGCCGGGCATCGGGGTCGACGGTGGAGACCATCCGGTCGTAGGCGGTGCGGCGGGCGATGCGCCACCATCCGTCGGTGCCGTCGGAGTCATCCGCCGGTTCGACGTCCTGTCCTGCCACAGGGCCAGGATGCCCACGGCATCGGCCGCCCGGGGGCCGAGATCCTCCTCGGGCAGGCGGCCCAGCAGGTTGAGGGCGTCGGTGACGAGCGCGTCCACGAGCTGGGTGCGGGCCTCCTCGTCGTTCCAGGCGATGCGGGGTTTGCCCGGGTCGCAGGAGTCATGAGCCCGGCAGAACTCGGCGGCCACCGCACCGGCGCCGGGGACCTCGCGGATCACGCGGCGGATCGCGGCGACCAGCTGGGTGACGGTGTCCTGGGTCGCCGCCGCGTCCTCCAGCACGCCGAATCCAGCGCACGTCGGCGCCTTCCCATGAGCACCCCGGTCGCGGCCACCACCTCGCGCACCGCGTCGAAGATCCGGTCCGGCCGCTGCGAGCGGGCCGGCCGGCGCCGGAAGTACGCCAGCAGGGAAGGATCGAAGGCCCATCGTTCAGGCCGAGCCCGCACGCGGCCTTCCACCGCAAGTCACACGGGCGTCCCGAAGGTGATCGCCATCGGGTCACGCCGTGCATGGCAGCAGCTCGGACGTATCAGCTCGCTGGTCAGGTACGGAGAAGAGTTCAATGTCCCGCCTCCGGACAGGACGGCGTACATCAAATGGGACGGGGCGGCGGCCTTCGGCGTTGAGAGCACCACCAGGGTCGATGCGGTCTGGTGCGTCGTGCCCGCCTGACACGCGCCACGCCGCCGATCTACCGTCCGTGAGCATCACGGTGGGCCGGGGCCCGCTGGACGGCGGGGTTCGCTTCTTACGGGCGCGCTTGGACACAGATGCCCTTTCTTCTTCTCTACGGGATTGACGGGCTGCTACCGGCATCAGGCCGTCTGGGTGACCAGCCGGTCGGCGAGCTTGCACAGGCGGCACACCGTGCAGTCCTCCATGGCGACGGGGTAGCCGTTCCCGAGGGTGTGGAGTGCCTCGCGCAAGCGCTCCACGGCGGGGTCGTAGCCCTCGTACTCCCAGGTCCACTCCCCCATGACCGGCCTCGCTTCCCGCTCCGCGCTCAGGGGGCCGAACGCCGGCGCGGGCGGCTGTCCGCCTGGTCGCGCAGTGCGCTCCAGGAGACGGGCCCGAGGAGGTCCGCCAGGCGCTGGAGGGCATCGGCGAAGAGGTCGTCAATGGCGAGGACGCCGACCAGCCGCCCACCGTCGAGCACCGGCAGACGCCGGATGTCCTCGCGTCGGAACAGCTGATAGGCGACATCCAGATCGTCCGACGCGCTCACCGTGACGACGGGAGTGCTCATCAGGCGGGTAACCGGTTCGTCGGGTCCGGAGGCGCACGCGACACCGCGCATCACGATGTCATGGTCAGTGAGGATACCGCACAGAATGTCGCCCTCGGTGACCATGATGCAGCCGCCTCCTCCGTCATACGCACGGCTGCTTCCGTTGCGGTGACCTGATTGCTCACCGTGACCGGTGGCGTGGTCATCAACGCCGACACTTTCATCGCCGGCCCTCCATCCCGAGCCGTGCCTCAGTCGTGGGGCACCACGGCAACCGGGCACCGGGCATGGTGCACGCACGCCTGTGCGATATTCCCCAGGCGTGGCGCCACCGGCGGGTGATGCTTGCGCCGGCCGATCACCAGAAGATCGGCGTCCTCGGCAGCCCCGAGGACGGCGCGGGCGGGGCTTCCCAGCCGGACCGTGCTGGTCGTCATGACGCCGGGATTGCGCTCGCTCCACGGCTGTACGGCACGGGAGAGTTTCTCCGAGGCCTCTTTGCTGATCTCTCCCGCCACCTCGGGGTCGACACCCCACGGTGCGTAGGCCTGCACCGGCAAGGGGCAGCCATGCACGACGCGCAGGGGCACACCACGCGCCGCGGCCGTCTCGAAGGCGAACCCCAGCACGCTGTCGTACCGGCCATGCAGGCTGGCGCCGACGACCACACCGCCCTCGTCGGTACCGGCGAGCGGTCGAGCCCTGCCGGCCGGCGCCCGTACGAGTACCACTGGCTGTGCGGCTCTGCCCGCCACCTGGAGGCTGATATCGCCCAGGAAGAAGCTCTCCAGGCGTTCCAGGCCCCGTGAACCCAGCACGATCATCGTCGAGCTCACAGCGGCGTTCAGAAGTGCGGCCTCGGGTTCTTCCGCCACGAGGTCCTCGGTGACGGAGAGGTCATGGTGTCGCTCGTACACGGCTGTCGCAGCCGCCCGCACGATGCGCTTCGCCCAGTAGTTCTGATCCTTGTCGGGCGGAAGGCCCGTGGCCGGTTCGCCGGCCAGCAGAACCCACGCGTGCAGGAGGCGCAGTCCCAGCCCACGCCGCTCCGCCTCGTCCGCCGCCCAGAGGGCGGCCGCAAGGCTCTCCGCGGAACCGTCGAGTCCGACGGTGATGGGGGCCGACTCTATGACGGTCACCTCCGTGCGATCGACGTACGCCCCTGCGGGCCCACAGCGCGGCTCGTCTCCTCCAGCCTGAGTCCGGCCCTGCGGAACGGCCACCGGAGCCAGCCAGGCCCTGGATCAGTCCTCGATGACGAGGACACCCGTAACGGGGCGACGCGGCGTAGCCGGGCCGTGCGGTCCGTAGCCGAGGCGCAGGATCATCTGCACCTGGCCGGTGCCGGCGAGGGGGTCGCGCAAGGGCCAGCGCAGGTCGGGCCATTCCAGTGCCTGGGTGGAGAACGAGGTGGCCAGCCCCTTGAGGGTGGCTAGGAGCAGGACGCGCTGCATGGCCTGACCCGCGCGCAGCCAGTGCGGTGGTCGTCGCCGTCCGTGCTGAGCACGGCCAGGTGCGGGATGTCCTCGAAGGGCGTCGTTCCGCGATCGGCCACCGGCTGCCCGCCCGAGAAGTCACACATCGGTGCCCTCCCACCGTGTTTGCGTGGCCCGAAGGCGTACTCCGGAACCCCATCGGTCGCCGTGTCCGCTTCGGCGGAGCCGGTCGCATCCACCGGGCGAGGTCCTGCTCGCTACCCGGGTCGGTGAGGTTGCGTGCTTCGGCTTCCTCGGCCAGTTCCTCCACCCAGCGGGCCTGCCAGGATTCGAGGAAGGACAGCACGGCCCCTTCCCGTTGTGCGGCGTCGATGAGGCCGGTGCGCACGTCCTCCGGAAGCGCCTTTTCGGCGAACGAGTACCGGCTGGTATGCCGCTGGAGGATCGCGGGCTCGAGCAGTCCGAGCCCGATGTCCTCTGCACCGTCTTCGGACGGTGCCGTATGGACGAGGGCCAGCAAGGCCGCGTCCTGCGAATCGGGCAGCAGTGCGACGTCCGCGTGGTAGCCGGCCTTCGCGAGGGCGACGCGAAGCTTGAAGAGAGCGCCTCCCCACCCGATATGCAGGGCCCGGCCGTCGGGGTCAGAGTGCGGCATGCCCCGCTCCGGATCCGCGTACAGGTGGAACGTGCCGCTTTCTCTTGAGTACCGGAAACGCCAGGGTTGTGCGTTGTGCATCGAAGGGGCTGCTGCCGCCTCACCGACCAGCTCCGAGACCCGGGCGTCGTCCAGGCTGGGTGATGCTGTCACCGGGGCCTCCCTTCACACGGGGGCTGGCCGCGCTACCGGCCCTCTCCCCCATCCTCTCCCTCCGGCATCGATGCGGCACGGGGCAAGATGGCCCCTGCCGCCCGGGCGACAGAGCGGAGGCACCCGCCCACAGAACGTGGGCGCAAGCGGCAGGCTGCGCTCGAGAGCGCTGACAATCTCTCCGCCCAGGTCCTGAGGTCAGAGTGCTCGCATCCGAGCGTCATACTCAGCGTGCGGCTCCAGCCCGACGCCTGGTCATGCGGCGCCGCCCGCAGCCTCTTCGCCTGTCGGCATGACTGTCGCCGGTCGAGCCGTCGCCGCCGTCCGCCGCATGTACCGCTCCGGGTCCACCGGACGGGCCGGCGTGACCCCCGCCGTGAGGCGAACCGGCTACAACCCCCCTGCCGAACCCGGCGGGCCCGCGCGCCGGGCTGCCAGTTCCTTGTCCACCTCGCGCAGCAGGAGTGCGAAGTCCACGCGTTCCATATAGAACGGGCCTGCGGCGGCCGCGAGTTCCGGAAGGCGTTCGGCCATACCTTCCAAGATATTGATGTGGACACCACCGAGGCCCTTCGGGTGGTCTCCCTTCACCCGGTCCAACAGAATGCCCATGGCCTGCAGGAGCCGAGCGTTGTTCCCGGAGGCCGCGACCACACGGTCGGCGGCTTCCCCGTACTCCTGGTCGAGCAGGCGGCGGAAGTCGAGGTCGCGGAAGGCCTTCAGGTCGGCTTCGGCGCGGGCGGTACGGTCGGTGTACTCCGGCGACTCGTAGAGGGAGATCAGCCGGGCGTACTCGGCGGAGAGGGCATGCGCCTCGGCCACCTGGCCCGACAGCTGCTCCACCTGCGCCGAAAGGGCGGGATCGGTCTCACGTAAACCCGTCCTCTCCAGCCAGCCCGGTGCGCGCTCCGACAGCTCGGCGCCGAGGACTCCGGCCAGACGGTCCATCCGTTCCTTGAGCGCGTACAGCTCGCCGATGCCCCGCGCGCGGACCATGTTCAGCATCGACCGCGCGTCCGGTTCCCTGCGGACCCGGTCGAGGAGGGCGCTCAGACCGGCGGGGTCGCCGTACCCCTCGACGTCGGCGAGCGCCTCTTGCAGCAGCTTCTCGCACGCGGCGAGTTCGTGGGGCTTGAGTCCTGCCATGTTCGTCGCACTGGGGCCTTGGACGTGATTGAGGAGGGTCTGCAGAACGCCGATCTCCCGGCTGCTGCGCTCGAGCGTTTTCCGCAGCTCCTCGATCTCCGCCAACCGGGCATGAGCTGCCGTGATTTCGGCCTCCTGATGTGCGTGCTTGTCGCGGTAGCGTGCGGGCAGCACCGCATGCGGAAGGACGCGGGACGGGGTGAGTTTTTCCTGCTTATGCCGCAAACGCCCGATTTTGTCTGCCAATTGCGTGCGCTCAGCGTCGAAGTCACGCAGATACGCATCGGCTCCTCCCGCGACAGCGGCCAGTTGGAGACTCCGGAACTCCCGCGCCACCGCCAGTCGATCCGCGTCAAGAGGGTCTTTCCCAGCTGCCAGCCAGCCGATGAGTTCTTCGACGTCCGCGGGTCCGAGACCGAACAGCGTGGCCCGGAAGGCCCGCAAGTCGGCCTGGCGCCGCTGCTCCTCGGTCAGTTCAGGCGCGTCGGCGGGACCGGCGGCCGAGCCCTGCTCGGACGGAGCGCATATCTGGCGCAATTCCCGATCCACCACGTCCATCATCCCCGTGGCCTCCGACCCGAGTTCGCCCGCGATCGTGGCCGCGGTCCGCCCGGCCTGGCGGACCGCTCCGTAGATGTGCGCGGCGGCGTACGAGGCGGCCCAGCGCAGCGCCAGGCGTGTGCACCACTGCGGGAGTGGAACGGCTTCGAGCAGTGCCTGCTGGGCGGCGGAGGGGACCTGGGCCAACGCGCTGCCGACCCATCGGGAGGCTTCCACAAGGGAGGTGGCGGCGCTCTGCGCACCGGCCACCGGGCCCTCGCCGGCGAGAGTGGCCAGCGCGCGGCCCAAGGCGTCGTGCACCGCTTCCTCCGCCGTGGCGGCACCGCCTTGCACCGCCTCGGCGGCCCGGGTGGCCGCTGCGGGGACCTCACGCAGCAGCTCGGCGACGGTCTGCCGGGGCAGCAGGGCGGACAGCTCGTCGGGGAGCGGCAGCAGCTCGGCGACCCGGCGACCGGGCAGTTCCGTGACCCACGCGGCGGCCTGCGTGGCGGCCTGGGACGTCGCGGTGCCGACGTGCTGCACGGAGGCTACCGGGCCTTCGCGGGCGAGGGTCACCAGCGCGCGGCTCAGGGCGCCGTGCACCGCCTCTTCCATCTGCGCGGCGTGGTCCCCGGCCAGCCCGACGGTGTTGTCGAGTCCTTCCGCGACCTGGTTCAGCGCATGGCTGAGCGTCGGCATGCGGTCCGCGCGGGACGGACCCGCCGCTCCCCGGGCTTCCGCCCGGTCACGTGGCGTCGGATCCAGGGGGCGGCTGGGCGGACGGCGGACGTCCTGGGCGTTCGAACGCTGCCGCATCGCGGCGACCGCGGTATTTCCCGCGGAACGCTGGAGGGCCATGATCTGCGCCGGGCTCCCCGGGGACGGGGCACGGCTCGGGAAAGGATCAGAGTCCGCACGGGGAGCGAGTGCTGTCCCTGCCGACTCGGCACCACGCCGGGCCGGAGTCTCACCGGTCTTCCCTTGCACCCGCATCTACCGCTCCTCGTCCGCATGTCGAGACCACATCCCGGCTCCTTCACCACCCGCACAACGATGCCGAAGGAGCACCCCGCCGAACCCGGGGCGGGCGAGGCCGCCGCGGTGCCCGACGTTGCCGGCCGCGGTGTGTGCGGCCGACGAGTTCATCGAATCGCCGGTGGACCCGGTCATTGAGCTCGTGTCGTCGTCAGCCGGGCTCGTACAGCCCGCGTGTGGCGTCGACGTTGCGCTTCATGATTTCGCCGGCGAGGCGATCGACGATCCTGCCGTGCAGCGGATCGAACTCCGCCAGGACCAGCCCGGGAAGCGTGCCGAGGTCCCGGTGGTTGTCGGTCTTGACCGAAAGCCTGATCCTGTCCGGGAACAGGGGCCCGAGGGTCCCCCCGGGGACCACTTCGAACCGGGCCCAGAAGCGGTGGGCATCCGTTCTGGCCCACTTGGCGATCATGTCCTCGTAGGGGATCATCGCGGAGTTGGTGACGTAGGTGCCGGCCACCAGGTTGGTCGCGTCGGTCGACCCGCCGATCTGCGCCCCCTGCACGTGCAGCCATTCCCAGTTCTGTTCGAGTTCGTACGGAGCGCCCAGGAAGCGCTTGGCGTAGGCCACCACTCCGAGAGCGTTCCAACCGTTCATGGCGCTGTCCTGGCCGGCTCCGCGGTCCACGGCGGTCAGGTCCGTGCCCGGCACCCAGCCGGTGTCCGGACGCGGGGCGGTGAGACGGGCGTACTCGGCGTGCAGCGCGCGCCGCGTTGCCTCATCCATATCGGGATCGAAGAACTCGGCGTCACCGAACCGTCGGTTCGCGATGCGAATGCGGTGCGCGGCGGCGCGGACCGTGCCGGCCGTGGAGACGTACATCATCCGCGCCCGGTCTCCCGGGAAGCGGCCTTCGTACTCGAAGAGGTTGGCGCCGTTGTCCTTGTTCCGGAGCAGCGCGTGCCGTTGTTCGTACTGGCGCTCGGAGAGACGCTCGTACCGCACGTCGTCGAAATGACGGGCCGTGTCCTCGTCGATGCCGAGCATGTGCCGGGCCTGGTCATCGGACAGGTCCAGGCCGTACAGACGCCCTTCCGCCCGCGGTGCGCGCGAGCCGCCTGAGCTGTTCCAGATCTGCGGTCCGTGCCTGACGATCGCGGCGACGAGACCGGGCGTGGCCCGTCCCAGGACTTCTTCGCCGACAGGACCGGTCGCTTTGACGATGCTGTCGTAGTGGAAGAGACCACCGAGCTCGTGCCAAAGGTGGCGCCACACGGGGCCCCTCTCCCGGTAGGCGCCCTTGATGAAATCGTCGAGGCCGCTCGACCGGACGTCGCCGGCGAAGCCGACGGCGCCAAGGGCGGCCGTCAGCCTGTCGACGCCGCCGTACTCCGCGAAGAGCAGCCTGCCGTCGGCCTTTTTCACGAAGGCGTACTCGGCGCCCGGGTTGAGCGAGTCCTGGTAGATCCGCTCGTCGTAGTTGGCCAGGTGCATCGCGCGCTGTACGACCGGAGTACTCGCGGGCGGTGCGGGGACGGTGCCGAGAGGCCGCTGCTCCGCCGCTCCCACCGGCGCGCTCATGACCCGTGACGCGTTGGCCTTGGCCTCCCGCTCGAAGCGGTCGTCCGGGTCAGTCACCGCGAACCCGTGACCGGTGTCGGTTCCCGTCACCGGCCCCCTGCGCTGCTGGACGACGTGTGTGAGCTCGTGCGCCAAGGTGGCCTTGTCCGTTCCGTCGCGGCCGATGACGACATGGTTGCCGGCGGTGTAGGCGCGCGCGCCGATCACCATGGCCGAGCGCTGTGCGGCGACGTCGGTATGGACGCGTACGTCGGACAGATCGGCACCGAGCCGTGCTTCCATTGCGCTCCGGGTGGTGCCGTCGAGCGGACGGCCGCCGCTGCACACCACCTCGGGGACGGCGGACTGCTCCCGGGACACCCCGCCCGCTTGCAGCATCCTGAGGACCGCGCCGTTTCCGGCCGCCCGCTGGAGGGCCAGGAGCAACGAGGCTCTCCCCGGGGGCGCCACGGCCGACGCGGGCCCGGCCTGTGCGGGTTCGGGTGAGATCCGCGCCGGGCGCTGCGACCGATTCGATATCGGAACCCAACGGCGCATGGCCCTCCTCCGGACGAGACCACAACAGTGGCCCGCGTCGTCGAGCAGCGTCAAGGACGGGCCATCTCGCCCATACGTCGTTTCTCGCCATCGGGCCGATTCTCCCGCGTGCGGAAACGGTTCTTGAAGGAATTCCGGCCATGCCACAGAGCCGAACAGGCAGCGCGCAGACCTTCTTGACACATACCGGGCAACGGGGGAGGTGAGAGACCTCGCACGGAATGATGCACTCCGAATGCCCTTGTTTGCAGCCGAAATGCCTCTCGGACCCCGGCACCGGCAGCCGCACCGGGTGGGAGCCCGGAGCCTCACCCCACGGTGGCCGGTTCGCCCAGGTGCGGCGGGGAGTGCTGGCGGCATACTCTCAGTCGGTCGAGCGCCGCTCCCGCGTGAGCCATCAATCTGCGGCACCTTTTGCCGGTGCGCACTTCCACGCGCCCTCTGATGAGTTCACGCGTCAACGAAAGTCCGGAGGGGGAGCATCATGGCGGACATCGCCAGTATCCAGGAGTTCAGTCTCAACAAGACGCCGCATTCGGTGGCCGTGGGAAACAAGCGATACTTGTGGATCACCACGAACAGCAGGACCGTCGTCAAGATCAATCCCAATGACCCCAACAGTGCTCAATCGATCGCCACCGGGGAGTACGACCTCACGGCCGGGGTCATGAAGGACCCGGTATCCGAGAACCAACGGATCTGGATGGCGTCGCCCGCCAAGCGGGACCCCATCCTGGTGATGGAGACCTACGGGAATTACCCGGTGACCGCATACCCCCTGGAGCCGGACGCCCAGGCGGAGAGTATCAAGCTCCGGACGACCGACAAGGGCACTCCGAGCAATCCCAACGTCAGCTACAGCCTGCTGTTCGCCGAACCGCAGCACAGCTACGTCGGCATCCTCCCCGTCCCGGCCCAGGGTGGCTCCTACGACAAGATGCCCATCGGCCGGAGCACATGGCTGTGGGATGTGGCCGTCACGACCGCGGACGACAAAAAGACCCACACCTACTGGGCCACGGGCCAGAAGCAGACCACCAGCCCCGTCAGGAACGAGAACGGCCTCTACCGACGCTCCCCCGGGCAGACGGCATGGGAGAGGGTCGAGATTCTCGACAGCCCCGAGCAGAAGCCCTTCTACATCATCGCCGACACCGAGGCGGTCTGGTTCACCGCCACCAACCCCAACCAGGTCGTCCGCTACGACATCACGGAAGGCACCTCTCGTACCGTGTCCCTGGGCGACGCGGTGCCGCAACAGCTGGTGTTCTACACGAACGACAAGGTGTGGGTGGCTTCCAGCAAGGGACTGCACGAGATCGACCGCCATCAGCCGGGTCCGGGTTCCTTGGTGAGCCTCCCCAACGGCGGTGGCGCGAAGGGGCTCTGCGTCGGCACCAACGGGGAACTCTGGTACACGAACCCCACGAACAAGTCCTTCGGCAAGTACTCCGTGCCGCCGCCTCCTTACGGTGGCGCTTCCCTCGCCGGCCGGACCCAGGTGGTGCACCAGGGCAAGTCCGAGCTGCACATGAAGGATCACGTCGAGCATCCGCTCATCGTGGAGTACGTCTCCAACGGCCACCCCGTACCGGGCATTCCGCTCACCTGCCGCATCGAGGCGGACGGGGCGACTTTCGACGACGGGTCCAAGGAACGCGTGATCCTGACCGACCAGCTCGGCCGTGTCGCCGTGCCACCCGTGTCGGCAGGGCTGATCGAGGAAGTGGCGGTCCTGAGCGTCGGCCTGGGCAATACCGAGCCGCACGCGACCACGACTCTGAGGATCACCCAGGGCTAGCGGTCCGGCATCGACACCTGCGGTTCATCCCGCCTCTCCGGAGGGAGCACCAGAATGGCAGCCCCAACGATCCCCCTCGGCAACACCGACGAGTTCCCCATCAACACGGCCGCCGTCGACCTGGCGTGGCAGAGCGACGACCAGAACCTGTGGTTCGTGACGGCGGAGGGCGCGATCGGCCGCTTCGAGCCCCGAAGCCCCTGGAGCAACACCGTCTTCACCCCGGGACCGGGCTTCGCGGGTACCGCGAACTCCCTGGTCGCCTGGCCCGGCCACGGCGTGTGGACCTTCCTCTCGGGGCAGAGCGCGGCCGTCTTCGTCAAGTGCGACAACAACGGCCACTACCAGACCCACCCCCTGGACAGCGGGCGGGAATGCCACTCCATGGTGCTCGCCAAAAGCCGTGAGGGATGGGACCGTATCGTCGCGGTGCTGTCCGACCGGAGCCGGCTGGTTTTCATCAACTCCGGTGGCGTCATGTCGACTTCACTGACCTACCCCGACGGCCTGCACGGAGTGGCCGTATCGGAACGCGAGCCGACCCGGTACTGGCTCAGTTCACCCGGGGGCAGGTCGCTGGTGCGCTACGACGCCCACACCGGCGCCTTCTCCCCCGCCGTCACCATCGGCGTCGAGCCACGGGATCTGGCCGTCACGCCGTCGGGCGACACCGTATGGGTGGCCACCCCGGACAACGAGATCTACAAGTACGGCGTCGGGGACGGTCTGCTCACGCGCGTCGACTCCCCCTGTCCCGCACGCCGCCAGAAGGCGACCGCGGACGGTACCCTCTGGTTCGCCGGCCCCGAGGGCGACGCCATCGGCTACGTCCTGCCGGGAGAGGCGAGGGCTGCCGTGATCTCCACCGGTGACGGCTCGCGGCCCTCGGGGCTGGCCATGTCCGCCGACAGCCGGTTGTGGGCCGCGCTCTCCGGCAGGCAGGCGTTGCGGCGCGTGTCCCGGTACCGGCTGGCCGTCGTGTCCGGGGACGCCCAGTCGACCGTCGTCGGCCGGCGCTTCGCCGACGCCCTCGTGGTCAAGGCCGTCCAGCTGGACGGAACGCCGGTGGCCGGACAGCGGATCGAGTTCTCCGTGGAGGGCGGCTCGGCCGTCTTCGAGAACGACAAACCGGCGGAGACCCGCTACACCGGTACGGAGGGCGAGCAGTTGGGCGCCGCCACGAGCTCGCTGCTCAAGGCGCTCAAGGAAGGCCCCTGCGTCGTCACCGCCCGCTGGACGGAGACCAAGGCCGTCGCCTCCTTCTCCCGGCTGACCGTCACCCCGCCGGTGGGTGCCGCACACCACGTCCGCTATGTCTCGGGTGCCGGACAGACCGTATCCCCGGGGAAGTCCTTCGACGAGCCGATGAAGGTCATCGTGGAGGACAAGGACGGCAGTCCCGTGCCGGGCGCCGAAGTCACCTTCAAGATCCGCGACGAGGGCGCGGCGACGTTCCCCGGCGGAGTGGACACCGCCAAGGTGACCGGCGAAGCCGATGGTTCCGCCACATCCCCCGTGCTGACGGCCGGTGACAAGGCCGACGTGTTCGCCGTACGGGTCTGGGTGGCGAAGACCCCGGTGAGCCTGCTGCTCGAACAGAACATCCAGTGACGGCCGCCTACTGACCGGCCCTCCCGGTTCCCGCCCTCGGGCGGGAACCGGGCTCCGGCGGACACATGCCCGCATCTCTCGGTACAGACGGAGGAACGCGCCCCCACCATGCCCGAGAACGATTCACCGCTGCGCACCGAGTACGACTTCCAACTCCCCCACGGCTATGTGGATGCCGCGGGCACTGTGCACCGCCAGGGCGCCATGCGGCTCGCCACGGCGCGTGACGAGTTGTCGCCCCTGATCGACCAGCGGGTCAGGGAGAACCCCGCCTATCTGGGGGTGATCCTCCTCAGCCTCGTCATCACGCGGCTGGGGACCGTGAGCGAGGTCCACGCGGGCGTGGTGGAGCAGCTCTTCGCCAAGGACCTCGCCTATCTCCAGGACCTCTACCGGCGCATCAACGGCCTGGACTCCAGCCACGGCGCCGTCGCCTGTCCCTCCTGCGGGACCAGCTTCGCCCTGCCCGGGCCGGCCTCGGGCGGCCGCCTGGGGGAAGCATGACGCACCCGGAGCGCCGGCTCCGAGAGGAGAGCGCCTACATCGCCTACCACTTCCACTGGGCGTACAAGGACATCCTCACCCTGCCGCACGCGGAGCGGCGCGCGTGGGTGCGTGAGATCGCACGGATCAACTCCTCCATCAGTGAGGGGCGGTGAGTGGGGTGGGTGTGTTGAAGGGGTTGAACGCGTTGCGCCCTTCCAAGCCGGGACGGTGGCGGCGGGCACGGCGTACGGACCCGGTGCCCGACCGGGCCCCGGCCTCCCCGGCTGCGGGGGCTCCGCCAGGGCCTCCGCCAGGTGCGGACTGGCGTGTCGTCGCGCCCGTCGGGCTGTTGCGCATGCCGGTGCCGCTCCCCTGCGGACTCGGCGCCTTCCGGCAGGACCTCGCGGCCTGGTGCCCGGCGCCGCTCGTCACGGCCGACGGCCGGTTGCTGCCGCGCGGGGTGCCGCTGGCAGTGGAACTGGCCGATCATGGCACTCCTCTGATGGGGTTGGCGGAACTCCCGCCGCTCGCCGGGGCGCTGTCGCGGTCCGAGGAGCCGGGGGAGGGAGTGGAGGTGACGCCTCCGGTCCCGCCCTTACCCGGAACCGGGGACTTCGCCCCCGTTCCCCCGGTGGGCGCGAGGCATGTCGACCGACGATCGGGCGAGCACGGGGTGGGCACCCGGCATGAGGGCGGAGCCGTTGAGGAACCCCGCCTCTCCTCGGGGCAGGGAAGCGGCGCGGACCGACGAGCCCGGAGCGGGCCCGACGACCGGCCCGGCGCCTCGGAGGGTGCGGTACCTCCCGAGCCCCGCACGCCGGGGCCCGCGAGCGACCGAGGGCGTGATCAGGGCCGACGGGCCCTGGGCGAAGCCCACGAAGCCGGTGCCCCGGGGAGCGCGGAGCACGGCCGGCACAAGGCCGCCCGACGGCCCGGCCGTCCTCTGAGCCCTGAGCGCGACGCGGACGACAGAATCCGGAGTGAGCCGTTCGTCACCGGCCCTCCGGCCGGTCCGGTACCCACTGAGGACTCGCGGGGACCAGGCGAGGTCTCCGTGCCGGGGGCGCTCAGGTACCCGGCGCGCGACGGAGACGTCCTCGGCCACCGCGAAGCCCACAACGTGGGCTCACCCGGAGAGCCGGGACGCCATGGGGACCGGGGGGAGCCGGGCGGGTCTTCCGGCTCCCCCCTGCTGCGGAGCTTCGGGCACCGTCACGGCTCTCCGGCCCGGGACGGAGACCTCGGCGTCACCCCTCGACAGGGCCTCCTGCACCGCCACGGTCCGGACGGAGGCGGAGCGGACGGTCACGGGCCGGCCCGTGGCCCGGAAGAGCACCGTGCGCAACCGCACCGGGCCGAAGCACCCAGCACTTCGTGGGCCCCCGGGCACCGCCGAAGCCAACCTGACCGGGGCAGCGCCGACGTCCCTGATCCGCCGGAGGTCCTGGGACACCACCCGGACCGACCGGGCCAAGGCGATCTCCCTGGTCTCCGTTTCCCTTCGAGCGGCAGGCACCGCCGGCACCGATCCGACAAGGGCGCGGCCGACGGCCCCAGCGCGTCAAAGGGTCCGGGGCGCCCTCAGGACCAGCCCAGCCAGGGCGAAGCCCTCGGCTTCGGCCTTCCTTGGAACCTGGGGCACCGCCAGGACCGACCCCACTGCATCGCAGCAGACAACCCCGGTTCCCCAAGGGACCCGGAACACCCCCGAGCCCGGGCAGGACACAGCGAGGTCCCCGGTCCCGGCTCCCCGAGCATCTCCGGCCACGCCGAGCCTCGGGGCGGCCACAGCAGGACCCGGGCGACGTCTCCGCAAAGATCCGGTCGCCCCCCGGGCCGGCAGGACCATGACGCGTTCCCCCTCACGGCGCCGCCGGGCATCCCGGAGCAGCTCGGCGGCCGACGCACCCCCGGCGAACCGCCCGGCCCCAACCCTCCGTGGGGTCCGGGGCGGGGCCACGGTTCGGAGAAGGGGCGGGACCGAGACACCCGCCCCACCACCGGCTCCCTCCCCCCGGCCGGCCCCCGGCACCGGCTCGGCGTCGGGCAGCCGCTCCCCCAGGTACCCGGCACCGCCATGCCGTTCGTCACCCCGCCCCCCGCCGGGAACGAACGGCCGCCCGGCACAGCGGCCGGCGAACCGTCCACCGCGGCCCCCTTCGCATCCGCCCCGGCCCCCACCTCGGCCCCACGGACCGCGCACAGCCCGGCCCCACCGGACGCCGCGGCCGTCGCCCGGGATGTCGCTCAGGAGGTCGCCCGGCGGCACGCCGGGCTCCTGGCCGACGCCGTGGTTCCGGCCCTCGGGTTCTCCCAGCGGACGCGCCGCGCGGCGACGCGGTGGCAGTCGCAGTCACCACCGGCTCCACCGCCGACCCAGGACAACCCCTGGGGTACCTACCCGCCCCGCTGACGCCCCGCCGACGACGCCCCGACGCATCGCCCTCGAAGCAGCCGCACCGCCCGACCCACGGAGTGCTCGCACATGCCGGACCAACCCTTCGCCGTCAGTTCCCACTTCCAGCTCTCCATAGGCCTGCACGCCCTCGGCTCCTTCACGGCCTGTGACGGGCTCGGCTGCACCATGGACGTCGAGGAACGTGTCGAGGGCGGGACGAACGGGCACGTGTGGCAGCTGCCGACGCGGCTGCGCTACACGAACGTGGTCCTCAGCAGGCCGCTGACACAGGAGACCGTGCTCGTCTGGGCCTGGCTGCGGGCACAGGTGATCGAACCGGTGCGGCTCCCCGGGCAGCTCGTCGCCCTCGGCCCGGACCGGCGACCACTGGTGCGGTGGCTCCTCGACGGTGTGCTGCCCGTGCGCTGGAGCGGACCGATGTTCGATGTGGACCAGTCGCAGCCGGCCCGGGAGACCTTGGAGATCACCCACAACGGCTTCCTGGGCATCACCGTCTGACCCCTCCGAACCGTCCCTGCCCGTCCGAACCGTCGAGAGGACCACATGCTGTCCGAGCTCCTGGGAGGCGCGCCGGTACGGGCCGCCCTCGTGATCTACGACCCTCCGACGGGGACCGGCAACGCCCCGGGGCCGGAACGCGGCCGCGTCCGCTTCCACTTCAACCCCGACCGGGTCCAGATCGGCAAGCGGGCCCGCTGGGACCGCAGCCCGGCGCCCTCGAGCGAGGAGGCGCCCCGGGCACAGTTCGTGGGGGCACAGCCGCGCACGCTGACGCTGGAGGTGTTCCTCGACGCGGGTGACTTCCGTTCCAGCGTGCAGGACCAGGTGGAGAAGCTGCTCGACTGCTGCGCCCCGACCGCGCGGAGCGCCACGGCGAAGCCCGCGTCGGCGCCCTGGGTGCGGCTGGAGTGGGGGCGTTCGCACACGACCGCGTTCCTCGCGCTGGTGACGCAGGTCGACGCGGCGTACACCCGGTTCGGGCACGACGGGACACCGCTGCGCGCCACCTGCACCGTCTCCCTGGAGGAGGTGGGCGGCGCGACGCCCCGGCAGAACCCGACGTCGGGCGCCGACGGGCCGGTGGACACCCATCTTGTGGTGGGGGGCGACACCCTGGCCGGACTGGCGTGGCAGGCGTACGGCGATCCGACGAGGTGGCGGGCGATCGCCGAGGCCAACGGCGTCGACGATCCGGCCCGGGTGCCGGTGGGCACGGTGCTGGTCCTGCCGGTCCTGGAGGAGCGCCCCGCGGGAGGCGCCGGATGACGGAGCGGCTCTACGCGGCGGAGCCGGTCGTCGCCTTCGGCTCCCCGTTGCCGGAGCAGTGGGCGGAACGGCTGGTGGAGGCTTCGGTGGAGACGTCGGTGGGGCTGCCGGCCCGCGCGACCTTACGGTTCCGCGATCCCGAACACCGCCTCCTGGCGGCGCTGAGGATCACCGTCGGGGCGCCGGTGACCGTGGCGGTGGCCGCCGCGCGACGCCGTACCCGGGCACCGATCTTCGACGGCGAGGTCACGGCGCTGGAGACCGAGGTGGACGCCGACGGGACGTTCACGACCATACGGGCCATGGACCGGGGGCACCGGCTGGCGCGAGGGCGGCGGGTGGCCGCCTACGTCGAGACCACGGTGGCCGAGGTCGCCCGGGAAGCCGCCTCCCGGCACGGGCTGACGACGGGCCGGGTCGAGGCCGAGCGCACCCGCATCCCGCACGTGGCCCAGCCCAACCTGACCGACTGGGAGCTGCTGAACCACCTCGCCGACCAGCGCGGTCTGCGCCTGACGGTCGAGGGGAACACCCTCCACATGCGCCGCCCGGCCGCCGCCGACGCGGCGCCCGCTCCCGGCACGGGGGCGGACCGGAGCCCGCTCGTCCTGGAGCAGGGGGTGAACCTGCTGGCGCTGCGTGCCACCGTGTCTTCCGAGGGACAGGTCGCCGAGGTGGAGGTCCGGGGCTGGGATCCCGACAGCAAGGCCGCGCTGTCCGTGAAGGCCGGTGCGGGCGACAGCGAACGGCTGCGCCTGGGCGTCACGCCCGCGCAGCTCGGCAAGGCCTTCCCCGGGCCGGCGCCGGAACTTCTCGTGGGCGGCCGGGCCCACACCACCGCACCGCAGGTGGACGTGGCGGCCCACGCGGTCGCGTCGGAGTCGGCGGCCGCGATGGCCATGCTGACCGCCGAGGTCGCGGGCACCCCCGAGCTGGGGGCGGGCGTACCGGTGGCCCTGGCCGGAGTGGGTGAGCCGTTCACCGGCAAGTACACCGTCACTTCCTGCGGTCACGTCTTCGACGGGGACCAGGGCTACCGGAGCGTGGTCCGGGTGGGCCCGCTGCCCCCGCCCGTCGTGCCCTATCCGCCGCCCCTGTGCGCGCCGGGCGTGGCGGTGGGGGTCGTCACGGACATCAAGGAACCGGGGAAGGGCCAGCGCGGTGCCGTACGGCTGCGTCTGCCGTGGCTGTCGCAGGACTACGTGACCGACTGGGTCCGTACCGTCCAGTGGGGCGGGGCCGGTGGCGGCGGCGTCTTCGCTCCGGAAGCCGGGGACGAGGTCCTGGTCGGCTTCGAGCACGGGCGCCTGGACCGGCCGTACGTGCTCGGCGGGCTCTACAACGGCCTCGACGCCCCCACCGACCATGGCCTGCCGCTCGTCGACGCCGGTACCGGCCGGGCCAACAGGAGTTCTCTGGCGTCCCGTTCGGGCGACCGCCTCGAACTGCTCAGTGTGACCGACGGCCCTCAGGGCGTCCGGCTTCTGAGCGGCGACGGCAAGCTCGTCACCCACCTCGACAGGAAGGACACCACCATCGCCTTCGCGGCGGGAGAAGAGGGGAAGACCGTACGGGTCTCGCTCGACGGCCGCGGCGAAGGCACCCTGACCATCGACGCGGGCGAGACAGGCACCCTGATCCTCAAAGCCGGCACGGTGACCGTCACGGCGGCCGGCAGTGGCGGCGGGCAGCTGACGCTGGAGGGCGCCACCGTCACGGTGAAGAGCGGCGGCGAGCTCAAGCTCGAAGGGCAGAAGACCACCATCACCGGCAACACCGTCGACATCAACTGACCTGGCACGGACGGGAGACGACCGTGGACATCATCGGCGCGGGGTGGGCGTTCCCCGCCGTCATCACCGGCACCGGCCGCGTAGGACTGGCGACCGGCAGCGACGACGTGGAGCAGGCCATGCGGATCATCCTGTCCACCGCGCCGGGCGAGCGGCCGATGCGGCCGGAGTTCGGCTGCGGCATCCACGGTCTCGTCTTCGACACGCTCGACGCCACCACCGTCGCCCGCGCCGATGCGGAGGTACGCCGGGCACTCGACCGGTGGGAGCCACGGATCGAGGTCGACGACCTGCTGTACAGCACGGACACCGTGGACATCGGCGTGCTCTACATCGACATCCGCTACCGGCTGCGCGCCACCAACGAACCCCGCAACCTCGTCTTCCCCTTCTACACCCTGCCCGGAGATTCCCCGAGTGAGTGACTTCCCCATGGCCGATCCACCGCCGCCCGAGCGGTCCGCCCTGCCGGAGGCCTTGTCCGACGCGTCCGGAGTTCCCGTTCCCGGCCTGGACGACCTGAGCTTCCAGCCGCTCGTGGACGCCGCCAAGCGTGCCCTGCCGCAGCGCGCGCCCGAGTGGACCGACCACAACGTCTCCGACCCCGGCGTCACCCTGATCGAGGCCTGCGCCGAACGGACCGACCAGCTGCTCTACCGCGTCAACCGCATGACGGACCGTCAGCGCTCCGCCCTGCTGCGCCTCATGGGCATCACGCCGCTCCCCGCCTCACCCGCCCGGATCACCGTCGCGTTCGCGCGCACCGACGCCAGGACCGGGCTCCGGGAGATCCCGGCGGGCACCGAGGTCAGGACCGAGGGCGAGCAGCCGGTCGTCCTGGCGACCACCGCACCGCTCGTCCTCGCCGAGAACCAGTCCACGGGGGTGGTGGCGGCGCTTGAGCAACTCGTCCCGGTCGCCGAGGTGCTGGGCACCTCCGACGGCCGTCCCGGCGGTCGCTTCGCGACGCGCCACCGGCCGTGGCGCCCCGGCACTCCCGTCGCGGAGCCTCCGTTCGGCCCGGGGCTGACGGTCCAGGTCGGGGACTCCGTCTGGCCGGCGGTGCGTACCTTCGCCGAGGCCGGGCGGGGGGACCGGGTCCACTGGTGGGACGACGCCTCGTGCGAGGTCGTCCTCGGCCCTGCGGTCCCCGCCGAGGGCGTGCCCGAGCAGCACGGGGACGTGCCGCCGGAAGGCACGAGGATCAGCGCGGAGTACCACGTGTACCGAGGCCGGAAGGGCAGTCTTCCCATCGGCACACCGCTGACGGTGGTCTCACAGGCCGGGCTGAGCGCCACCGCCGACGGCGTGCTCGCCCCCGCCGAGGACGCGGAGGACTGGCGGCAGGCGCTGGAACGCGCGGGGCTGGGCCTCACCCCGCTGCGCCGCGCGGTCACCGCCGCCGATCACGAGCAGATCATCGGGGAACACGTGGCCGGGCTGGCCCGGGTCCGGGTCACGACGCTCACCCGGCCCACCGACTCACGCGTGCCGATCGCCCTGACGCAACCGCCGCGCCCGTCCGAGATCCTCGCCTGCGCCGTCGCCGCCCGGGAACCGGTGCGGGCCGTGCACTACTTCGCCGACGGCGAATCCATCACCCCTCTCCCGCTGCCCCTGGGAGGGCCGGGCGAGAGCAACGACGACGAGGCGGTGCCCGGGCCCGTCGCGGACGCCAAGTGCCTTGACGCCGTCATCCGCACCGGCGAGGGCGAGCCCAGGCTCTGGTTCTACGGGACCCAGTGCCTTTGGGACGGTGAAGGGGCGTCACCACAGGACATCGGCAGCGCGTTCCCCGACCTGCCGGAGGACTTCTCGTCGCAGCTCGACGCGGTCACCGTCCTCGCCGACCCCGCCTCGGACGACGCGTACGAACTGTTCTTCTTCAAGGGCGAGACCTTCTACCACCGCGCCTACACCTCCACCGACCGGGCCTTCGTGCCGCAGGCGGAGAGCCGGGGGGTGCGGTCGCTGATCTCGGAGGCGTTCCCCGGCCTCTCCCCGCAGTGCCAGGTGTCCCCGGACGCCGTGGTCGTCATCGGCGGTGTCTTCTTCTTCATGAAGGGGACGAGGACCGAGCCCGCCCTCTGGCGTCGTGAGGACGACCCGCTTCATGTCCTCCTGGTGCCGCTCTTCGAGGGAGACCCGGCGCAGGCCCCTCCCGGTGACGCGTTCGACGTCCCCCCGGACGTCCTGGACTCGGTGGTGGGCGTCGTCGAGGCCTCCCGGTTGCTGGGCGAACGGCTGCGGGTGGGCACACCCCGCTACCACCGCTTCGGGATCGCGGCGACCGTACGCCCCTGGAGCAGCGCGGCGGCGGACCAGGAGCGGACCCGGCGGGCGACCGAACGCGCCCTGCGCCGCTTCTTCCACCCCACAGCAGGCGGACCGGACGGGCGGGGCTGGCCATGGGGCCGGCGCGTCCACGCGGGCGACGTCTTCACCGTGCTGGAGGCGGTGCCGGAGGTCCGGGGCACGACCGAGGTGAGCCTGTTCGTCGGCGACGGGGCCGTGCCGTCCGTCGAGGTCTCGGACGGCGGACTGGTCCTCGTGGACGACATGGTCATCAACGTCGACATCACCGAAGGCTGAGGAAAGAGGACCGCGCATGTCCGCGTACGCCGCACGTCCCCTGCCCCTGCCGGCCGTCTACGGGCACGACACGGTCGCGCTCGCCTTCGCGGCCGCGCTCGGCGAGGCCATGGCCCCGGCCGAGGAACGGATCGACGGTCTCGACGCGGTGCTCGACCCCTGGCGTGCACCACCGGCCTTCCTGGACTGGCTGATCCGGATCACCGGCGCCCGGGTGGAGCCGGGCTGGCCGGAGGGCCTGCGGCGCAAGGCCGTCGACCTCGCGCCCCGCCTGGCTGCTCATCGCGGGACGCCGTACGGGCTGCTGCTGGAGGCCCGGGAGATCCACGGCTGGGTGCCGCCCCGCTTCGCGCTCGTCGTCGACGACCCCGGCCGCGTCTTCACCCACGACGACCCGGCACCCCGCGCCGGACGCATGCTCACCGTCACCCTGACCGCCCCGGCCGGGGAGGACCAACGGGCCCTCGAGAGCCGCCTCACGCGCCTGGTCCGGGCGCACTGCCCCGCCCACCTCCCCTTCAAGGTCACGGTCACCCTTGCGCACAAGGCTCCTGACGAGAGGTCACAGCAGGGATGAGTCTGCCGACACCCGAGTACGACCGACGCACCCGCGACGAGGTCGTCGCCGGCGCCGTCGCCGCCGTACGGCGCAAGGTGGGGGCCTGGACCGGTCAGGACCGGACGGACCCCGGCCGGGGCCTGATCGAGACGTGCGCCGACATGGTCATGGGGCTGCGCGACCGGCTCAACCTGGCCCCCGACCAGCGCCGGCTACAGGTGCTGCGGCTCCTGGGCGTGCGCCCGTACCAGCCTGCGCCCGCGCAGACCGAGGTCGTCCTCCAGCTCGCCGCGCCGTCTCCCGAGCCGGTGGTCGTCCCCGCGGGCCAGGAGGTCGCCACACGACCGGTGGGGGAGGCGGAACCGGTTGTCTTCAGCACGCTGACGGAGGCGGTGCTCAACCCCTGTGTCCTCGTCGCCGCCGGGGACTTCGCGGAATCGGGGCGGGCCGACGGCGCCGTCGAGGGCACGCTCACCGCCTTCGGCCCAGGGGCGGGCCGGACCGTCGAGCCGGGCGGCCCCGCCTTCGCCGGGCCGGCCTTCCACCTCAACCTCCCCTACTTCGGCGACTTCCCGCCGCCCGGGGACGCCCTCGCGGACACCGGTCGGGTGAGCACGGACAGCGGCGGCCCCTCGTTATCGTCGTACGCCTTGGTCGTCCTGTCGGTGCCCGTACCGAGCACGCGCGTGACGCTGGACGTGACCATGGGCGCCGGTCCCACGCCCGAGGTGGGCACGGGCGTCACCCGGGGGCACTGGGAAGCATGGCAGGGCACTCACTGGACCGGCTGCCGGGTCGTCACGGACACCGTGGCCGTCCAGGGCCGGCCGGGCAAGGTCACGCTCGATCTTCCCCCCGCCCACGCGCCCGCCCAGCTCCTGCTCCACCGGGCGGTCGGCGAGGGCGGCGACTCCGTGCAGCGCCTGAGGGACGTCGGGCTGATCCGCTACCGCGCCGATGCGGACCGGAGCGCCCTGACCCGGGTCGCGCTCGACCCGGTGCTCGCCGTCTCCGTCCCCGTCGTCCAGGCCGGGCTGGTACGGAACGAGACCCTGGGCACCGCGGCGGGCACCCCCGGCGAACGCCTCCGCTTCGCCCATCCGCCGCTGCCCCGCAGCACCGACCCCCTCGTCGTCGAAGCCGTGCTCGGCGAGCGGACCGCACAGTGGACGTATGTCGCCTCGCTCGCCGGATCGGGCCCCGGAGACCGGCACTTCACCCTGGACCCGCGCACCGGCGAGGCCGTCTTCGCACCCGTCGTGGCCGGTGCCCGGGGACCGCGACAGCACGGCGCGCCCCTGCCGGCCGGAGCGGTCGTACGGATCCGTCGCTATCTGACCGGCGGCGGTGCCCGGGGCAACGTACCCGCCCGCACCATCACCGTGCTGCGCACACCGCTGCCGTACGTCTCTGCCGTGACCAACCCCGCACCGGCGGTCGGCGGCACGGAACGCGAGAGTGCCGCCGCCTGCGCGACGCGCCTGCCCCTGGGCGCCCCGGTGCCGGAGCGGGCGGTCGTCCCCGCCGACTACGAACAGCTCGCGCTGGCCGCGTCGGCGGGCATGGCCCGTATCCACCACGTCGGGGACGCACCCGACGACGCGCTCGATCCGGCACGCAATTATCTGCCGTGGCGGCCCGCCAAGACGGACGTCGTCTTCACCCTGGCGCCCGGCGCGCTGACGGTTCTCAAAGGGATACAGGTCATCGCCCCCACGGAGGACGGCGAGACGGTCTTCACGACGACGGAGGAGGCCACGCGCGTGCCGCCGGACGCGGTGGGCGCGGCACACCTCGGCCTCGTCCCCGGCGTCACCGCCGCCGTCGGGATGTTCGCGGCGGGTGACTACCAGGCGGGTGGTGAGTTCTCCGGGCCTTTCAAGGAAGGCGGCGGGCTGGTCCTGGCGCTGGTGGAGATCAAGAAGCCGCATAATCCGGGTCACCTCACGCTCTGGGTGACGGCGGGAGGCAACCGTGGGCCGGAGGACCGCATCGCGGTGTCCGTGTTCGCTCCGAGAAAGACGGCGCCATGGTGGGACACCGCCGCTCCCCTCGCCTACGCCTCCGCGCCCGCGCAAGAGATCACAGTGGCGGACGGTCCGACGGTCTCCGCCCATCCCGTTTACGTGAGCAAGTCCGAGCGGTGGCAGGCGGCCGTCGCACGCGGCGACCTCGCCCGCACGGCACAGGACGCCGTCGACGGGCGGGGCGCCGGTTTCCCGACCGAGGAGGCCGTCTGCTGGATCGCCGTCCAGATCCTCGACCCGAAAGGCACACCCACCACGACGTACACGGTCTACGCCGACTCCGGGACGACGGACCCCGTTCCCGCCGAGCAGTACGAGGAGCACGACCGGGCACGAGAGCCCTTCTTGTCCACGGGAGAGCCCGGTCAGGTCCACCCCCTGTTGCACTCCCCTGTGTACGGGCAGCTCCCCAAGGTCCGTGTCGGCACAGAGAACTGGCACTCCGTCACGTCCTTCCACGAGTCCCTTGAGGACAGCAAGGACGTGGTCATCAACGCCAGTACGGGCCAGGTCCACTTCGGCCCGAAGGTGACGGGCGGCTCCTCGGAGCCCCGGCAGTACGGCGCCGTTCCGCTGCCCGAGGGCACGCCCATCACCGTGGACGGCCTGTACAAGGCCACGCTCGGCGCGGCGGGCAACGGCATCCCCCCGGGCGGGATCAGCCGGCTGAGGAACCCGGACGACGACCACATCGTCGGCGTGCGTAACGTCACCACCTCACATGACGGCAAGAACGGCTACACCGACACCAGTGGCGGTAGCACCCAGGCCGGCGTGACGCTGATGGTCATCCCCTTCGTGACTGCCGACGAGCGGGGCTGGTTCCCCTTCCACATGCTCACCCCCACCCGCGACGCCAGCGACACCTTGCGCCGTTCCCTGCGCGCCTGCCAGCCGGAGGGCGTTCCGGTGTGGCTGAAGCAGCCCGTCTACCACGGCATCCGTGTCGATGCCCGGATCGTTCCCGCGGACTACCGCACCGCCGAAGAACGCGCCGAGCTCCGCGCCGCGGCGGAACGCGCCCTGTACCGGTACTTCAGCCCCGTCGGCGGCGGCCCGGACGGCACGGGATGGCCGCTGGGGCGCCCGGTGTACGCGGGCGAGGCGTTCCGGGTCCTGGAACAGGTGCCGGGGGTGGGCCGCGTCGCCACGGCCGAACTCGTCCCGGTCGATCTGCTCGACGGCTCGGCGTCGGACCCCGTCCTGAGAATCCACTGCGGGCCCGGCGAGACCGTGTACTCCGTCGAACACCGAGTCACCGTCGCGGAGGTGCCCTCATGAGCGATCGGAACGAGCCCTTGCTGGTGGCCCCGGACTGGGGCGCGGACACTCTGGCCGTCGTGGACCTCACGGCACCGGAGGGTCCCGAGGTCCGTTTCACCCCGGTGGGGAGCAACCCGCGTGCCGTCGCCGTCAGTACGGACGGCACCCGGGCCTATGTCGTGAACCACGACGACGGAACGCTGTCCGTGGTGGACCTCACGGTCCCGGAACACCCGGTTCTGCCTCCGGTCCCAGCCGGAAACGGTCCGTGCGCCGTCGTGGCGGGGCTGGTGGACGACCAGGTCTGTGTGGCGTCGGCGGACGGCAAGGTCGAGGTGTTCGACAAGGAGGGGCAGCGGAGCGGACAGCGCCTGTCGGTCGGTACCGGCCCCTGCGCGCTGGCGGCGGCCCCGGGCGGCGGGGCGCGACGGGTCTGTGTGATCGACGAGACGGACGCCACGGTGACGGTGGTCGACGTGAGTCAGGCGGGCACGCCGTCCGTGAGCGCGGCCGTCTCCGTACCCGGGGTCACCCGGGCGGCCGCGGTGGCGCCGGGAGGACGGTTCGCGTACGTCGCGAGCCAGGGGGCAGGTACGGCCGATGGCCGGGTGACGGTGCTGGACCTGGACGCGGACGGCACGGCGGTGGGTGACCCCGTGCCCGTCGGGGCCGAGCCCCGTGCCCTCGCGATCGGCCCCGCCGGCGACCGCCTGTGCGTGGCGAACTACGGTTCCGCGTCCGTCACCGTCGCCACCGTGCACCCGAACAGCGGGCGGGTCGACACCCCCACCGCTGTTCCGGCCGACGCGCACCCGGTCGCCGTGGCCTTCGCCCCGGACGGCGAAGTGATCCATGTCGTGAGCCAGACCTCGGGCATTCTCACGGCCATCCGCGCGGACACCCTCGACCACACGGCCGTTGAGCTGAAAGGCGTGCCCGCAGGGGTGGTGTTCGGCCCGGACGGCCACCACTCCTATGTCACCGACCAGGCCACCGGACAACTGACCGTCGTGCGGGCCGCCCCGCGCAAGACGGCCTGCATCCCCGCCGGAGAGGGGTCGAAGCCGGTCAACGTCGCCGTCTCCCCGGACGGCACCTGGGCCTACGCGGCCGACTCCGTATCGGAAAATGTCGCGGTGCTGGATCTCAGCGACCTCGCCCCGCTCGCCCCGGTCCCCCTCGGGGCCGCGCACAAGCCGTGGGACGTCGCCATCGCGCCCGACCTGGGATTCGCCTGTGCGACGAGTCCGGAGTCGTCGCATCTTCTGGTCCTCACCCCGGTCCAGGGGAACAAGCTCACCGGGAACGGCGAGGTGACGGTGACCCCCGTCCAACTGGCCCCCGATGCCCTCCCGTACGGGGTGGCCGTCACCCCCGACAGCCGGTACGCGGTGACCGCCGACTCCGGTACGGCGACGGTCTCGCTCGTCGACCCGAAGGGCGGTACGCACACGATCGATGACGATGTCGTGGGCTGCCAACAGCCCACGGGTGCCGCCGTGTCCAGAGACGGCCGGACACTCTACGTGGCCGACTTCGCCTCCACCCCGGACGGGGCGCGGGGCGGGCAGATCGCGATGCTCCAGAGGCCGGAGCAGGGAGAGTGGCAGCGGGAGGAAGTCATCGACGCGACGGCGGGCCAGCTGTCGGGACCGCACGAGTTGGCCCTGTCACCCGACGAACTCCGGCTCTACGTCGCCAACTACGGGAACGGGACCGTCTCGGTCCTCAAACGCGACGTGGTGGGTGATCCGTGGAGTCACGCGATGACGGTGACCAAGTCCCCGACCCCCATGAAGTGGCCCAACGGCCTGGCCCTGTCACCGGATGGAGAGACCCTCTACGTGTCCAACAACACCAACGGCCACGCAACGGTCGAGGTGTTCGACGTCTCCACCACCCCGGCAGCGCATCGGCGAACGATCAAGATCGTCATCAACCCCGACCCTGGGCGCTCCGTCAACGCCGGGCTCGCCCTCTCCCTCGACGGCCACTATCTCTACGCGGTCGACGCCGAGCACTGGAAGCCGGGAACCGGGGCGCTGGGCACGGTGTACGGCATCCAGCTGACAGCAGAAGGCGATCAGATGGAGACCGTCGCCACGGCCCCCCATGCGCACACCGACAGGCCCAGTGCGCTGGTCTGCCGGGACGACCGGACCCTGTACGTCGTCAACCAGGAGAGCCCCGACCCCCGCGAAGCGTGCCTGGCGGTGATCACCCTCGACGCTTCGCGACTCGGCGTCGAGAGCACCGAGCCCCGCCCCCTCGACAAGGACGACCTCCCGCACTCGGCGGCGATCTCCGATGACGGCACCCTCTACGTCGCCAACTTCACCAGCAGGACGGTCACCGTCTTCGGGTCCAAGGTGACGCCCGTACCGGTCGGTGAGCAGGGCGCGTCACAGCCGTGGGACGTGGCCGTCACCGACGACGGCGCCTACGCCTACGTCACCGACCGCACCGCCGATTCCCTGCGGTGCGTCCGTCTCTCCGACCACCAGGTGACCTCTCTGGGCGTGGGCACGGATCCCATGGGCGTGGCCTGCGCCCCGGGCGGCCTGCGTGCCTATGTCGCCAACCACGGGAGCGACAGCATTTCGGTCATCGGCCCCGACGACGCCTCACCGGGCACGCCCAAGATCGTCGCCACCTGGGAGCATCCACGGATCATCAAGCCCGAATCAGTGTCGGTATCCGCGGACGGGGCCTGGCTCTTCGTGACCACCGAGAACAGCGGAGAGCTCCTGATGCTCGACACCCGGACCGGAACGCCGCGTTTCACCATACCGGCCGGCGAACGGCTCACCGGAAGCACACCTCACCCGCAGTCTGCGAAGCACCTGGTGTACCTCGCCGACGAAGCAGGCGCGACCGTATCGGTGGTCGACACCACCACGCTCGCTCCCCTGGACACGACGACACCGCTGGGGTTCGACGTCCGGCAGGCGGTCGGCGTGCCGACGACGAACTGACCGCACCGACTCCACCCACCCATCCGGCGCGCGGACAGAGGCACACAGATGATCGATCTGGTCGACCAGGCATTGAAGTCACGCGTACAGCACGACGTGACATGGCTGCCGCCAGGCATCCCCGTCACCTTCCAGCCGCCCGGACGCGACGGAGCGCTCGGGGAGGCCGTCGGCGCCGAGACGGTCGGCATCTACCTGTACGACCTCCGCGAGGACATGGACCGGCGGCAGACCGGCACCGTCTACCAGTACGACAGAGGAACCATGGGGCTGCCGGACCGGAAGTCGGCGGAGTTCGACCCGCCGCGCTACGCCCGGCTGTCGTATCTCATCGCCGCTTGGGCACCGGACGCCCTCAGCGCCCACCGCATACTCGGAGAACTCTTCGTCGGCTTCGCCAAGAGCCGGGTCTTCCCTGTGCCCCTGCCCCCGGAACTGCAGGAGATGGAGCTGTCCGCTCTCCTCGACGTCGGCCACCCGCCCGCCGAGGACCGTGCTCTGACGGAGCTGTGGAGCGCGGTGGGTCACACGCTCGTCCCCGCCCTGAACGTCACCGTGACCGTTCCCCTGCTGTCCTTCCTCCCGGACGGCTACACCCACTGGGTGACCGGGCCCCCTGTCGTCCGCGAGGTGCTCAAGCCCGGGCCGGGGACGGACGAGGACGCGCGGTGACCGCCACCGCGCGCCCCGGAGCACCCACCGCCACGGCCACGGACTGGCTGCTCGCCCGGCTGGCCGTCATCGAGGCCCGGGTGCGGCGCGCGATCGCTCTCCGTACGGGCCAGGAATCCGTACCCGCGGAGCTCATGGAGCCGCCCTTCGACCCGTTCCAAGGGCTCTGCATCTCCGACGACATGGCCCCGCACCTCCTGGACACGCCGGCCGACCCGCTGATCCCCGCCACCTCGGACGACGCCCTCGCCGCCGCTCTACGCACCCGGGAGGACGCGGCCGCGGCGGCCGGTGCCGCGCCACCCCTGCGCAGTCTCGCCGAGGAGTTCGGGCTGGACGCGCTCGCCCTCGACATGGTGGTGATCGCGCTCGCCCCCGACGTCGACGCCCGGTTCGAGCGCTGCTACGGCTACCTCAGCGACGACATCACCTGCCGCCACGCGACGACCGGCCTGGCCCTCGCTCTCTGCGGCGTCCCGAGCGCCTCGGCGACCGCCCGCCGGGTCTTCGCGGCCGACGCGCCCCTGCGCGCCGGTGGCCTCATGGAGATCCGGGATGTCTCCCGGCCCTTTCTGACCCGGCCCCTACGCGTCCCCGACCGGGTCACCGCGCACCTGCTGGGCGACGACTCCCTGCCGTTCTGTCTGCGTCACCTGCTGGCCCTGCCGGAACGCGGCCGGCCCTTGGGCGAGGGCCCCGTGGCCGAAGCCGTACGGCACCTGACCCGGCTGCTCGCCCACCGCCATCCGGTCCACCTGCGCGACAGCCCGGACGGTGCGGCCGGAGCCGTCGCCGAGGCGGCACTGCGCGCGTACGGACGGCCCGCGCTCCGGCTGGACCTCACAGGTCTCGCCCAGGAAAGGGACCCGGCCGGATTCGTCGGCGCGGCGCTCCTCGAAGCACGACTGCGCGGCCATGGGCTGGTCGTCGGCCCCGTCGATTCCCCCGACGCCCGGCACATACAGGACCTGCTCGCCCCGCTCGACGGCACCCCGGTTCCTCTGGTCCTCACCGGGCGGCAGCCCTGGGACGCCCGTTGGACGGCCGCTCCCCCGGTGCTCGCCGACTGCCCGCCCCTGACGGAGCCGGAACGCACCGCGCTGTGGCGGTACGAACTCGGCGCCCACGCCGGCACCGTGACCGACGAGGCGGTGGCCACCGGCACCCGGTACCGCTTCGGACCCGGCCGGATCCGCGCCGTGGCCGCGGCCGCCGGCCGGCAGGCCGCCGCGCACGGCACCCCCGTCGACGCCTCCGCGGTCCGGGACACGGCCCGCGCGTGGAACGGCGGAGCGCTCGACCGCCTCGCCCGGCCCGTGCGCCCCGCTGTCGACTGGGACGATCTGGTGCTGCCCGAGCGGACGCACGAGCAGCTGCGGGATCTCGCCCGGCGCGTACGCCACCGCGACCGGGTCCTGGGAGAGTGGCGGATGCGGCCGGGCGGGGGGCGCGGGCGTGGTGTCACCGCCCTGTTTAGCGGCGGCTCCGGGACCGGCAAGACCCTGGCGGCGGAGGTCGTGGCCGCCGCGCTCGGTCTCGATCTGTATGTCGTCGACCTCGCCACGGTCGTCGACAAGTACATCGGGGAGACCGAGAAACACCTCGAACGGATCTTCACCGAGGCCGACTCCGTCGACGCCATACTCCTCTTCGACGAGGCCGACGCCGTCTTCGGCAAGCGCACGGCCACCCAGGACGCCCACGACCGCTACGCCAACACGGGGACCTCTTATCTCCTCCAGCGCCTGGAGTCCTTCGACGGTCTGGCCCTGCTGACCACCAATATGCACGCCAACATCGACCAGGCCTTTCTGCGCCGTCTCGACCTCGTCGTCCATTTCCCCGCACCCGACGACGCCCGGCGCCACGCCCTGTGGGACCGCTGTCTGGGCACCGCCGCACCCCGGGCCGACGACATCGACCAGGCCGGCCTGACGGCCCTCGCCTCGGCCTTCGACCTGTCCGGCGGCGCGATCCGCTGCTGCGTCATCACCGCCGCCTACCGGGCCGCCGACGAGGACCGCCCGCTCACCATGGCCGATCTGCTGGCGGCCGTCCGCGAGGAGTACGCCAAACTCGGCCGCTATGTGGACGAGTCCCGCTTCCGCATCGGGGGCTGAGCGTGCCCGAGCCCTTGACCCCTGTGGGGGATCAAGGGCTCGGGCGGGTTAACCGGCCGTCACAGGTCGTACCCGGGGGCAGGTGAGGCTCGCCTTGCCCTGGTACGTGGCCCCTGGGGTGTCCGCGGAGCCGGAGGGGTTGCTCGCCGCGATGTCCACGGTGAAGACCACGTCGAACGGGCCACCGTCGACGACGGCTTCCGTCTCGCCTTGACCCGTCCTGGCGTACGTGGCGCGGTTCGCCGAGGGAACCTTCAACTCGACGCGCAAGGCTCCCGCGATCGGAAAAGCCGGTGTCGAGTAGCCGACGGGCGGGATGACCCACGACTCGATGTCGCCGGGCACACAGGCGACGTGCTGCTCGATCCGAAAGCCTGCCGTTCCCAGCGGCAGGGGGACGGGCGGAGGCGGTGGTGTGAGCACTACGGGAGGATTCACGGTGAGCGTGACCGTATCGCCCTGTCTCACCACGATTTTCTGCACGGCGCCTCAGCCGCCCTGGCCGGGCTGGCCGGCGATCTGCGTGATGGTGAACTGAACGAACTCGGCGGGACGCACGGGCGCGATGCCGATGTCACAGATCACCTGACCGGCGTCGATCGTCGACGAGGTGTTGTTCGTACGATCACAGATCACATAGAACGCCTCGTCGGGCGTACGTCCCAGCAGCGCACCCTGACGCCACTGATCAGTCAGGAAACTGCTGACCGAATGCCGGAGAGTCGCCCAGAGACGCTCGTCGTTGGGCTCGAAGACCGCCCAGGTCGAGGACTGCCGGATGGAATCCGACAGGAACGACACCAGACGACGCACATTGAGGTAACGCCAGTCACGACTCCCGGAGCGCGTACGAGCACCCCACACCAGCAGGCCCCGGCCGGGGAAGCTCCGCAGGCAGTTGACGCCCCTGTCGTTCAGTTCGCCGTTCTGGTCGTCGCTCAGCAGGACGGGTAGGTCGAGCACGCCGCGCAGGTTCTGGTTGGCGGGGGCCTTGAAGACGCCGCGCTCGGCATCCGTACGGGCCCACACACCGGCCAGATGACCGGACGGCGGCACCGTGCGCGGAACGCCGTCCACGCCGGGCACCTTCACCCAGGGGTAGTACAGGGCCGTGAACGCGGCATCCGGGTCCGACGAGTCGAGCCCGTCGACGAACTCCTTGAGTGGCTCGACGAGCAGCTTGGGTGGAGCGTCGACCACCGCCAGACGGTTGCGCTGGGCGGTGCAGTGAGCGACGACCTTGCCGATGAGCGACTTTCCGTTCCGCAACTCCGGGGCCGGCGGGGCCTCGGCGTCGGTGGCCGCGACGGTCATGTCCCAGAGACTGGGCACGGCGACCATGGTCACTTCCGGCACCGTCTCCAGGCCACCGAGTCCGGTGCGCTCCTCCGCGTTTCCGCCGAGGACGGACTCCGCCACGGCCACGTCCGGATTCAGGAAGCCGACGACATAACAGGACGTGCCGCCATTGGCGAAGAACCCGTAGACCGCCTCCGCGAGGGTGAAGCAGCGCTGGAGTACCTGGATCCTCTTGAGGTCCCCTGCCGCCTGCGTTTCCTTCTTCAGGAGAGCCGCCAGCTCCGTCCCCAGTGCCGGAATGCTGTAGCGGTCGGCGAACTCCTGCCAGCCGCGGATCGGCTGGGGGATCCTGCGTTCGTCCGGTGTGAACGGAGGAGTCCCCGTCTCAGTGGGCGTGTCGGTCGGTGTGGTGGTGTACCCGAGGAAGGCCGGGGTGGAGGTGCCCACTCCGACGATCATGCGCACGCCGCTGGACTTCTCCGTGACGTAGACACCCGGAGGCTTCGTCGTCATCGCTGTCGTTCCCCTCTCGGCTGGTGGGCTCCGGGCTATTCGACGGTGATGTCCTCGTAGGTGATCGTCACTTGTTCCGTCGCGTTCCCGGAGTTGGCCGCGCCGAGCTGGGGGCCTTCCCAGCGGGATGCCCAGGCGTTGGAGAGGTGGATGCGGCGGACCGTCTGCTTCTGCGCGTCCTTCAGGGCGATGGTGATGTTCTGCCGGGCGCTGTCGAGATCGGCGTTGACCAGTGTGGCCTTGATCCAGTCGGTGAACGCGGTGCTCTTGTCCATGCCCCGGGTGATCGTGATCTCACCGGTCTTGCGCGCGCCCGGCTGTTTGCGCACGATCAGTTCGCCTGTCGCGGACACCTGCCGAACCTCGACGACGTCCTGTTCCAGGGTCAGTCCGGACACGTCCTGGACGGTCTCGACCTGGAACTTGCCCAGCTCGATGGCGAAGGTGCTGCTGCTGAAGGTGTCACCGGTCAACACGTGCGTAGCCTCCTGGGTTCCGGGCGTCAGCTGTTGGCACCGGGCTGGCCGGCGATCTGGGTGATGGTGAACTGGACGAACTCGGCGGGACGCACTGGAGCGATACCGATGTCACAGATCACCTGACCGGCGTCGATCGTCGACGAGGTGTTGTTCGTACGATCACAGATCACATAGAACGCCTCGTCGGGCGTACGCCCCAGCAACGCACCCTGACGCCACTGATCCGTCAGGAAACTACTCACCGAATGCCGGAGAGTGGCCCACAGACGATCGTCGTTGGGCTCGAACACAGCCCACGTGGAGGACTGACGGATGGAATCCGATAGGAACGACACCAGACGACGCACATTCAGATAGCGCCAGTCACGACTACTGGACCGCGTACGCGCACCCCACACCAACAGGCCCCGGTCGGGGAAGACGCGGAGGCAGTTGACCCCCTTGTCGTTCAGCTCACCGTGGCGCTGGTCGGTGAGCAACGTGGGGAGGGACAGCACGCCGCGCAGGTTCTGGTTGGCGGGGGCCTTGAAGACGCCGCGCTCGGCATCCGTACGGGCCCACACGCCGGCCAGATGGCCGGACGGGACGACGGTGCGCGGGATGCCGTCCACGCCGGGCACATTGACCCAGGGGTAGTACAACGCCGTGAACGCCGCATCCTCTACTTCCGGGCCCGCCAGCTGCCCGAGGAATTCCGGCACACCGGCCGGTGCGGTGTCGGGCGGTGGTTCGAGGAGGGCAAGCCGGTTGCGCATGGTCACGCAGTGGCTGACCACTTGGCCCATGACGGCAGCGCCGGTCTCCGCTGTGGTGCCTTCGCGCCATACGTCCGGGACGGCGACCATGGTCACCTCCGGCACCGTCTTGAGTCCGGCCAGACCCGTGCGTTGGTCGGGGTCGCCGTCGACCTCGCCCGCGAGGGTCTTGCCGGGGTCGAGGCGGAGGACGTAGCAGGATGTTCCTCCGTTGGCGAAGAAACCGTAGACGGCTTCCGGCAGTTGGATTTTCCCGGACTGCTCGAAGTATTCGGCGAAGACGGTCAGCTCTTTCTTACGCCGCTTGAGGCCGGCCAGTTCGTTCCCGGCCGCGATCCAGAGCCCGTACGGCCCGGAAAGGGGTTCCGCTTCCGCAACCTTCTTCGCTGCGGCCTCGGCCGCTGCCCTCTTCTCCGCTCCCACGACTTCGTCGGCCCAGTCGGCAGCCTGCACTTCGGTGAGGACGGTGAATTCCGGCTCGGTGAGGGGGGCGTCGTCGCCCGTGGTGGCCTTCTCCTTGAAGTCCGCCTCCAGGGGCTCGAGCTTCGCTCCGGCCTCCGTAATGGCCCCGGACAGCCTCTCCAGCTCCCGCCTCAGCTCCTCCGCCCCCATCGGGGAGCGGAAGTGAAACGTGTCCACGAACTCGGACCAGCTGTTGATCCGCACCGGCGGCGTGGGCGCCTGTGGGCCGCACACGGTGTAACCGAGGAAGGCGGGGGTGGACGTCCCCACCCCGGTGATTGTCCGGACTCCGCTCGAACGCTCCTTGATGAACACTCCGGGTGCCAACGGACCTGAAACCATGCCCTGTTTGCCCCTCTCATCGGGAATGCGACCCTTCACCCAACCACTCCGACGGAGTACGCGCATGCAAACGAAGGAAGGTACGACAGATGACGTAGCGGAATCCGCCTCGCACGGCTTCGCGGGAGTAGGCGGTGTGCGGTAGACGCGAAGGGAGCATTGGCCGCGGACACGGTGGCGACCGCCAGGATGGCGAACAGTCCGCCGAAGACCAGGGAGAAGAAGCGTCCGGGTCTCCTATCGGACCAGGGCACTGCGGGTGAGACAGACACGGTGTCGGCAGCGCCCGCCACAGCCAGACAGCCGAGCGCCGGCCACAACGACCCTGCCAGACCGAAACAGGCCAGCGCCAGGCCCCAGACGCAGGCTGCGGACAGCGTCGGTGGTCACGGCCCGGGTTGCGTGTGCGGCAGGGAATCCCAGCGGGTGATGAGCAGCCCGGCCATCGCGGGACCGGCAGAACGCGGTCCGCACCCGTGCGCCCTGCCCCTTGGGGCGGAGCCGGGTCGCGTGCGGCGGGTCTCTCAGGCGGAGGCGCGCAGGATGTGTCCTACCCTGAGCGCTCTCTGCCACGTAGCGCGCCACAACTCGCAGCTTCGTCCATGGTCAACTCGATTCACCAGACACAGTCGTCATGGAATCGAGTCTCCCACCGCTTGGAGCGCCGCCCCGGTGGCGTCGTGGCCGCCACCGGGACGTCGGCGGCCCGCCCATCCGGTCAGTCCCCCTCCGTCCTCGGGGGCCGGCGATGCCGCGGGCGGGCGCGGCGCCGACATCCGGCAGCGCGAAGCCGGCGGCCCGGCTCAGATGCCGGAGGAGACCTCGGCCTTCCCGTCGGGCCCCGTGTCCTTTCCCTCGTCTCCCTCGGCCGCGGCCGGCTTGCGGTTGCGCCGGACCGAGGAGAGGAAGGCCCAGGCGATCAGGACGACGCCGACGAGGCCGGTGATGACCTCGTGGATCTCGTACTGGATGGTGACGAGCAGGATCACGGCGAGGGCGCCGATCGCGTAGTGCGCGCCGTGCTCCAGGTAGACGTAGTCGTCGAGGGTGCCCTGGCGGACCAGGTAGACCGTGAGCGAGCGGACGTACATGGCGCCGATGCCGAGGCCGAGGGCCATCAGGACGATGTCGTTGGTGATCGCGAAGGCGCCGATGACGCCGTCGAAGGAGAAGGACGCGTCCAGGACCTCCAGGTAGAGGAACATGAAGAACGCGGCCTTGCCGGCCATCACGACCGCCGAGACCTTCTTGCCGCTCCTCCTGGCCTCTTCCTCGGCCTCGTGCTCGCGCTCCTCCTCTTCCTCGAGCTTGTTCTCGAAGTAGCCGGAGAGGCCGCCGACGATCAGGTAGGTGATCAGGCCCGCGACGCCGGCGATCAGGACGGTCTGTGCCTTGTCCGCATGGATGCCGCCGTGCTGGCGGGCGTGGGTGGCGAAGGTCATCGAGGAGACGAGCAGCACGATGAGCGCGATGCAGACGGAGAGCCTGTCGACCCTGCCGAGCTTGGCGAGCGGACGCTCCAGCCGGCCGAGCCACTTGATCTCCCGGTCCTCGAAGATGAAGTCGAGGAAGATCGTCAACAGGAACATGCCGCCGAAGGCGGCGATCGACGGGTGGGCGTCGGTCACCAGCTGCTGGTACGTGTCCTTGTCGTCGAGCGCGAGCCGTACCGCTTCGACCGGACCGATCCTGGCGCTGATGGCGACGATCACGACCGGGAAGACCAGGCGCATGCCGAAGACCGCGATCAGAACGCCGACGGTGAGGAAGATTTTCTGCCAGAAGGCATTCATCTTCTTCAGGATCCCGGCGTTGACCACGGCGTTGTCGAAGGACACCGAGATCTCGAGGACGGACAGGAACGCCACGACCCCGAAGCCGGCCCACCCCCCGTAGAACACGGCCGCGGCCAGGCCGAGCGCGGTGACCGCGAACGACCAGCCGAATGTTTTCAGAAGCCACTGGCCACCCAATCGTTTTTTACGGGGCTCCCCCGCGCCGTACTTGGCTTTACGAAACACTGGCCTCGAAGCCTGGAGCGATGCCTCGCACCCCTGACGCATACCCCAGGCCAACGGCGCGGAACGCAGCCGGGAGCACCTCGACCGCGGCGACTGGCCCGCCGTCCTCGGCGTCACCCCCTGGCCCCGGGCGGCCGCTCCATCAACCGCTTCCACGACCTGCTGGACGAGGCGAACTCTCGGCCCTGCGGGAGCTCTACGCGGCCACGGCGCGCCGAGGGAGCCCTGCCGGTCGAGCTCAGCCACCTGCCCAGCGCGGGCCGGGCAGCCAACGTCGCCCTCCACCCGGTCGTCCGGCCCTATGAGATCGCCGTCGACGCGGCGCCGTCCGTACCTGCCGACCGCGTGCCGCCGCTGTCCGACCCGCCCTGATCCAGCTGGACGACCCGGCCCAGGGTCCCTGGCCAGACCGGGCCTGATCAGGGGGCTCCCGGAGCCTGGTCCCAGGTGGCCCCCGAGCGCCTGACGCCCATCAGATTGACGTCGCGTCAGAAAAACGCAAAACACCCTCTGACCTGGGATTTCTCCCACATCAGAGGGTATTTCCGCACCGTCGGGACGGCGGGATTTGAACCCACGACCCCTTGACCCCCAGTCAAGTCGATAATCAAACAAAATTGAATAAACCCCCCGAAAGGGGGATTCTTAATGTGGGACATAAGGGGCGGCGTTCGGTGGCCTGTGTGTCGTGTGGTCCCAAACTGGTCCCAGGCATAGTCCAGTTCGACGCACCGCCCGACTTGACCCGTCACCCCGAAAGGCGACACCCCCAAGGCGAGGTCCGGCCCCCCTCCCGCTGCTGCGCTTGCCCTTGCTCTTCACCGACAGGGGCGCGCGTGGAGCCTCTTATTTCGCTTCTCCGCACATCGGGCGGCAGCGTGGATCCGTGGTTGGCCAATGTGTGGCGGGATAGGTGGCCGCTCACCATTCGGGTTCTCTCCGGCCACCGCGGAGGCCGGAGGGAAGGCGACGTGGGCTCCTGCCCCGGGTGGGGGGTCAGTTGTCAGTGAGCGTTTCGCCGTGGCGGAGCCAGGGGCGGGCGAGGGTGATCAGGGCGAGTGCGGCGAGGGCGACGGCGACGAGCATGACGAGGGCCCTGGGGGTGGAGCTGGTTTCGCCGAAGAGGCCGACGAGGGGGGAGGCGAGGGCGCCGAAGAGGAATTGGAGTCCGCCGAGGAGGGCGGAGGCGGCTCCGGGGGCGGTGCGGCCGAGGGCCTGGCCGAGGGTGGTGGCGGCGGGGAAGATCAGTCCGACGCCGAGGAGGGTGACGAAGAGGCTGGCCCAGGTGCCGGCGAGGGTTTCGCCGGCTGTGCCGAGGATGGCCAGCTGGCCGGTCACCCCGAGGCCGCATATGGCGACGCCCGTGGTCAGCATGGTGTTGAGGCTGATCTTCCGGGAGAGCCTGCTGAAGGCGAAGCCCGCGATCAGCATGCCGACGGCGTTGGTGGCGAAGATCAGGGAGTAGGCCGTGGACGAGACACCGTGCAGGTGCTCGAAGACGAAGCTGGACCCGCTGATGTAGGCGAACAGCGCGGCCGAGGTGAGGCCGAGGACGAGGACGTACCCCCATGAACGCGCGCCGACGGCACAGGCCGACCATGGCGCGGAATGTGTTCCCCCGCCCCCGTCATCGGCACCGCCTTCAAGGCCTCGGCGAGTTCGGGGGCGATCCGCTCGTGCGTGTTCTTGGTATTCAAGGCGTTCGCCTCCTCGCGGCTGCAGGCAAGGGCCTTGACGGCGGTCTCCTCGCCGCGGAGATGCCGCGCCCGACAGGCCTGCACGCGGCATCTCCCTGATGCTCAGGTCAGCACGAGGAGACGGACGTGTGGATCACGTGGAGCAGCTCGCGGACCAGCCCGCCGGCCAACGTGGCGGAAGCGGCGTAGAACGCCACCTGCCCGAGGCCCTGGACAAGACGATGGCGGGCACGTCGCCGCTTCTGGACGGGGCGGTGCGTACGGTGGGACATGACGGTCTCCGTTCAGGGGATGAGTCGGCTGCCCCGCACCGCGTGGTCCTGGCAGGGATACGGTGCGGGGCGCGCAGTTTCTGCAGCCCCAAGCCTTATGGCTGACGTCCGCTGAATGCAGCTCCCGAGGCTCGAATCTCGATGTAAGTTCGGCGCCATGGACGGTGATCGAACCACCAAGTGGGGCGAGGGAACTGCGGCCGATCTGGTCGCCGACGCGCACTCTCTGGGCGTGATGAAAGCCAGTCCCAGGATGGTGACCTCCTGGGTCGAGGACGGGATGCTCGCCAGCCCCGAGCCGCGCAAGACCAGCCCCCACGGCAGCGATCCGCGGGTCTTCCCCCCGGAGCAACGGGAGTTGTTCACCAGGCTTCTCGAGGCTCGAGAACGTTCCCCGCTGGGGCGCATTCCTCAACGCTCGCTGATCCGTGTCGTGCTGTACCTGTGGCTGATCGACGACACGATCGTGCACACCCCGCAGGCGCGTCGAGCCTGGCGTACCCACGCGCGCGCCACTGGCCAGACGACCGCCGTCCGGCGCGGCAAGAACGTCCGCGCCATCGTTGAGCAACTCGCCCACCCCTCGGCTACCCTCAAGCAACGGCGCGTCGCCCAGCTCGTCCTCGAGGAAGGCGAGCGGACCGGCCGGATCGACATCGGCAAACTGACCGCGGTCCTCACGGAGCTGTACTCGCCCTGGCCCGTCCAGCCGGGCATGCCGAGGATCGAACGAGCCCTCCCCGGCCCGTTCGGGCCCGTTTCCGTCCAGCACCACATCGCGATGTGGAAAGCCCGCGAGCAAACATTCCGCCGTCTCCGGCACGAGGAAATCGACGAAAACGAGCTCGACCGAGTGCGCGCCGTCTACAGACCGATGTGGGCCGACTACCAGGCCCGTCGGCCCGCCATGGCGACCATCGGCGACGGAGAGTTCGCGGCGTACTTCGCAGAGCCCGACACCATGGAGGGCCGCGCGATCAAGGCGGTCGACGCCTTCGTGGGAACGCTCGCCGGCGAACTCGGGCTGATCGAAGCCGCGGCCCATGCCGCAGAGACGGCACGCCTCAGACTGGCGCGCTGACGACCCCAAGGTCGATCCACCGCACTTCAAGATCAACTCATTTCCTCTTTGACCCGTATCCGGGTCACGCCCCGGTATGACTGAGTCCGAACGCGAGTACATCCGGGAGAAGTCTCTTGAAGGCCAAGCCTCCGCCCGCGAACGCGGACGGCACGGTGGACGCCCCAAGGTCTTCGACGAGGACATGATTGCCTACACCCGCACCCTGCGGGCAGAGCGGCTTCCCCTTGCTGATCGCCCTGCCCGGCGGTCCCGGCCACGACAGCAACTACTGGGCGTTCGGCGCCTTCGGCAAGGACAAGCTCTCGCTTGAGGACAGCATCACCAAGTGGTACCAGCAGGGGAAGAGCAAGCCCTTCCTGCTGGCCATGCCGATCCTCAACCCCGGTCCGGACGACGGCGGCATCTACTGGGACGGCAGCGACATCCCCGGCCAGCCCAAGATGGGCACCTGGCTGACGGAAGACGTCCCGGACCTGATGAAGCAGAACTTCCGCACCCTGAAACCGCGTGACGGCTGGGCCTTCATGGGCTCGTCCACGGGCGGCTTCGTCGGCCTGAAGTCCGTGCTGCAGAAGCCCGACAAGTTCAAGGCCGTCATAGCCTCCGGCCCCGACATCGTGCCCGACTCCCTGCTGTGGAAGGGGCACGAGACGCAGCGGCAGGAGAACAACCCCGAGATCCTGGCCAAGCGGCTGATCGCCGCCAAGGGCCCCCGACGTCTACCTGTCGTTCCAGTACGGGACGAAGGAGAACGCGAAGATGATCAGCGACGTCAAGAAGTTCATCGCGACGTACGCCAACAAAGGCCCGATCCGCACCAAGCTGAACCTTCTGGAAGGCCCTACTCCGTCTTCCTGACGACGAGGATCACTTCACCGCGTTCGCTTGACGAGAAGCCCCGCCCGCACACCGGAAAGGAACGTGCAGACGGGGCTGCTGCGTAAGCGCCCGGCAACACGAGCCACGAACCATCCAGCGGGATCCAGCCAAGACCGGATCGCCGTACTCGTGCATGTCCCAAGCCGACGGCAAGCAGAAATCACGGCCCAGCACATTTAGGCCACTTGTTCGAGTTTGGGCCCGCGGCCACCTGCTTCCGGCAGATGATCTTCCCGTTTCCTACTGAAAGGAGGTGGGGCGAGTCGTGTTCAGATCCGCACGTCGCGCAGTCGTCATCGCCTTGGCAACTGCATTGCTGGCAACTACCACCGGCGGTGCCGATATGGCCCGGGCGAGGCAGATCGGCGATCGAGGAGGCCCGCTCGCGGGGGCCTCTGTTGTGACACGTACAGCCAAGGATCTGCCCAAGCCGCCCAGGGCAATGACCTTGGCGCAGCGCAAGGCGCAGGTGCATGGTTCGCAGGGAAGTTACTCGCCGATGCGCGAGTTCCTCAAGCCGAGGCGCCAGCGGTTACCCGCCGAGCCGGCACCGAAGCCGGACAAGCCGTTGAAGGTTGGGCCCGCCGCCAAGTCCCTCAAGGGTCCGGCCGCGCGTGCCGCAGCGGCTGGAGTGCCCAACCCGGACTGGGTCTCCGCCTACGCGACCGCCTATCCGGGCATGCTGTCGATCGGCGGGCAGGCGAAGTTCTCCTCGGTCTCGGCGTCGGCCGTATCCGGGCTGTGGCTGTATGTCATGGACGAGAACAAGAACCCGGTGCACCAGCAGGAGATCAAGCGCTCGACCGGCGATCCGGAAGGGAAGTATCTGGAGAACGGGGCCTGGTGCTACGGCTGGTGGCCCTCCAATCCATACCCTGCCGACCAGTGCTTCTGGTGGAGTTCCTCCTTGAACGGCGGGCATCTCCAGGACGGCAAGAAGTACTACGCCTGGATCTTTCTGGAGGGGACGGACGGCTCCGGGAGCCCCGGAGGGATGACGTCGCCATTCGTCCAGGCCTTCTACACTCCGGACATTCCTGGGACGCAGGCCGGGCTGTGCCACTGCTACGGGCAGACACGCCGCGCGGACCCGGTGAATACCGCCACCGGGGCGTTTTACGACCGGAACACGGACGCCTCCCTCGTGGGTGTCGGCACTCCGTTCTCAATGGAGCGTACCTATCGTTCCGACTCGGCTGAATCCGGACTGCTGGGCCGAGGCTGGGCAACTTCTTTCGACGCCAAACTGACGATTACCGCCGGGAGTAGTGCCACGCTCCAGGACGCCGACGGCGCCCGGGTGGCGTTCAAAGAGCAAGGGGGAAGCAGCTACGCGACTCCCGCAGGTTCGTCATTGCAGCTCACCAAGTCTGGGACCACGTACATCGTCGCCAGTCCTGACGGCACACGGCGGACGTTCAGCTCCTCAGGTCAGTTGACCTCTGTCGCCAGTGGCGGCGGAGCAGCCCTTACGCTGACCTATTCCTCAGGCCGTCTCGCATCGGTCAAGGACGGGGCAGGACGTTCGGTCCCATTCACCTTGGATGCTTCGGGGCTCCTGACCAGGATGACGCTGCCCGACGGCACGTCGGTCTCCTATGGCTATACCGACGGGCTGCTGACATCCGTGAAGGACCAGGTCGGCAAGACCACTACGTACACTTATGATTCCAACAAGCGGCTATCCACCGCCACCGGACGTGGCGGGGGAAAAGTCGCGAACACGTACGACGCTTCGGGACGCGTCGTCTCCCAGACCGACGGCTCGGGCAAGACGTCGACTTTCACTTGGGACAACAAACGCGAATCCCATATGACGGACCCGAACGGCGGGGTCTGGACCGATGTGTACTCCGGCAACGTACTGCTGGAGAGCATCAACCCGTACGGGGACAAGGTCTCCTACAGCTACGACCGGAATCTGCATCCAGTCTCCATCACGGACCCCTCCGGCAACACGACGGAGATGTCGTACGACACAGCTGGCCGCCTGAGCACACGGAAATCTCCTTCCTCGGTGGGACTGGCTGAGACCTGGACTTACGATGCCCAGGGGAACATCTCCAGCCACACTGACGGCCGCGGCAAGAGGTCGACGTATACCTACGACACGGCCAACCGGGTCACATTCAGCACCGACCCTGCCGGTGGCACGGTCGCGTACACATACACCGATCAAGGAGCCCTTGCGAGCGTCACTACGCCGCGAGGCAAGGCAACGATCTATACCTATGACGCGGCGGGCAACCGCACGTCGGTGACGACTCCGCTAGGCGAGAAGACGACCTTCCGTTACGACGCCGCCGGTCGGGTCACCGCGATGACCGACCCACGTGGCAATGCCGAAGGTGCCGATCCCGCTGCCTTCACCACGACCTACACCTATGACGGGCGTGGCCTCCTCCTCTCGGCAACCGATCCACTGAGGCACACAACCGCCTACGGCTACGACGGTGCCGGTCGTCTCCTCTCCGTGAAGGACCCGGCAGGGCGCATCACCGCGTACGCCTACGACAGTTCCGGCCGCCTCGTGGAAACCACCAACCCTGCGGGCAAGAAGCAGACGCGCGCGTACGACGCCAACGGGAACCTCACCTCGGTCACCGACGCCCTCGGCAATCGGACGACCTACACATACGACAAGGCGAACTGGCTGATCAGCACGGTCTCGCCGCGCGGCAATATCCTCGGGGCCAACGCCGCCGCCTACACCACGAGCTACGGCTACGACGCCAACGGCAACCGTACGAAGGTGACCGACCCCACGGGGGCCGTGACCACCACCGCTTACGACGCGCTGGGCCGCCAGGTCTCGGTCACCAACGCCCTCGGGCAGACCAGTAGCACGACATACGACGCCAATGACAACGTCCTGACATCCACCGACCCTCTCGGCAATGTCACACACCACAGCTACACCGACACGGGGCTGCTGGCGACCTCGACCGACCCGCTGGGCAAAGTGACCTCGTTCGGCTACGACGCCGATGGCCACCGCACGAGGATGATCAGCCCGGAAGGGCGCACGACCACCTGGTCCTACGACGACGACGGCCGCACTGCCACCCAGGTCGATCCCCGCGGCAACGTCAGCGATGCGGAGGCGGCGCAGTTCACCACCTCCTTCGGCTACGACGCCGCAGGCAACCAGACCAAGGTGACCAACCCGCTGGGGAAGTCGACCAGCACGGCTTACGACGCGACGAACCGCGCTGTGTCGACCACGGACGAACTGGGCAGGACGACCAAGACCGATTACGACGACCTCGGGCGCATTGCCGCCGTCACCGGCCCGGACGGCGCGGTCACCCGCTACACATACAACACGGCCGGTGACCTGGCCACACGCAAGGACCCCAACGGCCACACCACCACCTACGAGTACGACGAAACGGGACGGCAGACCTCCGTCACCGACCCGCTCGGCCGCCGGAAGACCTACGGCTACGACGTGGACGGCAACCGGATCACGGTCACCAATGCCCGCGGCGTCACGGCCAGGACCGACTTCGACGCTCGCGGCCTGCCCCGCGGCACCACCTACACCGACAACACTCCGACCGTGACCACGGCCTACGACGCGATCGGGCAGCGACGCTCCATCACCGATGGCAGCGGCACCCGCACCCTTGACTATGACAGTGCCGGACGTCTGACGGCGGTCACACCCAGCACGGGCAAGGCTGTCTTCTCCTACGCCTACGACGACATGGGCCGCATTACCGAGCGAACCAGCGATATCGGAAGTGCCGGCCCGACGGGTGCGGTGGTGGGTGTCAATGGTCTGTGCGTGGACGTGGACAACGGGCAGACGAAGGACGGCACCGTCATTCAGTCCTGGACCTGCGCCGGAGTGCCGGCTCAGCAGTGGACGTACGACGGCGCTCACCTGAAGGCCCTGGGTAAGTGCGCCGCTGCGACCGGTTCCGGCCGGGGTGCGCAGGTGAAGCTTGCCACGTGCTCGAACGATGCTCTTCAGCGCTGGACGTTCCGCGACAACGGCGAGCTGGTCAATGCCGCGGGTGGCAAGTGCATGGAGATCTCGAACGGCACCAACAAGCTGGGCACCCCGATCACGACCTGGGATTGCCTCGCTGCGGCTTGGCACCACTGGACCCTCCCGCGTCCGACGGGTGCGGTGGTGGGTGTCAATGGTCTGTGCGTGGACGTGGACAACGGGCAGACGAAGGACGGCACCGTCATTCAGTCCTGGACCTGCGCCGGAGTGCCGGCTCAGCAGTGGACGTACGACGGCGTTCGTCTGAAGGCTCTGGGTAAGTGCGCCGCTGCGACCAGCTCGAACAAGGGCGCACAAGTCAAACTCGCCACGTGCTCCGACGATGCCCTCCAGCGCTGGACCTTCCGCGACGACGGCACGCTCGTGAATGCCGCGGGTGGCAAATGCATGGAGATTTCAGATGGTACCAACAAGCTGGGCACGCCCATCACCACCTGGGACTGCCTGGACGTCGCTTGGCACCACTGGACTTTGCCCAGGTCAGGGATCGCGAGCAACACCATCCGATACGCCTACGACGGGGATGGCCTGCGAACTTCGGAGACGACAGCCGCGGGAACCATTGCCTACAGCTACGACCAGGATGGTCACCTCACGACGAGCAAGCTCCCCGCTGCCAACAGCTACGTGGAGAAGCGCGCCTACGACAACGCTGGTCATCTCACATCTGTCAGCAACGTCAAGGGGGCCTCTGCGCTCTCGACATGGGCGCAGACGCTCGACGACGCGGGACAGCCGGTCCAGATCGAGGTCACCCGTGCAGGGAAGGCAGCCAGCTACCAGTACTACGACTATGACCCCGCCGGCCGGCTGACCACCGAGTGTTCATCCGTCGCAAAGGCAGACAAGTGCCCGGATCTCTCCGCGGCCACGACCTATAGGTACGACCAGGTAGGCAACCGGCAGTTACAGAACCGAGCAGGCGTCAGCACCACCTACAAGTACGACGACGCCGACCAACTCATCCAGTCGGTCAGCGGTTCAGCAAGCCGTGACTTCACCTACGACGCCGACGGCAACCAGACCGGCGCGGGTGGTGACACCTTCGCTTATGACGCCAACAACCGCCTGATCAAGGCAGTGGCAGGTGGGGCGGCCTACTCCTATGGTTACGACGCCGACGGTAATCGCACGACGGCATCCAAAGACGGTGGTGGACTGCAACGCACCACGGCCTGGGACATCAACAACGCCCTGCCCCTGGCAGCAGCGGACTATGACGGGAACGGCACCTTACAGGCCGAATATCGGTACACTCCGCGCGGCCAGATCCAGGCCGAGGCCACGGGTGGCAACACCTACTACCACCACCGAGACCTGCTCGGCTCCGTCAGTGATCTGACGGACTCCAACGGCAACCTCCAGACCAGCTATACCTACACCGCGTTCGGCGAAGGCACCCAGACAAACGCCGGCGGGAAGCCACCGGCCAACCCCTTCGCTTTCGCGGGTGCATACCGGGAGCCGACGACCAGCGCCGCTGGTTACTACCTCCGGGCCCGTAATTACGACCCGGCTACGGGACGCCTCACCGGCACCGACCCCGCCCCGGCGCCTGTCGGCGAGCCCTATGCCTCGGCTTACCCGTACGCCGCCAACGCGCCGACCAGGTACACCGACCCCACAGGCTGGACCCCTGACGACCCCAACGACGACCACATCAAGTCGTTCAGTGAAGGAGCCAGGGTCTTCGGCAGCGGCTTCGTGGAGGGCCTCAAGCTCCCGTTCAAGTTCGTCGGAGACCTCTTCAACGCTTTGAGAGGGAAGAACGGCGGTACGGGTGGCTTCGTCGACGAGTACCTTCCTGTCCGCCCTGCCTACCGGCTCTACCACGCGGCAGAGATGTTCCGCGACCAGGGCTGCGACGAGCTCCACGACACTTACAGTCGAGCCGCCGATGACTTGGCGATGCAAATCGCGGCCACGGGTCTCGGTGGGCTGCGGGGCTGGAAGAAGGACGCAGTCACTCCGCCGGCAGGCGGACGGTACTACGGAGGCAGGAGCGAGACCCGCTACGGATTGCCGTACTACACGCCGGAACACCTGCCCTCAATGGAACGTATCAACCCAGAGGGCGGGCGAATGAACTGCGGGCTCTGTGCGACGGCCGGCGATGACCTCATGGCAGGCAAGAACCCTAACGCTGTGCCTGGAGCTGATCGCCCCATGCGTCCAGACGAGGTTTCGGCGCTGACCGGACGTCCGTTCGTGCGGAAGGGAGGACTCGACCCCCTCGTAAGGGACGTGCTCAGCTGGGGGCCTGGCGCCCGGGGGATCGTCGGCGCATGGCCGACCAGAGGTATGGGCCACTACTTCAACGTAGTGAACGCCGATGGCAAGGTGGTCTTCTTCGACTTCCAGACAGGGCGGGCAAACCCTGCCGACCAACGGTACAGAAACTACTACCTCATGAGGACCAACTGAGATGCTTGACCGAAAGGAAGCCCAGGAACTAGCCGAGAGGTTCCTGGCTGAGCGGAGCCAGACATGGGGATCCACCAACGTTCGGCTGGATCTGGAGTACTGCTTCATCGAGGGTGACCGATTCATCGCCCCCTACGACACGGTTGAGTTCCTCGACCACGGAGACGAATACAATCGACTCGGGGGCAATATGCCGATCCGTGTCGACCTTAATACGGGAGAGTGCGATTTCATCTCTTGGGAAGAAGCTCATGACTTCATGGACCGCGGTCTTATCTGAGCGTGCATTCCCCTGACAGTATGCGGTGTCCGGCTCCACATGAGCCGGGCACCGCATCTTTCGTTTCCTGTCGGACTCGTCCGGCTCTACCTCGCCAACGTAGACAACGCCGGTGTGGCACTGTACGCCCGTACCGAGATCGAAGACCTCACATGGACGGCTGCCGAGCCCACGACCGCTCAGGAGACGACTCGCCCTCCGAGGGAGGGGCGAGCGGCGGCGTCGCCGAAGGCACGAGCGGCGGATCCGAGCCCCCGGCGGCCGCGGTGGCGAGCCACCGCGTCGACCTGAGCACTCTGGTGGCCGCCCTGCCACCCGAGGCGTTCTCCGCAGGCGGGATCGCGTTGACGGGCCGGGGGAAACGAGGCCCGGCCAGGGCGACCCTGCTGGCGGACGGCAGGATCATGTGCTTCCAGCGGCCCTGGAACACGCCCACGTCCGCGGCGCGGATAGCGGCCGGCGACGACCGGGTGGACGGGTGGACCTTCTGGTCGTTGACGGTGGACGGCACGACCCGGACGCTCTCCGACCTGCGCGACTCCCTAACCACCCAGGACGACTGACGGGCGGCAGCCCCCAGGAGCGAGGCGCGTCTCATCGCCTCCGACCTGTGATCCCTCAGCATGCTCCTGTACATGGCCAACCTGATCCCGCCGCCGGTCCGCTCCGGGACCGTCACCTCCGCCCTCACCCGCATCGCCACAGCCGCTCTCGAGCGAAAGCTGCACTTGACGCTCGGCAAGGCACCACTACTCAGCGGTACCTGCACCCCGACCGCCGGTCGATCCACCTGGCCGGCGCCGCCCTCAGCCGCTACCTCACCGACGGCCGCCGAGAGGCCCCTGGTCCCAAACTGGTCCCAGAGCCCGCGCCCGTTCGGCACCTGCGGCTCGTCCGCTGACGCATATGAAAAGAGCCTCTGACCTGCGGTTTCCCGCTAATCAGAGGCTTCTTTCACCGTGTCGGGACGGCGGGATTTGAACCCACGACCCCTTGACCCCCAGTCAAGTGCGCTACCAAACTGCGCCACGTCCCGGTGCTTGTCCGGCTTGGGTCTTTGGTCCCTCGCCGAGCGCGCATGAGAACAATACCGCACTCCACGCGATGGTCGTGCACGGCTTTCCAGACAGTGGATCTTGGTGGGGGGTCCCACGCCGAGCGGCCGCGCCATGTCGCGCCCCGGCCCTCTCGGGTCCCCTCCCCCATCACCCGTCCGGATGAACAATCCCCCGCCACGGTCGTGATCACTTGCGCACCGCCCCTCCCCCAGGGCCCCGATCGGCGGGCATCGAAGGCCATCCAAGTGACCAGCTCAGTGTTGACCTTCCGGCTGTGCGGCGTGCGACCATCGGGTTTTCGGAAATGAGCTGCTGCCCCGCGCAACTCCCCTGATCCAGGAGGACAGTTGGACACCCCTCTTTCCCGGCGCAGATTCCTTCAGGCGGCCGGCACCGCCGCCGTGGCGGGCGCGGCCGCCGGGTTGCCCGTGGACGCCGTGGCCGCCGTCTCCGAGGGCGGGGGGTCCGGGGCGGGGGCGACCGTCCTGTCCTTCACCGGGGCCACCAACGGGGCCGCCACGCTCTCCCCGGCCGGAGACCGGCTGATCGCGGAGGTGCAGAACGTCCTGTGGTCCGTCCCCCGCGCCGGGGGCGAGGCCCGGGCGATCACCCCCGCCGACCTCGAACCCACCCGGCCCGTCCACTCCCCCGACGGCAGGACCGTCGCGGTGTGCGCCTACCGGGGCGGCGGCTTCCACATCTGGACGCTGCGGCCGGACGGCTCCGGGCTGCGGCAGGTCACGGACGGGCCGTGGGACGACCGCGGGCCGGCCTGGTCGCCCGACGGGACGCGGATCGCCTTCGCCTCCGAGCGCGGCGGCGACCCCGTGGCGGGCAGCCCGTACCGTGTGTGGGTCGTGGACGTGCGCACCGGCGCCCTGACGCAGCTCTCCGGGCTCGCCGGCCAGCAGGGGCCCGACCAGGAGGGGGCCTGGGAGGACTTCGACCCCGTGTGGTCGCCGGACGGCGCCCGCGTGCTGTTCGTGCGCGGCAAAGTCGTGGGGTCCGCGCTCGACGCCCGTGCGGTCGTGTCCGTGCCCGCCGACGGGCGGGGGCCGGTGCGGGTGGAGCACACGGAGAGCGCCGCCGGGCAGGTGATGACCCCGGCGGTGTCGCCCGCCGGGCGACTGGCCTATCTGCGGACGACGGCCGCGCCGGCCGCCTCCTGCACGCTCGTCGTGGACGGCGCCGCGGTCCCGGTCGAGGGCGACCTGGAGCCCGTTCCGCCGCGCTGGGTCTCGCGTGAGGAGCTGCTGCTGACCGTGAGCGGCCAGTTCCACCTCGTCCGCCCCGAGGCCCCGGCGGCGGGCCCCGGCTCCACGGCCCCCGCCATGGCGGTCACGGCCGCCACCGCGGCCGCCACCCGCGTCGCGCCCGCCTCCGCCTCGCTCCCCCACCCCTCCGCCGCCCCGCCGCCCACCCCGCCCACCACCGGCCGGACCGTGGTCTCGGCCGTGATCCCCTTCACCGCCGAGCTGCCGGTGGACCGGCCTCGCTATGAGGTCAAGCGGTACGACTTCGCGACCGAGGGGGTGCGGCGCGTCAGGGCGCTGCACCTGCCGGCGCTCTCGCCCGACGCCCGCCAGGTGGCGTTCGCGGCGCTCAATTCGCTGTGGATCGCCGACGTGTCCGGCGGCGGGGCCCCGCGCCGGGTGGTGACGGCCGACCCCACCCGCTATCTCCTGGCGCCCTCGTGGTCGCGCGACGGCCGGTCCCTGATCTACGCCGACGACCGCGGCGGGCTGCTCGCGGTGCGCCGCCGCGACCTCGCGTCCGGCGAGGAGACGGTCCTGGCGGACGGCGGGCGCGTCCACCCCGCGCTCTCCCCCGACGGCACCCGGCTGGCCTGCCTCGACATGTCCGGGAACCTCGTCGTCCGCGACCTCGCGGCCGGCAAGGACCACGTCCTGGCGGCACCGCTGGGCGCGGGCGGGCTGCCGGGCCGGCCGAGCTGGTCGCCCGACGGCCGTTTCCTCGCCCTGTGCGACCGAAACCGTCTGAACCAGCGGTTCCGCGAGGGCTACAACCTCATCCGGGTCGTCGACGCCGGCACCGGTGCCGCCCGCCTCCACGCCCTCGCCCCGCACGTCTCGCTCTCCGACCGCTACGACTCGGGGCCCGTCTGGTCCCCCGACGGCCGTTCGATGGCCGTGATCAGCGAGTCCGCGCTGTGGCTGCTGCCGGTACGGGCCGACGGCACGCCCGACGGCGAACCCCGCCGGCTCACGGACGAGGCCGCCGACCATCCGTCCTGGTCGGCCGACGGGCGCCGGATCCTCTACCTCTCGGCCGGGCGCCTGTGCCTGCTGGACACGACGGACGGCAGCGCCCGCACCGTCCCGGTCGCGCTCGACTACCGCCGCCCGGCCCCCGCCGACACCGTCGTGCACGCCGGCCGGTTCTGGGACGGCACGGGCGAGGCGGTCCGTGAGGACGTCGACCTCGTCGTGCGCGGCGGGCGGATCGCGGCCGTCGAGCCGCACCGGGCCCGGCGGGCCGCCCGGCAGCGGGTCGACGCCTCGCGGCGCACGGTGATCCCCGGGCTGTGGGACGCCCACACCCACCCCTGGCAGTACACCTACGGCGGCCGGCAGACGGCCCTCCAGCTGGCGTACGGCATCACCACGGCCGTCTCCCTCGGCGGCTTCGCCTACGAGCAGGCCCGCCTCCGCGAGGCCGTGGCGGCCGGCGCGCTGGCCGGGCCCAGGCTGCTGACGGCCGGGGAGTTGCTGGACGGCTCGCGGGTCGCGTACAGCATGGGCCGCGCGCACCGCACGGAGGAGGGGCTGCGCCGTTCGCTGTCCCGGGCGACCGCCCTGGACTGGGACTTCGTCAAGACGTACGTCCGCGCGCCCGGCTGGGTGATGGAGGAGGCGGCGCGCTTCGCCCACGAGCGGCTGGGCGTGCGCACCGGCAGCCATCTGTGCTCTCCCGGCGTCCAGCTGGGCCAGGACCTGACGACCCATCTGCTGGCCACGCAGAGGCTGGAGTTCGGGCACGCCACGTCCGCGACGGGCCGCGCCTACGAGGACCTGACGGAGATCTACACCGCCACGGACTTCCACATGATCGCCACGCTCTTCACCTCCGTGCCCTTGCTGGGCTCGGACCCGGCCCTGGCCGAGGACCCCCGGGTCACGGAGCTGATGCCGCCCTGGGACGTGGCCCTCGTCCGGCAGACGGCCGGGCAGGCGCCCTCGGCCGACCAGCTGACCGCGCTGCGTCGTGAGATCGAGGTCTACCGCAAGGTGCTGTCGGGCGGCGGCCTCGTCGCCCTCGGCACGGACGCCCCGCTGGTGCCCGTCGGTCTCTCCCTGCACATGGGGCTGCGCGCACTGCACCAGCACGGGCTGTCGGCGGCGCAGGCGCTGCGCACCGCGACCCTGCTGCCGGCCCGGGTGTTCGGCGCCGAGCGGGACCTGGGCACGCTGGAGGTGGGCAAGCTGGCCGACGTCACGCTCGTCGACGGCGACCCGTTCAGCGACTTCGACTCGCTCGTGCGGACGTCCGCCGTGCTGCGCGGCGGCTTCCTGTACGAACAGGGCGAGCTGGTCGGCGCGTACAAGCGGGCCGCTGCCCCCGCGATGCGTGAGGACCGCGCGGACCGCACCGACTGGCTGGAGGTGGGCCGGCAGCTGCGCCGGGACTCCTGCTGCGACATGGAGCAGCACCTCCGGCACTGACACGCCTCCGCCCGCGCCCCTCCCCTGCGGGTGCGCGGGCGGACGAACGGCGAGCCGGCGGGGCGTCGGAGCGAACGGCTTCAGCGGGCGGGGCCTGAGAGGCCGGCGGTCAAGGGGACGGCGCCCGCTCGGCGGACGACGGCCGTGGCTCCGGTGGCACAGGGCGGGACGCCCGGCCCCGGCTCACTTGTCGATGCGGTAGGAGTCGCCGTAGACCTTCCACTTCAGCGGCGGCCGGAGGTCGAAGTTGCCGTCGTTGAGGAAGACGCGCTGCTCGGTGTCGACCCGGCTGGTGTCGCTGTGCGCCTCCTCCTTCTTCATGACCTTCTTGCGGGCGTCGAGGAAGGCGTTGAGGTAGGTCTTCTCGTCGCCGCCCTGGGCAGGGGACTTGGCCTTCGCCAGGGCGGCCTTGCGGATGCCGCCGAAGCTGTCGCCGTCGTCGCCGGGGCCGTGCATGACGATCGCGTCGTAGTAGACGAACTGGCCGAGCGTGCGCAGGCCGTCCTTCTTGGCCAGACCGACGGAGGGGTTGAAGTACACGCGGTCGCGCTCGGCCTCCTGCGCGTCCTGGAACGCCTTGTCCTCGGCGGCCTTGTGCCAGGCCGCCTCGAAGGGCTTGCCGAGGCCGGCGTGGGAGTCGGTGCCGTTGACCTTGCGCAGGGCGGGGAGGTACGTGGCCAGCGGGTTGCCCGGCTTGGCCTTCGTGTAGCGCTCGACGAGTTCGAGCATGTCGCCGGTGCGAGAGGTGAAGCCGATGATGCCGCCGGTGTAGCCGCGGCCGTCGTCGTATGGCTCGATGTAGGTGAACTGCTTGCGCCAGTCGAGCGAGGAGTTCTCCGCGCTGGACACCAGCTGCATGGCGATGTCCTTCTCGTGCGGGTCGTCCAGGCCCGCGCCCTGTATACGGGCGGCCGCCGCGAGCGGGGCGGCCCCGGCCGGAACCGCCTGTCCGACGCCGGTGATCGCGAGGGAGGCGGGGAGGGCCAGGGCCATGCCCAGGAGGGCGACGCGTGTGGTCTTCTTCGTGGAACGAGCGGCGACATGAGTCGCGGCGCCCGTCGTGTGGCGAGTGGGCATGCGGATGCTCCATCCCGAATCGGCTGTTAGGAAGGTTTCCTAACCGTCGTCAGGCATTGAAGCGGCCAGTCCACTTGGGTGACAAGAGATGCCGGGGATACGGGACGCGGGAGCGTGCACAAACGAGCCAAACAAGCGAAGAGCGAGGCGAGCCCCCACTCCTGCTTCATGCCTGAAGGACGACGTCGTCCGCGCCGTCTCCCGCACCACCCGCCGTGGCGCCGGCCGTCGGAACGTGCTCCACCGGCTCCCAGCCGCCTTCCGGAGACACCGCGACCGGACGCCACCACAGCTCCAGCGGCAGCCCCGTCTCCGGCTCGAACGGCTGGCCGGGGCGCGGCGCGGCGATGCGCGCGCCCATGCGCCGGGCTGCCGCGACCGTGCCCTCGGCGGGCTCCTCCCAGGAGTGCGGGGCGAGGTTGAAGGTGCCCCAGTGGATCGGCAGCATGACGCCCTCACCGGGACGGCCGCCCTGGAGGTCGACGTGGGCCCGCATGCCCTCGTCGGGCGTCATGTGGATGTCAGGCCAGAACTCGGAGTAGGCGCCGATCTGGATCATCGTGGCGTCGAACGGCCCGTATTGCTCACCGATGGCGGCGAAGCCGGGGAAGTAGCCGGTGTCACCGCTGTGGAAGACACGGTGGCGCGGACCCGCGACCACCCAGGAGGCCCACAGGGTGTGCTGGGTGTTGCGCAGCGCCCGGCCACAGAAGTGCCGGGCGGGGGTGGCGGTGAGGGTGAGGCCGGCGATCTCGGTCGACTCGTGCCAGTCGAGCTCGGTCACGCGGTCCGCCGGCACGCCCCAGTGCTCGAGATGGGCGCCGACGCCCAGCGGGACGACGAAGGCCGTGCCGGTGCGGGCCAGGGCCCGTACGGTCGGCATGTCGAGGTGGTCGTAGTGGTCGTGCGAGATGACGACGGCGTCGAGCCGGCCGGTCTCGGCGAGCGGCACGGGCACCGGGTGCAGCCGCCGGGGGCCCGCGAAGGCGAAGGGCGAACAGCGCTCGGACCACACCGGGTCGAAGAGCACCCGGCCGCCGTCGATCTCGGCCAGGACGCTGGAGTGGCCCATCCAGGTGAGCCGCAGCCCCGAGGCCGCAGGCACGGCCAGGTCGGCGACGGTGGTGGGGTGGACGGGCACGGCGTGCGCGGGGGCCCGCCGGACGCGCTCCTCCTTGCGGAAGTACGTGGGAAGGTACGTCAGCATCGACCCCGAGGGCGTCCGCCGGGTGCCCTCGGGATTGACGAAGGCCCCGTCCGCGAAGTTCGGCGACCGTCTGATGCGCGCCATCCGCTCCCCCGACGGGTCCGCGCCGAACGCGGCCGGGCGCAGGGCGTCGAGCGGTGAGCTGATCGGGCGGGAGCCGGTCACGGCACCTCCAGGGCGAGGGGCACCCCCGTGCCGTGGCGGCCCCGGGGAAGAGCAGGTCACCTCATTATCCGTCCGGCCCGCCGGGCTGCCGGACGAGCCCCGGACCCGGGCTACAGCCCGCTCACCCGGAGGGTGACGTTCAGTCTGCCGTCGAGGCCCAGCGCGGGCGGCGCGGTGCCGGGGAGGGTGCGGGGAACGCCGTGGTAGGCGAGCCGGGAGGGGCCGCCGAAGACGAAGAGGTCACCGCTGCGCAGCTCCACGTCCGTCCAGGGGCGGGTGCGCCCGCCCGGGTGCCCGAAGCGGAAGACGCAGGTGTCACCGAGGCTGAGCGAGACGACCGGCGCGAGGGACTTCTCGTCGCCGTCGCGGTGCAGGCCCATCTTCGCCTTTCCCCGGGCGTCGTAGAAGTTGACGAGGGCGATGTCGTACGGCTCCGGGCCGGCCTCGCGCCCGTACGCCCGGGCCACCGCGTCCCGGGCCAGCTCGCCCAGCCACGCCGGGAACGGCTTGACGGGCGCCCCGTCGCCGTCGACGACGGTACGGGCGTAGCCGTAGGGGAACCAGTGCCAGCCGAGGCAGACCGTGCGGACCGACATCTCCCCGCCGCTCGGCATCCGGACCGTCCGCAGGCCGGCGGGCGGCGCGGCCCAGCGCCGGCAGGCGGCCAGCAGGCGCCGCTGGTCGGCCGGGCCGAGCCAGCCGGGGACGTGCACGGCTCCCGGGGCGACCTCGGCCGAAGGCCTCGGGAAGAGCTCACCGTCCATGCCGCCAAGACTAGGACAGCCCCCTGACACACCGGCTCTGACCTGCGACGTCAAAAAACTTTCGGAAGGATGTCACGCCCGGGACCCCGCGGTCCGTCGTACGGTCGAAAGCAACCGCCCCTCTGACCGATGGAGGCACCGGCCATGGCCCGCATCCCGCTCGACCCGCCCCGCACCCTGCTGAACCGGATCACCGCCTGGTACAGCAAGCGCACCTACGGCAAGGTCATCGATCCGCTCCTGGCGCTGGCCCACCACCCGAAGGTGCTGATGACCGACGCCCGCTTCGAGAAGTCGGTGGCGCGCTGGAACAAGCTCGACTCCGGCCTCAAGGAACTCGCCGTGATGGCGTCGGCCTCGACCATCGGCTGCTCGTGGTGCATGGACTTCGGCTACTGGCTCAGCCACAACCAGGGCATGGCGCAGGACAAGCTGCGCGACGTGCCCCGGTGGCGGGAGAGCGACGCCTACACCCCGCTGGAGCGGGACGTCATGGAGTACGCCGAGGCGATGAGCCTCACCCCGCCGGCCGTCGAGGACGACCTGGCGGAGCGGCTGCGCCGGCGGCTCGGCAACGAGGCGTTCGTCGAGCTGACCGCGATGGTGGCGGTGGAGAACCTCCGCTCGCGCATCAACTCGGCGCTGGGGCTGACCAGCCAGGGCTTCAAGGACTCCTGCGACGTCCCGGCGCGGCCCGCGGTCTGACCCTCCCGGTCAGCCCTTGCGGCCCACTCCTCCGTAGAAGACGGTGTTGTTGAGCTCCTCGGCCCCCGGCACCGGACCGTCCGGGCGCCACAGCGGCACCCGGACGAGGCCGGGCTCCAGGAGCCGGAAGTCTCCGAAGAGGGGCTCGATCGCGGCGCGGCGGCGCAGGTTGAGCGGGGCGGTGGCGTTCTTGTAGACGTTCACCACGCCGTCCCGGGCGGCGTAGTCGGTGCGTCCGCCCTCGTATGCCTCGTAGGGCTCCTCGGTGGCGTGGGAGAGCACGAGCCAGCTGCCGGCGGGCAGGGCGTCACCGAGGGTGGCGACGATGCCGGCCGGGTCCTCCTCGTCCTTGACGAAGTGCATGACCGCGACGAGCAGCAGCGCCACCGGCTCATCGAAGTCGATCAGCCCGCGGACGACGGGATCCCGCAGGATCGCCCCGGGGGACCGGACGTCCCCGAGGGCGAATCCCGTGCCGCCCTCGTCGGTGAGTCTCGCCCCGGCGTGGGTGGCCACGATGGGGTCGTTGTCGACGTAGGCGACCCGGACGTCCGGGGAGACCTCTCTCGCCACCTCGTGGGTGTTGGGCGAGGTGGGGATGCCGGTGCCGATGTCGAGGATCTGGCGGATGCCCGAGCCGACGGCCTCGCGGACGGCGCGCCGCAGGAACGCGCGGTTGGCCCGGGCGGAGAGGCGCACCTGCGGGTGTACCTCGATGACGCGCTCGGCCGCGGCCCGGTCGACCTCGTAGTTGTCCCAGCCGTCGAGGTAGTAGTCGTACATCCGGGCCGGATGCGGTCTGCTGGTGTCGATGTCCTCGACCGGGAAGCCCACCTCGTCGATGCCCGGTCCCGGTACTCCCATGTCGTGCTCGCTCACGCGCTGTCCCCTTCGGTACGCATCTGATACGGCCGTCCCACCGCGTGCGGCTGGACGCCGTGCGCGGCTATTCGCCGGCGCGCGGCCCGGCCAGCAGGAAGTCGGCCTCGCCGGCCTTGGCGCCCCGGATGAAGGTCTCCATCTCGTGACGCGTGTAGATCAGTGCGGGGCCGCCGGGGTCGGTCGACTGGCGCAGGGCCACCCGGCCGTCGCACAGCCGCATCACCTCGACGCAGCTTCCGCCGTTGCCGCCGCTCCACGGCTTGCTCCAGCCTTCGGTACCGAGGTCGGTCGCGGGCATGCCGTTGTAGACGTGCTCCAGATCCATGGTTCAGATCTCCTTACGAATGCCACCCAGGATTGCCTTGGTGGTGTGTGCCGGCGCGGCCTGCGCGCACATGCGGTCCAGCGCCTCGAGGAAGGCCGACACGTCGTCGCGCTGGTCGAAGTACGAGGCGCCGACGAGGTTCTCGGCGTAGGCGATGTCCGGCAGTTCCCGGATCGGGAACCGGAAGATGTGGAAGGGGCCGTACATCGCCGGATGCGGTCCGGCGGCGAACGGCATCAACTGCAGGCGTACGTGGGGCAGGTCGGTGGCCTCGACGAGCCGGTCGAGCTGGGCCCGCATGACCTCCGGGCCGCCGATGGGCCGGCGCAGGACGGTCTCGTCCATCACCACCCACAGCAGCGGCGCCCGGTCCCGGGTGAGCAGGGCCTGGCGCTGCCGGCGGACCGCGACGGCACGCTCGACGTCGGCCTCCGGGGCGTGCGGCATGCCGGCGCGGAGCACGGCCCGGGCGTAGTCCTCGGTCTGCAACAGGCCGGGGACGTAGTGCGGTTCGTAGGCGCGGATGAGATTGGCTTCTCCCTCCAGGCTCACGAAGGCGCTGAACCACTCGGGCAGCACGTCGCGGAAGCGGTGCCACCAGCCGGGGCGGTTGGCCTCGCGGGCGAGGGCGAGGAAGCCCTCGACCTCCTCGGCGTCGAGCACGCCGTAGACGCGGAGGAGCTTCTCGACGTACGGGATCTTCAGCCCGACCTCGGCCTTCTCCATCCTCCGGACGGTGGCGTGCGTGACGTCCAGGGCGCGGCCCGCCTCCTCGTAGGAGAGCCCGGCCTTCTCCCGCAGGTCCTGGAGCCGCTTGCCGAGCACGACCCTCAGGACCGTCGGAGCGCCCGCCGGCCGCGCGTCCGCCACTGTCCACCCCCTCCAACTGCCGTCATATGCCAGCAGTGTGCCACGCAGTCTGCCGAGCCGACAGACTGTCCTTGCGATTCTGTAATTTGCAGATTGAACCTTGCCACAGATGAGCCGCATCGCACATAGTTGCGGAGTGGTCCCCTCCCATGACGCACTCTCGCTCGGGCTCTGCGGCAGCTTTCTCCCCGGCCGTCGGCAGGACGCCTTCCACTTCCCGGCCCTCACGACCTCGGTGGCCGAGGCGCGACGACGAGTCCTCGCGCGGCTGCGGGAGTGGGGAATGGACGAAATGGCGTGCGACGACGCCCAGTTGGTGGTGTCGGAGCTGGTCACCAACGCCGTGCGCCACACCGACAGCGACAAGGTCAGCTGTCAGCTGCGGCTGAGCGGCACGGGGCTGCGCATCGAGGTCGTCGACCAGGGGCACGCCCCGACGGAGCCGAGAGCGCGGTGCAGCGGGACGGACGAGGAGAGCGGACGCGGTCTGCTGCTGGTCGGCGCGCTCTCCCACGCGTGGGGGGTCCGGCCCGACGACGACGGCCGGGGCCGCGTCGTCTGGGCCGATCTGCCGCACGGGCGGCTCACCCCCTGAAGGCCCCCGCCGGGGCGAGGGTGGTGACACTAGAGGGGAAGCAGGTCCGGGCGCTTGGGCTCCACGTTGTCACCGGAGGACTGACCGCGCAGCCGGCGGCCGATCCACGGCACCAGGTGCTCCCGCGCCCAGTTGATGTTGTCGCGCCGCACCTCGGCGGCGGAGCGCTGCTCCTCGTCGGGCCACGCCTGGTCGGGGTCGGCCGGCACCTCAAGGCCCAGGACCTGGGCGGCCCGCAGCGCGACGCGCGTGTGCCCGTCCGCCGAGAGGTGCAGCCGGTCCTCGCTCCAGGCGCGCCGGTCCTGCACCGAGCGCAGCGACCACAGGTCGAGCACCGGGCAGTCGTGCCGGTCGGCGATGGCGCGCACGTGCGCGGTGTACGTCGCGATCTTCCCCCGCAGGTGGCGGAGGACGGGGACGCCGCGGGTGTCGAAGCCGGTGCACAGCAGCACCGTGCCGACCGACTCGCTCAACCGGACCACCGCCGCCTCGTAGCGCTGGGCCACGTCGTCCGGGTCGCTGCCCGGCCGGAGGATGTCGTTGCCCCCCGCGCAGAAGGTGACCAGGTCCGGCGCCAGCTCCTTGGCGCGGGGGACCTGCTCCTCGACGATCTGGTCCAGGAGGCGGCCGCGCACCGCGAGGTTGGCGTAGCGGAAGGAGTGCTCGTCCCGCTGGTCGGAGAGGAGTACGGCCAGTCGGTCGGCCCAGCCGATGAAGGTTCCGTCGGGCCCTGGATCGCCGACGCCTTCGGTGAAGCTGTCCCCGACGGCTGCGTACGACCCGATCGCGCCCTTGCTGAAAGAATTCGAATCGTCTGCCACGTCAGTACATCTTTCACCTTCACAAGTGACCTACGCCACCGTAACCAGGGGTTGACGTGCCGTGATGTATCCCACCCCGGCAATGTCGCCCCACCCGGAATACGATGCGGCGTCGCCGTTCGTGTCCCCTTCGTCCCTGCCCGACGTACCGCGCCGCCGCGCGGAGCCCCGAGGAGTGCCCATGACGCAGACGCCGCACGTCCCGTCGCACAGACCGCAGGCGGAAACCCTCCTCGCGGGGGTGCGCAACTTCCGTGACCTGGGCGGGCTGCCGGCCGCCGACGGACGGCGCGTCCGTCCCGGCGTCCTGTTCCGCAGCGGTCACCTCGCCCACGCGACGGCGGAGGACGTGGTGTTCCTCAAGTCGCTGGGCCTGCACACGGTCTTCGACTTCCGCAACGCCGCCGACATCGAGCTGGAGGGCCCGGACGTGGCCCTGACCGGGGTGCGGAACGTCAACATCCCGCTCTCCGACCCTGCCGACGGCAGCGCTTTCTGGCGGATGGTGCGGGACGGCGACCTGGACGTGCTGCGGTCCGTCCTGGGTGACGGCCGGGCCGCGGGCCGGATGTCCCGCTCGTACCGCACCATCATCACCACCCGCACCGCGGAGCACAGCCGGGTCCTGCACACCCTCGCCGACGGGGGCGTGCCGGCCCTGATGCACTGCGCGGCCGGCAAGGACCGGGCCGGGCTGTCGATCGCGGTCACGCTGCTGGCCCTCGGTGTGACGCCCGAGGCCGTCGAGGCCGACTACCTGGAGTCGAACGCGCCGCACCGCCGCTACCGCGTCCGGCGCGGCGACGCGATGGACGGTCAGGCGACCCCCGAGGTGATGGAGCTGCTGTCGCCGTTGTTCGAGGCGCGGGCGGAGTACCTGGCCGCCGCGTTCGCCGCCGTCGCGGAGACCTGGGGGACCACGGACCGCTACCTCGCCGAGGGGCTGGGGCTCGCCCCCGCCACGCGCGAGCGGCTCCGCGACCTCCTGCTCACGGACTGACGGGACGGCCGCCGCCGGCCGGCGGCGGTCACCGGTTGGTCACCGTCTGCTTGACCAGGGTCCGCCCGAACTCCCACAGCAGACCGCCGCCGCTGTGGGCGTCGTCCATGACCGCCGTGAAGGCGTCCACGAAGCGGTCCACCTCGCGTTCCTTGATGATCAGCGGCGGGATCAGCTTGATGACCTCCACGTGGTCGCCGGAGACCTGGGTGAGGATGCGGTGCTTCTGCAACAGCGGCACCACCACCATCTGCGCGAACAGGCCCTTGCGCGCGGCCTGCAGCATGGCCCAGCGGCTGCGCAGGCCCAGCGAGGAGGGCCTGCCGAACTCGATGCCGATCATCAGCCCCCGGCCGCGCACCTCGTGCAGCAGCTCGTACTTGCCGACCAGGGCGGCCAGCCGGGACCGCAGCAGTTCGCCGGTGTCGCGGGCGTTGGCGACGATCCGCTCGTCCTCCATGACGGCGAGCACCGCCAGGCCGGCCGCCATGGCCTGGGCGTTGGAGCCGAAGCTGGCCGAATGGACCAGGACCCGGTCCATCGAGGAGTAGACCTTCTTGAAGATCCAGTCCCTGCCGAGCGTCGCGCCGACCGGGACGTAGCCGCCGGAGAGGGCCTTGGCCACGCACACCAGGTCGGGCTCCACGCCGGGCTCGTGCTGGTAGGCGAAGAACTCGCCGGTCCGCCCGACGCCGGTCTGCACCTCGTCGGCGATGAGCAGGGCCTTGTGCCGGCGCAGCAGGTCCTGTGCCGCGCGCAGGTATCCGGGCGGCGCCATGTGCACGCCCTTGCCCTGGATCGGCTCGATGACGAAGCCGGCCACGTCGCCGCGCTCCAGTTCCCGTTCGAGGGCCTCCAGGTCGCCCAGCGGGACGGCGGTGTCGGGCAGCAGGGGCGCGAAGCCCCTGCGGAAGCCCTCCTCGCCGTTGACGGACAGGGAGCCGGTGGTCAGCCCGTGGAAGGCGTGCGCGCAGTACAGCACGCGCGGCTTGCCGGTGGCGTACCGGGCGAACTTCAGTGCCGTCTCCACGGCCTCGGTGCCGCTGTTGCCGAAGAAGACCCGGTCCAGGTGCGGGGCGTGGGTCAGCAGCCGCTCGGCCAGCAGGCCGGGCAGCGGGGGGCAGTCGAAGCGGGTGAGGTCGGGGAGCTGCGCGTCGAGCACGTCGTGCAGGGCCTTGCGCACGACGGGGTGGTGGCGGCCCAGCCCCATCACGCCGAAGCCGGCGAGCATGTCCAGGTAGTCCCGGCCGTCGGCGTCCCAGAAGTAGGCGCCCTCGGCCCGCTCGTAGACCTTGTCGAAGCCGATGGTGTGCAGCATGCGCGGCAGCTGGTGGTTGAGGTGGCGGGCGTGCAGCTCGTACCGTTCGCCGCCGCGCCGGCGCAGCAGCGCGGCCAGATCGAATCCCTCGGTGCCGTCGGCGGTCATGCGCTGTCGCTCTCCTTACCGGCTGTGCCGGCCCTGCCGGCCAGGGCCGCCTTCCTGCCCGGGCCGGCAGGGCCGGGGGACGCGCCGCCGCCGCGGCCGTCCACGGGCTCCTTGCGGGCCAGGACCGCGCTGATGCGTCCGGCGACCTCGGCGGGGGTGAGCCCCAGGTCCGCGAGCACCTCGGCGCGCTTGGCGTGCGCCAGGAACTGCTCGGGGATGCCGAAGGTCCGTACGGGCAGGTCGACGCCGGCGTCGCGCAGGGCCTGCGCCACCGCCCAGCCGACGCCGCCCGTGCGGCTGTTGTCCTCGACCACGGCGACCATCCGGTGCCGGGCGGCGAGCGCGGGGAGCGCCTCGTCGACCGGCTTGACCCAGCGGGGGTCGACGACCGTGCAGGTGGTGCCGCGGGCCTCCAGCAGGTCGGCGGCCTCCAGAGCCATCCGGGTCAGCGCCCCGACGGTGACGAGCAGGACGTCGCCGCCGGACGCTCCCGGTCCGGCGAGGAGGTCCATGCCGCCGATCCGGCCGAGGGCCGGGATGTCCGGGCCCACGTCCTCCTTCGGGAAGCGCACGACGGTGGGGGCGTCGGCGACGCCGACGGCCTCGCGCAGCTGGGCGCGCAGCTGCCCGGCGTCGCGCGGGGCGGCGATCCGCAGGCCGGGCACGACCTGGAGGATCGACATGTCCCACATGCCGTTGTGGCTCGCCCCGTCCGTGCCGGTGACGCCGGCCCGGTCCAGGACGAAGGTGACCCCGCACTTGTGCAGGGCCACGTCCATCAGGACCTGGTCGAAGGCCCGGTTGAGGAAGGTGGCGTAGACGGCGAACACCGGGTGCAGCCCGCCCGTGGCCAGCCCGGCCGCCGAGACGGCGCCGTGCTGCTCGGCGATGCCCACGTCCCAGACCCGGTCGGGGTACGCCTCCGCGAACTTCGTCAGGCCCACCGGGTGCAGCATGGCCGCCGTGACGGCCACCACGTCCGGGCGTTCGGCGCCGATGCGCACCATCTCGTCGCCGAACACCGACGTCCAGGACCTCCCGGCGGGCGGCGCCAGCGGTTCGCAGGTCAGCGGGTTCATCACCCCGACGGAGTGGAAGCGGTCCGCCTCGTCCTCCAGCGCGGGCTGGTAGCCGCGCCCCTTCTCGGTGCGGCAGTGCACGAGGACGGGGCCGTGGAAGCGCTTGGCGCGGCGCAGCGCCGACTCGACGGCGGCGACGTCGTGGCCGTCTATCGGGCCGAGGTACTTCAGCCCGAGGTCCTCGAACATGCCCTGCGGCGCGAAGGCGTCCTTGAAGCCCTTCTTCGCGCCGTGCAGCGACTCGTACAGCGGCTTGCCGAGGAGTGGCAGGCGCTGGACGGCGTCCTTGCCCCAGGACAGGGCGCGCTCGTAGCCGTCGGTGGTGCGCAGGGTGGCGAGGTGGTCGGCGAGGCCGCCGATGGTGGGCCCGTAGCTGCGTTCGTTGTCGTTGACGACGATGATCAGTTGGCGGTCCTTGGCGGCGGCGATGTTGTTGAGGGCCTCCCAGGCCATGCCGCCGGTGAGCGCGCCGTCCCCGATGACGGCGACGACGTGGCGGTTCCAGCGCCCGAGCACCTGGTTGGCCTTGGCGAGGCCGTCGGCCCAGCCGAGCACCGTGGAGGCGTGGCTGTTCTCGATGACGTCGTGCTCGGACTCCTCGCGCGAGGGGTAGCCCGACAGGCCCCCCTTGCCGCGCAGCTTGGAGAAGTCCTGGCGGCCGGTGAGCAGTTTGTGGACGTAGGCCTGGTGGCCGGTGTCCCACAGGATGCGGTCGGCGGGCGAGTCGAAGGCCCGGTGCAGGGCCATCGTCAGTTCGACCACGCCGAGGTTCGGGCCGAGGTGCCCGCCGGTCCTGGCCACGGCGTGAATGAGGAAGTGGCGGATCTCCTCGGCGAGTTCCGCGAGGTCCTCCCGGTCCAGCGCCTTCAGGTCGCTGGGGTTCCGGATGTTCTCCAACAACGACACGACGGCCCCCTCCTTGTTGGTCCGGCCTTTCCTGGCGAAAGCCCCCGGTCAGTGGACGGTGACGGCGGGGGGCCCGGAGAGGGCGCCCTCCGCCTCCATCTGCTCGGCGATCTTCATGGCCTCCTCGATGAGGGTCTCCACGATCTTGGACTCGGGAACGGTCTTGATGACCTCGCCCTTGACGAAGATCTGCCCCTTGCCGTTGCCGGACGCCACACCCAGATCCGCCTCACGGGCCTCACCGGGACCGTTGACGACACAGCCCATGACCGCGACCCGCAGCGGCACCTCCATGCCCTCCAAGCCGGCGGTGACCTCCTCGGCCAGCTTGTAGACGTCCACCTGCGCGCGGCCGCAGGACGGACAGGAGACGATCTCCAGACGACGCTGGCGCAGGTTCAGCGACTCCAGGATCTGGATACCGACCTTGATCTCCTCCGCCGGCGGAGCCGACAGCGACACGCGGATGGTGTCGCCGATGCCCTCGGAGAGCAGGGCCCCGAAAGCCACGGCGGACTTGATGGTGCCCTGGAAGGCCGGGCCCGCCTCGGTCACACCCAGGTGCAGCGGGTAGTCGCACTGGGCGGCCAGCTGCCGGTAGGCGTTGACCATCACGACCGGGTCGTTGTGCTTGACCGAGATCTTGATGTCGCGGAAGCCGTGCTCCTCGAACAGCGACGCCTCCCACAACGCCGACTCCACCAGCGCCTCGGGGGTGGCCTTGCCGTACTTCTGCAGCAGACGACGGTCCAGCGAACCCGCGTTCACACCGATACGGATCGGCGTCCCCGCGTCGGAAGCCGCCTTGGCGATCTCCTTGACCTTGTCGTCGAACTGCTTGATGTTGCCCGGATTGACCCGCACCGCCGCACACCCCGCGTCGATCGCCGCGAACACGTACTTCGGCTGGAAGTGAATGTCCGCGATCACCGGGATCTGCGACTTCCTCGCAATGACCGGCAGCGCGTCCGCGTCGTCCTGAGTCGGACACGCCACACGCACGATCTGACAACCCGACGCCGTCAGCTCGGCGATCTGCTGCAACGTCGCACCGATGTCGGACGTGCGCGTGGTGGTCATGGACTGCACCGACACAGGGGCGTCACCGCCGACCGGCACCGACCCGACCTGGATGCGCCGCGAGGGGCGGCGCACCGCGAGCCGGGCCGGCACCTGGGGGACGCCGAGGGAGAGCGGCTCCGTCGTGGCCATGGTCCCCTCAGCCCCGGTTCCCGGAGACGGTCTCCCGGGCGGCCCGCAGGGACTCCTTGAGGGACCCCATGGTGGCGAGCACGGCCGTGGGCTCGTAGCCGCAGTGCGCCATGCAGTTGGCGCAGCGCGGGTCCTTGCCCCGGCCGTACTTGTCCCAGTCGGTCTCCTCGATCAGCTGCCGGTAGGTGGGCACGTACCCGTCGCTCATCAGGTAGCAGGGCCGCTGCCAGCCGAAGAGCGAGTAGTTGGGAATGGCCCAGGCGGTGCAGGGAAAATCCGCCTTGCCCTCCAGGAAATCGAGGAAGAGCGGGCTGTGGTTGAGCCGCCAGCGCTTGCGGTTGCCGCCCGAGAACGCCTTCTTGAACAGCTCGCGGGTCTGCTCCACGCCCAGGAAGTGCTCCTGGTCTGGCGCCTTCTCGTAGGCATAGGCCGGAGAGATCATCATCTCGTCCACCCGCAATTCGTCGTTGAGGTAGTTGAGCACCTCGACGACGGTCTGGGCCGTGTCGGTGTTGAAGAAGGTGGAATTGGTGGTGACCCGGAAGCCGCGCCGCTTGGCCTCCTTGATGGCCTCCACCGCCTCGTCGAACACACCCTCCTTCGCGACGGATTCGTCGTGCCGCTCGCGCAGCCCGTCGATGTGCACGGCGAAGGCGAAGTACGGGGAAGGCGTGAACTTCTCCATCTTCTTCCGCATCAGCAGCGCGTTGGTGCAGAGGAAGACATACTTCCGGCGCGCCACCAGCTGGCGGACGATCTCATCGATCTGAGGGTGCATCAGCGGCTCGCCGCCCGCGATGGACACCATGGGGGCACCGGACTCCAGCACCGCGCCGACCGCCTGGGCCACCGGCATCCGCTGTTTGAGCACCCCCGCCGGATGCTGGATCTTCCCGCAGCCCTCGCATTTGAGGTTGCAGGCGTAGAGCGGCTCCAGTTCCACGATCAGTGGGAACTTCTCACGCCTGCGCAGCTTCTGTTCAAAAAGATAGGTCCCGACCCGGATGGTCTGGCGAAGCGGCATGGCCATCTGGCTCACCTCCTGGGGAGCAGCAAAGAACGGTGCCATTCGAAAAAGGCCGGAAGGACGGTGCGCAGCACACGGAAAGCCGATATTCCACCCCGCAGGGTCCCGATTCGCACAAGTTCGTGTTCTGGAGCGTCCACGACCACCCGTACGGCCGCAACCGGGCGTGTGCCGGCCCGCACGGCGCTTCGGAGTGTGGCGGCGGACTCCATGTCCGCGGCCAGTGCGCCCGCGGCGTGCAGGGCGGCCCGCTCCGCGCCGCGCACGACGTGGTCCGCGCCGATGAGGGGCCCGGTGTGGATGACGCGCCGGGGCACGGCACGCGCCAGCTCCTTGGCCAGCAGTTCGACGCCGACGCACTCGGTGCGTCCCGAGCTGTCGCGCGTCTCGTCGGCGACCACCAGGTCGCCGGGGTGCATGCCGGGGGCCAGCCCGGCACAGAAGCCCGTGGCGATCACGGCGGCGTCGTGCAGGACGGAGCCGTCGGCCAGGGCCTGGGTCACGGCACGGTCCGCCGCCTGCGGGCCCATGCCGGTGCGCAGGACGGTCACGGGCCCGGCCGCACCGGAGAGACCGCCGCGCAGGGCGAGGCGCTCGATGCCGAGCGCACAGGCGATCAGCAGCGGTGCGGGGGCGGGCGTGCCCGTGCCGGTGATCATCAGTCCTCCCGCCGCTCGGGGGACGGGGGCTCGCCGTGCAGGTACCGGCCGAGGGCCGTGAGCGGGAAGACCTGACGGTAGAGGTGGTAGTTGATGGAGAAGTCCCACGGGAAGCCAGTGCCGGTGAAGTGCGGCTCGTCCCACGAGCCGTCCTCGCGCTGGGTCTCGGTGAGCCAGGCCACGCCCCGCTCGACCGCCTCGCCGTCCCGCTCCCCCGCCGCCAGCAGGGCCAGCAGGGCCCAGGCGGTCTGCGAGGCGGTGGAGGCGCCGCGGCCGATCCACTCGGGGTCGCGGTAGGAGCGCAGGTCCTCGCCCCAGCCGCCGTCGGCGTTCTGCACACCGGTCAGCCAGGTCACGGCCCGCCGGATCGCAGGGTGGGTGACGGGCAGTCCCGCGGCCACCAGCGCGGGCACCACGGACCCGGTGCCGTAGACGTAGTTGACGCCCCAGCGGCCGAACCAGGCGCCGGACTCCTCCTGCTCGGCCAGCAGGTATTCGATGCCGCGCCGGGTGCGCGGGTCGTGCTGCTTGCCGAGGACCGCCAGCATCTCGACGACGTGCGCGGTGACGTCGGCGGACGGCGGGTCGACGACCTCCCCGAAGTCGCAGAACGGCAGCCGGTTGGGGAAGGCGCTGGTGTTGTCCGCGTCGAAGGCGCCCCAGGCGCCGTTCTTCGACTGCATGCCGAGCGTCCAGCGGGCGGCCCGCTGGACGGCCGTCTCGACGCGCTCGGGATCGGGGTGCGCCACGCGCTTGAGGGCGAGGACGACCTCGGCGGTGTCGTCGATGTCGGGGTAGTTGTCGTTGTGGAACTCGAAGGCCCAGCCGCCCGGGGGCAGTTCGGGGCGTCGTACGGCCCAGTCGCCGGAGCGCAGGATCTGCTCGTCCAGCATCCAGTCGGCGGCCTTCACCAGCGCCGGGTGGTCGGGGCGCACCCCGGCGTCGACGAGGGCGATCGCGGCCAGGCAGGTGTCCCAGACCGGGGACTGACATGCCTCGATCATCCGGACGGGGGCGCCCTCCTCGTCCTCGCTCCAGATGGCGAAACGGTCCAGCGACTCCAGCCCGGCGCGCAGCACCGGGTGGCCCAGGTCGTAGCCGAGGAGGTGGAGGGCGATGACGGAGTACACGGCGGGCGGCTGGATGCCGCCCCAGCAGCCGTCGTTCTCCTGGCGCTCGATGATCCAGCGCGCGGCGGCGTCGACGGCCGAGCGACGCAGCGGGCCGACGGCGATTCTGCGGTAGGCGTGCAACGCCTTGTCCAGGCGCTGGAAGAGGCCCTGCCAGCCGCCGGAGGAGCCGGTGCGCCGTGCGGGGAGGGGCCGGCGGGGGTCGGTGTGCAGCTCGTCGAGGCTGAAGGGCGCCGGCCGGACGGGCCGGGCGGCCGAGACGATGGTGAGCGGCACGATCGTCTGCCGGGCCCAGCAGCCGAAGTCGTAGATGTTGAGGGGGAACCACTTCGGCAGGTACATGATCTCCGGCGGCAGTTCGGGGAGATCGGTCCACCGCCACCAGCCGAAGAGGGCCAGCCAGATCCGGGTGAAGACGCGGGAGGCGGCGATGCCGCCCTGTTCCCGGACCCAGGCCGAGGCGGCGGCCATGTGGGGGGCGTCGGGAGGGTCTCCGGCGAGCCGCAGGGCGGTGTAGGCCTCGATGGTGGCGGAGAGCTCGGGAGGGCCGCCGTAGAAGGTGGCCCAGGTGCCGTCGGGGCGCTGCTGGGAGCGGATCCAGCGGGCGGCGGCCGCGGTGGTCCGTTCGTCGCGGATCCCGAGGAACTGACGCAGGAGCAGGTCCTCCGCGTCCATGGTGACGTTGGTCTCCAGGTCGCCCTTCCACCAGCCCTGCTCGTCCTGGCGGGACAGCAGGTGCTCGGCGGACCGGGCGGCGGCCCGCTCCGCGGCTTCGCGGATCTTCGGCGGCTCGGTGGCCGCCGGGCTCGGGGGCGGTGCTGTCGTGCTCTGGCCGGCCTCGGCTGCGCGGGGCGCTACCGCCCCGGTGCCGTCGGTCGTCGCTGTCATGGCTTTCCCCTAATGCAGTGAGTTCTTCTCTGCCGTACTGCTTGTGACTGCCGTACTGGGGGGTATCCGTCGGCCGGTACCGAGAGCGAGGGCACCGGCCGGCGACCGCGAGGTGGTGCTAGATCGGGTGAATGGCAATCATCTCTTCCGTACGACGACGAAGTCGGCGAGGGCGGTCAGCTGCGCCCTGACCTCTGCGGGCATGTCCACGGCGCTCAGCGCCTCGATCGCGGTGGCGTGCTGGCGGCGCGCCTCCTGAGAGGTCCACTCCCGGCCGCCCGCCTCCTCGATCAGGGCGGCGCGGTGGGCGAACTCCTCCTCGCTGAAGTCGGCCAGCTGGGCGTCGGTGAGCTTCGCGTCGGCGGCGAGCATGCCGGCGAGCCGCTCGGACGCGGAGCCGCCCGCCGCGAGGGCGGCGACGACGGGGAGCGACTTCTTGCGCTGCCGCAGGTCGCTCCAGGTCTGCTTGCCGGTGGCCTCCGGGTCTCCCCAGATGCCGAGCAGGTCGTCGACGGCCTGGAAGGCGAGGCCGAGGTGGTAGCCGTAGGCCTCCAGGGTGTCGGCCGTACGTTCGTCGGCGCCGCCGAGGACCGCGCCGATGGAGACGGCGCAGGCCAGGAGGGCACCGGTCTTGTTGCCCTCCATCTCCAGGCACTCCGCGACGGTGACCCGCTCGCGGTGCTCGTAGGAGATGTCCTGGGCCTGGCCGTCGATGAGCTTGCGGGTGGCCGTGGTCAGGCGCCGGGTGGCCCGGCCGGCCTCGACGGTGCCCAGCTCCAGCAGGACCTCGTTGGCGAGCGCGAAGAGGGCGTCGCCGACGAGGATGGCCTGCGCGGGGCCGTACGCCTTCCAGACGGTGTCGCGGTGGCGGCGCTGCTCGTCGCCGTCCATCAGGTCGTCGTGCAACAGCGAGAAGTTGTGCACGAGCTCGACGGCGACGGCGCCGGGGACGCCCACCTCGGCGGGCGCGCCGGCGGCCTCGGCCGAGAGCAGGGCGAGGGCGGGCCGGACGGCCTTGCCCTGGTCGCCGTGGGCGGGCCGGCCTTCGGCGTCGATCCAGCCGAAGTGGTAGGCGGCCACGGTGTCCATGGGTGCGGCGAGCCTGTCCACGGCGGCACGCAGCACCGGCGTGGCAAGCGTCCGTCCGCGCTCCAGCAGGGCCTGGACGCCCGCGGTGTCGACAGCTGGGATCGCCGATGTCACGGTCTCTCCTCTGGTGGTCGTGCTCACACGCGCCCCACTGTGGGGGACGCGCGCCTTGATGGCTCGCTGGTTCATACCGCCGCCTCCCGCACGGGGTTCCGGTGCGGTCGGCCGAGCTCGGAGAGTGCCGCGCCGGCGGCGTTCAGCCCGCTGCGCACCGCGCTCTCCATGGTCGCGGGCCAGCCGGTGGCGGTCCACGCACCGGCCAGGTAGAGGCCGGGCGCGTTCGTGGGGGCGTGCGGCCGCAGGCGGCCGACGCCCGGGGTGGGGGCGAACGTCGCCGTGCGCTCCCGGGTGACGAAGAAGTCCTTGACGACCGCGCCCCGGGCGGCGGGCAGCAGGCGCTCCAGTTCGGGCAGATAACGCTCGCGCAGCTCGGCGACGGGCCGGTCGATGTCGTCCTGAGCGGCCGACTGGGAGACGGCCAGGTACTGGGCGCCGGGGTCGGCGGCGGCCAGTCCGGAGGAGTCGGTGCGGTCGAAGACCCACTGCACCGGGCTGCCCAGGGCGGTGAAGAACGGCTGCCGCAGGACCTTGCGGTCGTAGACGACGTGCAGGTTGAGGATCGGCGCGGTGCCGATGCCGAGGAGCCGGCCGGGCTCGTCGAGGGCGCCCTCGGGCAGCAGGCCGTGGGCCTCGCGCTGCGGTACGGCGAGCACGACGGTGTCGGCGGCGAGCCGCCCGGCGGTGCCGGGGCCGGCCGCGGTGTCCACCTGCCAGCCGCCCTCGGGGTGCGCGGAGATCCGCGTGGCGCGGGTGCGCAGCGCGGTGCGCACGCCGGCCCGGTCGAGGGCGGCGCGGGCGCGGGTGTCGTGCAGCTCGCCGAGGGGGACGTGCGCCCAGCCGATGTCGGCGGCGCCGGGCTCGGAGAGCAGGCCGGTCTTGAAGACCATCGTGGCCAGGCCCAGCGAGGAGTGCTCGGCGGTGGCGTTGAGGGTGGCCACGCCGACGAGGTCCCACAGGGCCTCGACGGTGCGGGCGGACTGGCCGTGGCGGCGCAGCCAGCTTCCGAAGTCGACGTCGTCGAGCGCCGGGTCCAGGGGGTCCATGCCCCGCAGGGCGAGGGCGGCCCGCCCGACCCCGGCCCGCTCGGCGACCGAGAGGTGGGGGTAGGTGGCGAGGCTGGCGGCCAGGTGGAGGGGGACGGGCAGCGCGGTGCGGCGCAGCCGGCCGAGGCGGGGCCGGCCCGAGGGGCGGCCCACGTCCAGGACGGGCACGTCGAGCCGGTCCTGGAGGGGGGCGAGCGCCCGCGCGTCGAGGCGGTCGAGGAACCACCGGTAGGCGGTGCAGCAGCGCAGGTAGACGTGCTGGCCGTTGTCGACGGTCAGCTCGCCGCGCTGGAAGGAGAAGGCGAGGCCGCCCAGGCGCGGGCGGCCTTCGAGCAGGGTGACGCGCAGTCCGGCGTCGGCCAGCTCCAGCGCCGCCGTGACGCCGGCCAGGCCGCCCCCGATCACCACCGCGGCCGCCCCCTCGGGGCGGCCTGCCTCGTGCGCGGGGAGCCGGCCGTGCCGGGTGGTCGTCTCCGACGTCATGCCCCCACCCCCTCGGCTGCTGTCAGGGACGCGCCGGCCGGGCGGAGGGTTGCAGACCGGTGGCGGGTGTGGGCGCGGGCCATCAAGCGCGCCCCCTGGCGGTCTGCCGGTGGACGGTCCGCGCGTCGTACCCGGACAGCCCGCGCACGGCGACGAACGCCTTCTCGCGCCCGGGCAGGGAGACCCGGCCGCGCAGCACGGCCTGCGGCTCCTCGGCGATGCGGTCCAGGAGCCGGCGGTAGATGCCGGACATGGCGGCGACGCAGGCGCCGCTGCGCCGGTCGAGCATGGGCAGCAGCCGCATGCCCTGGGCGAAGAGCGCCCGGGCGCGCCGCACCTCGAACTGCACCAGCCCGGTGAAGTCCGCGCCGGGCGGCAGCGTGGCGGAGTGGAACCCGGCGGAGCAGCCGAACTTGGCGAGGTCCTCGGACGGCAGGTAGGTGCGGCCGTTGGCCGCGTCCTCGCGGACGTCGCGCAGGATGTTGGTCAGCTGGAGGGCGAGGCCGAGGGTATCGGCGTACTCGGCGGCGCGCGCGGTGTCACGCGCGCCGGGCACGGTCCCGAACACGCCGAGCGAGAGCCGGCCGATGGCGCCCGCGACGCAGCGGCAGTACGCCGACAGCTCGTCCCAGGTCTCGTAGGTCTCGCCGCGCACGTCCATCTGGACGCCGTCGATCAGTTCGTCGAGGCCGCCGATGGGGATGGGGAAGCGGCGCACGGCGTGCGCGAGCGCGACGGCCACCGGGTCGGTGTCGTCCTCGTCGAGGTCGCCGGCCTTGATCCGGTCCAGCGTCGTCCGGGCGTCCTCCAGGCGCAGCCGCTTGGACTCGGCGTCCAGGGGGCCGTCGCCGATGTCGTCCACGCGCCGCGAGAAGGCGTACAGCGCCGACATCGCCCGCCGCTTGGCGGCCGGCAGGAGTCTGATGCCGTAGCTGAAGTTGCCGGCCTGCTGTCCGGTGACGGCCTCGCAGTAGCTGTACGCGGCGAGTACCGGCGCGGACGCGTATGGCGTTCCGGTCACGGTCCCGCTCACCCCTCTCTTCGCAGTGTCGCCCCCACCTCGCGCAGCAGGCTGAGCTTGGTGGGCTTGGGCGGTCCGGGGAGAACGTCGTGGCCCGCGGCGGCGACCGCTCGGAGCGCGGCCCTCCCTCCGCCCACGAACCCCGCGAGCAACAGCTTCAGCCTGCCGTGGACGCTACCCACCAGGGGGGTGCCTTCATTCAGCAGGTGCCGGGCGCGTTCCGCCTCGTACGCGACCAGTGCACGCACCGAAGCGCTGCCGGTGGCGCGGGCGAGGTCGGCCTCCGTGACGCGGAAGCGCTCCATGTCCTCGGCGGGGAGGTAGACGCGGTCGCGCCGGAGGTCCTCGGCGACGTCCTGTAGGTGTTCGACGATCTGCAGGGCGGTGCAGACGGCGTCCGAGCGGCGGGTCCGCTCGGGGGTGGCGGTGCCGGTGATGCCGAGGACGAGGCGGCCCACGGGGTTGGCGGACAGCTCGCAGTAGGCGAGCAGGTCGGCGTACGTGCCGTAGCGGCGCACCCGCTGGTCCTGGCGGTTGGCCCCGATCAGCCCGAGGAAGGGCTCGGGGGTGAGCCCGCAGCGCCGCACGGTGGGGCGCAGGCGGAGCAGCAGGGGGTGGCGCGGGCCCGTGCCCGTGCGGTCGAAGACCCGCAGGAGGTCGGCCTCGAAGGCGTCGAGCATGGCGACGCGGTCGTCGCTCTGCTCGCGGTCCAGGCCCAGCAGCTCGGCGTCACGGCCGCCCGGGGGCAGGTCGCCGTCGCCGATGTCGTCGACCAGGCGGGCGTAGCCGTAGACGGCCATGAGGTCGTCCCGCCAGGCGCGGGGCACGAAGAAGGGTGCCACCGGGAAGTTCTCGTGCGCGGCCTTGTCGAGCACGGCGCGCGTGTGCGCGTCCGTCCCCGCGGTCATCGCGGGCTGCCCGGACCGGGGACGGCGTACGCGTCTCTGATCTGGAGAGTTCCCGTACCCATTGCCGTCACATCTCCCGTTCTACACTGCCGACCCAGAACATCCTATTTCGGACACGCCGCACAGCGGCGCCGCCTTGGGCTCCCCCTTGAGCCGCCCCTCGCGCCACCCCGCCGTCGGGGGGCGCCCAGGTCACCATGCCCCACCGCAAACAACCACAAAAGAGCACGCTACAGGGTACGCCGTACAAATGTCCGACGCCCGCCGGGGTACGTGCTTGATCCATACAATGCCACGCACGCGGTGAATCAACCCTGCTAATAAGCCAGTTGGTCGTCACGGATAGGTCAAGGCCCCCTGGGCGCACGCCCCGGGGGCCTTCTCGGCCCGGGGCCCTTGGGCCCCGGGAGCGAGCGGGAAGCGGACCGCTAGCGGGCCGTCTCCTTCTCATAGGCCCGGACCACCTCGTCGGTCGGCCCGTCCATGAGCAGCTCGCCGCGCTCCAGCCACAGCACGCGGTCGCAGGTGTCCCGGATCGACCTGTTGTTGTGGCTGACCAGGAAGACCGTGCCGGCCTCCTTGCGCAGCTCGCGGATGCGTTCCTCCGAGCGCTTCTGGAACGACCGGTCACCGGTGGCCAGCGCCTCGTCGATCATCAGCACGTCGTGGTCCTTGGCCGCGGCGATGGAGAAGCGCAGGCGGGCCGCCATGCCGGAGGAATACGTCCGCATGGGCAGCGTGATGAAGTCGCCCTTCTCGTTGATGCCGGAGAAGTCGACGATGCCCTGGTAGCGCTCCTTGATCTGCTCCCGGGACATGCCCATGGCCAGACCGCCGAGCATCACGTTCTTCTCGCCCGTGAGGTCGTTCATCATGGCCGCGTTGACGCCCAGCAGCGAGGGCTGGCCGTCGGTGTAGATCTTGCCGCGCTCGGTGGGCAGCAGCCCGGCGACCGCCTTGAGGAGGGTCGACTTGCCGGAGCCGTTGGAGCCGATCAGGCCGATGGCCTGACCCCGGTACGCGGTGAAGCTCACACCCTTGACGGCGTGCACCTCGCGCACCCCCGCCCCGGGCTTGCGCTTGATGATCCGGTTCAGGGCGGCGGTCGCGCTGCCGCGGCCGGTGTTGCCGCCGTAGACGCGGTAGACGATGTGGACGTCGTCCGCGATGACGGTGGGGACCCGCTCGGACGCCTTCGACGCGGAGTTCTGATCAGCCACGGCCGTACTGCTCCTCAGCCTTCCAGAAGTACACGAAGCCGCCGACGCCGACGACCAGCGCCCAGCCGACCGCCAGCGCCCAGACGTGCGGCGGCAGGTGGATCCGGCTGTGGTTGTCGATCAGCGACCAGCGCATCAGGTCGATGTAGACGGCGGCGGGGTTGGCCCCCAGGACGTCGACGACCCACGCGGGGGCCTTCGTCTTCTCCAGCGCCGCGGTCAGGTTGTACATCACGCCGGACGCGTACATCCACGTGCGGGTGAGGAACGGCAGCAGCTGGGCCAGGTCCGGGGTCTTGCTGCCCATCCGGGCGAGGATCATCGCCAGGCCGGTGTTGAAGACGAACTGGCACACCAGCACCGGCACGATCAGCAGCCAGGACAGCGCCGGCATGTGACCGAAGCCGACCAGGAACACGAACAGCACGCACATCGACAGCAGCAGCTGCTGGAGCTGCTGCATCGCGAAGGAGATCGGCAGAGCCGCCCGGGGGAAGTGCAGGGCGCGCACCAGCCCCAGGTTGCCGGCGATCGAGCGCACGCCCGCCATGGCCGAGCTCTGGGTGAAGGTGAAGACGAAGACACCGGTCACCAGGAAGGGGATGTAGGTGCCGATCCCCATGTCCTTGCCCTGCTGCATCAGGACGCCGAAGATCAGGAAGTACACCGAGGCGTTGAGCAGCGGCGTGGCCACCTGCCAGACCTGGCCCAGCTTGGCCTGGCTGTACTGCGCCGTCATCTTCGCCCGGGAGAAGGCGATGATGAAGTGCCGCCGGTCCCACAGCTGCCGCGCGTAGTCCGGCAGGCTCGGCCGGGCGCCGCTCACCGCGAGGCCGTACTTCTTGGCCAGCTCCGCGGCGGACAGTCCGTCGTCGGGGGATGGCGGGGCACTCATGGCGACCGCACTGTCGTGCGTTGTCTCGCTCACAGTTGACACTTTCGTCCTCAAGGTGCGCTGCCGGGGCGGGGCCCCGGCACGCGCCCGGTGCTCTCAGACACGAGCTTGTCAGATCACGGGCGGTCGACCCAGTCGGGTCAGGCGCCACACGGTACGCCACTTCATGGGCCGGCGCGGACCGCAGGGAGTCGTCCAGCCCTCCCGGAAACCGCCGAACCAGGCCCGCAGCGCGGGCAGGGAGGGGCGGCGGGCCAGGGTCAGCAGCAGCCAGACGCCGACGTAGACCGGGACCAGCGGGGCGGGCAGGTTGCGGCGCGCCAGCCAGACGCGGTTGCGGGCCACCATGCGGTGGTAGACGGCATGGCGGCTGGGAGCGGTGGTCGGATGGTGCAGCACCATGTCCGCCCGGTAGTCGATCATCCAGCCCGCGTCGAGCGCCCGCCAGGCGAGGTCGGTCTCCTCGTGCGCGTAGAAGAACTCGTCCGGCAGCCCGCCGACGTCGGCGAAGACCCTGGTGCGGGCCGCGTTGGCGCCACCGAGGAAGGTGGTCACGCGCGAGGAGCGCATCGGGTCGGAGGCCCGCAGGCGCGGCACGTGACGACGCTGGGTCTCACCTGTGTCGGGGTCGGCGATACGGAAGCTGATGATGCCGAGCTCGGGATCCGCGGCGAACGCCTCCCGGCACAGCTGGGCCGTGTCCTGGCCCGGCAGCAGGCCGTCGTCGTCGAGGAAGAGCAGGACGTCGACGTCGCGGCCGGCCGGCCCGAAGGCCTCGATGCCGACGTTGCGGCCGGCCGGGATGCCCACGTTCTCCGACAGCTCGACGGTCCGCACGGCCAGGCCGGGGACGCTGATCTCCGGCAGCGGCGAGCCGTTGCCGACCACCACCACCTCGATCGCCTCGCCGGTCTGCTTGGCCACCGACTCCAGCAGGGCGCGCAGCTCCTCGGGGCGGTTGCCCATGGTGAGGACGACCGCGCCGACCTTCATGCCCGGGCCCGTCATCGCAGCCTGCTCGACGCGAGGATGGACACCAGGTGCAGAAGGGTCTGCAGGACGGCGATGCCGGCGAGGACCGCGGTGCCGAGCCGGGTGAAGAACAGGTCGCCCCGGGCCGTGTCCACGATCGCGAGGACCAGGATCAGCAGGGACGCCTCGATCCCGAGGATCAGCCGGTGGAACTTCAGCGCGGCGGCGGCCTTGCGGGCCAGCGCCACGCCGGAGGAACGGGGCTCGGACGCGGCCTCCTTGACCGGCGGCAGGCCGGCCTGGTGGCGGGCGACGCCGACGAGGTCGGTCTCGGCCTTGATCAGGACGGCGCCGAGCGCGGCGAGGGTGCCGAGGAAGGCCCACAGCCAGTCGATCCGGCCGCCGCCCCACAGGTCGGCGGCGCGCAGGCCCAGGCCGACCAGGACCGCGGCGTCGCACAGGTAGGCGCCGACCCGGTCCAGGTACACCCCGGAATTCGAGTACTGCTTCTTCCAGCGGGCGATCTCGCCGTCGACACAGTCCAGCAGCAGGTAGAGCTGGACCATGACCACGCCGAGCACGGCGCCCGTGATCCCCGGCACCAGCAGGGCCGGGGCCGCGAGGACGCCCGCGACGGTCATCAGGTAGGTGAGCTGGTTGGGCGTGACCCTGGTGTTCACCAGGTGACGGTCCACCCGCAGCGAGATCTCCCGCATGTACAGGCGGCCCGCCCAGTGCTCACCGCTGCGCCGGTCCTTCACCCCCGCGGGGTGGACGACCGGGCGCAGCTCAGCGACGGACGGTTTTGGCATAGTCGGCGTATGCGTCCCTGATCTGGTCGGTGGAGAGCGCGAGGTGCTCCAGGATGGTGTACCGCCCGGGGCGGGTCTGCGGCGCGAACTCCACCGCCTTCACGAACTCCTCGTCCGTGAAGCCGATCTCGCCCGGCAGCACGGGCAGGCCGTGCCGGCGCAGCACCTCGACCATCAGCGCGGACTCCTCGCGGGCACCGCGCAGGTGCATCGCGAAGGCCGCTCCGAGGCCGCACTGCTCGCCGTGGCTGGCGGCGCGCTTGGGGTAGAGGAGGTCGAAGGCGTGGTTGATCTCGTGGCAGGCGCCGGAGGCCGGACGGCTGTCACCGGCGACGGACATCGAGATGCCGGTGAGCACGAGGCCCTCGGCCAGCACCTGGAGGAAGCTGTCGTCGCCGACGCCGCCGGGGTGGCGCAGCACGGCCTCGCCGGCCTGGCGGGCCATGGCGGCGGCCAGTCCGTCGATCGCCTCGCCCGTCTCGCGGTGGGCGAGCTCCCAGTCCGCGACGGAGGAGATGTTGGAGATCGCGTCGCCGATGCCGGAGCGGACGAAGCGGACGGGGGCCTCGCGGATCACGTCGAGGTCGATGACCACGGCGATCGGGTTCGGCACCCCGTACGAGCCGCGGCCCGCGTCGTTGTCCAGGGTGGCGACCGGCGAGCACAGACCGTCGTGCGACAGGTTCGTCGCGACGGCCACGAGCGGCAGGCCGACCCGGGCCGCCGCGTACTTCGCACAGTCGATGATCTTGCCGCCGCCGAGGCCCACGACCGCGTCGTAGTGCCCCTTCTTCATGGCGTCGCCCAGCTTGATCGCGTCGTCCAGCGTGCCGCCGCCGACCTCGTACCAGGTGGCGCCGGGCAGCGCCGGGGCGAGCCGCTCGCGCAGCACCGCCCCGGAGCCGCCGCTGATGGCGATGGCCAGCTTGCCGGAGCTGGAGATCCGCTGGTCGGCGAGGACGCTCGCCAGATCGTCCAGGGCTCCGGCACGGATGTCGACGACGACCGGCGAGGGGATGAGCCTCGTCAGTACTGGCACGCGATCCCCCGGCCCTTGGCGAGGTCGTCGTGGTTGTCGATCTCGACCCACTGGACGTCGCCGATGGGCGCCACGTCGATCTTGAAGCCGCGGTTGACGAGCTCCTGGTAGCCGTCCTCGTAGTAGAGGTCGGGGTCGCGCTCGAAGGTGGTCTTGAGCGCGTCGGCGAGCTCCTCGCCGGCCTCGGCCTCGATGAGGGTGACGCCGATGTACTCGCCGGTGGCCTCGGCGGGCTCCATCAGCTTGGTGATCTTCTGGACGCCCTTCTCGGCGTCCACGACGACCTTCATCTCCTCGTCGGCGAGGCTCTTGACCGTGTCCAGGGCGAGGATGATCTTCTGGCCCTGGCCGCGGGCGGCCAGCAGGGTCTTCTCGACGGAGACCGGGTGGACGGTGTCGCCGTTGGCGAGGATCACACCGCGGCCCAGGACGTCACGGGCGCACCACAGGGAGTAGGCGTTGTTCCACTCCTCGGCCTTGTCGTTGTCGATCAGGGTGAGCTTGAGGCCGTACTTGGCCTCCAGCGCCTCCTTGCGGGCGTAGACGGCCTCCTTGCGGTAGCCGACGACGATGGCGACCTCGGTCAGGCCGACCTCGGCGAAGTTGCCGAGGGTGAGGTCGAGGACGGTGATCGACTCCTCGTCGCCCTCGGGGCCCACCGGCACCAGGGCCTTGGGCAGGGTGTCGGTGTAGGGGCGCAGACGCCGTCCGGCGCCGGCGGCCAGCACGAGGCCGATCATGCGGGTTCTCCTGTTTCGTCGTGTACTGCGGGCGCCCCGGAGGACACCCAGAACCGGATGCTCTCGCCGAGCACCACGAGCGCGAGGGCGGTCGCGAGGACCGTCAGCGCGATGGTGAAGCCTTGACCGTGCCACAGGGCGGCGGCGGCCGTGACCGCCAGGACCCGTCCCTCGTGTCCCCCGATCGCGCGCACCAGCCACTGCGGGGGCGCGCCGGTACCGCCACGGATGCGGTAGACCGTGTCGTAGTGATGGTAGGCGACCGCGGCCACCAGGCCGAAAGCCGCAGGAAGGGCGCCGGAGACGCCGGATTTCGCCGCGAGCACCAGGATGATCCCGTATTCGGCGGCGCGGAACACCGGCGGGACGAGCCAGTCGAGGGGGCCCTTGAGGGGCTGCGCCACGGCGACGCCCGCGAAGACGGCGTAGACCAGGGCCTGCAGGACGGCCCGCCAGGTGCCGGCGTTGCCGGCGAAGAGCGGACCGACGAGCAGCGAGGCCGTCGCCAGCAGCGCCCAGAAGGGCGCGCTGTAGGCCGTGGCGGGCACCGTGCGGCCGACGCTGCCGGCCGCGAGCTCGGCGAGCGGGCCGGAGTCGGCGAGGTCCGCCAGCGCCTGGGCGGCGCGGTCGGTGCGCTTGGCCTTGCGGGTCAGCGAGCGCAGCACGCGGCCCGCGGTGGTGTAGCAGGCGGCGAACGCGCAGCCGATCAGCAGCACCGTGAAGACGACGCGGGGCGTGGTGAGGGCGGTGAGGACCGCGATCAGGGCCCAGCGCTCGCCGATGGGCAGCACGATCATGCGGCGGGCCCAGACCGTCCAGCCGACGCTGTCCAGCTTGTCGGAGAGGGCGGCGGTGGGGCTCGTGTTGGCGCTGGCGTCGTGGTTGGCCTCGGTGAAGGCGAAGTCGACGACGTGCCGGCAGGTCTGGAGGACCATCGCGCCGAGGGCGAGCGCCCACACGTCGTCCCCGCCGCGGGCGGCGCCGAGCGCCAGGCCCGCGTAGTAGGCGTATTCCTTGGCGCGGTCGAAGGTGGCGTCGAGCCAGGCGCCCAGCGTGGAGTACTGAAGGGAGTAGCGGGCGAGCTGGCCGTCGGTGCAGTCGAGCACGAACGACGCGATCAGCAGCACCCCGGCCGCGACGAAGCCCGGCCGGGTGCCGGTGGCCGCGCAGCCGGCCGCGACGAGCGCCGTCAGCAGCGAGGCGGTGGTCACCTGGTTGGGGGTCAGCCCCCGGCGTGCGCACCAACGGGCGACGTAGCGGGAGTACGGGCTGATGAAGAAGGTGGTGAAGAACCCGTCGCGGGACTTCACGGCGCTGCGCAGCCGCACGGCCTCGTCGTCGACGGCCTCGACCTCGGCCCGGGTCTTGGCGCGGGTGGCCTCGTCCTCGGGCACGGCGGCGACGAGCACGCCGAGCTCGGGCCGGTGCACGGCGACGCCCTCGGCCTCCAGGCGGGCGCCGACGGTGTCCGGCTCGGCGGTGCCGGCCGCCTCCAGCGCGCGCGTCAGGGCGCCGCGCGCCTCCGGCTGCGCGGTGAGCGCGCCCGGCACGGCGCCGGCGGGGAAGCGGGGGTCGGTGAGCGCCAGCCGGAGCGCGTGCGTGTGGCCCACGAAGCGGGGGTCGACGAGCGCGACCCGCTCGGCGGCCGGCACGGCGGCCAGGGCCGTCGCGGCGCCGTCGGCACCGGTGGCGGTGCGCACGGTGAAGCCCAGGGACCGCAGCTCGCCCTCCAGGGCGGAGCCGGCGGGCGGCGTACCGGTGAGGATGGCGGTCGACAGACGAACTCACTCCCTTGGAAGCTGACGTGGCCGCCGCGGGTACGCGAAGTGACCGGGCAGCGGGCGTGCCGCGCCGGGCCCCGGGCCGGGGGGCGGCGTGCGGCACGTCGGCAGAGGCTATCGGATCACTGGAAGGCGCCGTTCACCGCACGTGCACCGGTACGCGCGCCCGGGCGCCCCGTCACTGACCAGACGCACGGCGAAGCCGTACGGTTCCCGGGGCGCGGGCGGGGATTCCCGGCCGTCCGGCTGGATTAGGGTGCCGTCATGACGTGGCTGATCACAGGCGGAGCGGGGTACATCGGGGCGCACGTGGCGCGGGCGATGACAGAGGCCGGGGAGCGGGTGGCCGTCCTGGACGACCTGTCCTCGGGTGTGGCCGCCCGGCTGCCCGCGGGCACGCCGCTCGTGCGGGGCTCGGTGCTGGACCGTGCGGTGCTCGACCGGGCCTTCGCCGAGCTGGACGTGACGGGCGTGGTGCACCTGGCCGCGAAGAAGCAGGTCGGGGAGTCGGTGGAGAAGCCCCTGCTCTACTACCGGGAGAACCTGCACGGGCTGACCGTGCTGCTGGAGGCGGTGGTGGCCGCCGGTGTCGGCAGCTTCGTCTTCTCCTCCTCGGCGGCCGTCTACGGCATGCCCGACGTGGACCTCGTCACCGAGGACACGCCCTGTCTGCCGATCAACCCCTACGGCGAGACGAAGCTGGCGGGCGAGTGGCTCGTGCGGGCCACTGGCGCCGCGCACGGCATCTCGACGGCGTGTCTGCGCTACTTCAACGTGGCGGGGGCGGCCCGGCCGGAGCTGGCCGACACCGGTGTCTTCAACATCATCCCGATGATGTTCGACCGGGTCACCCGGGGCGAGCGCCCGCGGATCTTCGGCACCGACTACGCCACCCCCGACGGCACCTGCGTCCGTGACTACATCCACATCGAGGACCTGGCCACGGCCCACCTGGCCGCCGCCCGGCGCCTCGCCGGCCGGCCGGGCGCCGGGGACCTGACGCTGAACGTGGGCACCGGCCAGGGGGTGTCCGTCCGGGAGATGGCGGACCTGATCGCCGAGGTCACCGGCCGTCCGGGGCTGACGGCCGAGACCGGCCCACGCCGTCCGGGTGATCCGGCGCGTGTCGTGGCGTCCGGGAAGCGGATCGCCGAGGAGCTGGGCTGGAGCGCCACCCACGACCTTCGCAGCATGGTCACTTCGGCCTGGGAGGGCTGGTGCCTCCACCACCCCGAAGCACGTCTTCGCTGATCACCCCGGGTGCGCGTTCCCGCAGGTCAGGGGCAATGACAACGGTGTTCAGTGCCGCGTTGCCCGATACCCCCCACCCGTAGTTCACTGGGGCTCGGCCGGCGTCCGCCGGCCGATTCGGGCAACCGTTCGGAGGCGGCATTCATGGGAGCGGGGCACGACCACGGCCACTCACACGGGGGACCGCCGCCCGGTACGAGCGGCACCGCGGCCGCCGCCTACAAGGGGCGGCTGCGCGTCGCGCTGGGCATCACCCTGACCGTGCTGCTGACGTACGTCGCCGGCAGCGTGCTCACCGGCTCCCTGGCGCTGTTCGCCGAGGCCGGGCACATGGCGACGGACGCCGTCGGGGTGTCCATGGCGCTCCTGGCGATCCACTTCGCCGGCCGGCCGCCCTCCAGCCGGCGCACCTACGGCTACGCCCGCGCGGAGATCCTCGCGGCGCTGCTGAACTGTCTGCTGCTGCTCGGCGTCGGCGGCTTCATCCTCTTCGAGGCCGTCGAGCGGCTGGCGAACCCGACGGACGTGCCGGGCGGGCAGGCGGTCGTCTTCGGCCTGGTCGGCGTGGTGGCCAACGGCATCTCGCTGGCCCTGCTGATGCGCGGGCAGAAGGAGAGCCTCAACGTGCGCGGCGCGTTCCTGGAGGTGCTCTCGGACGCGCTGGGCTCGCTGGCCGTGGTGATCGCCGCCCTGGTGATCATGGTGACGGGCTGGACGCGGGCGGACTCGGTGGCCTCGCTGGTCATCGGCCTGATGATCGTGCCGCGCACGGTGAAGCTGCTGCGTGAGGCGCTCGACGTGCTGCTGGAAGCGGCCCCCAAGGACGTCGACATGGACGAGGTCCGGGCGCACATCATGGCCCTGCCCGGCGTCGAGGACCTCCACGACCTGCACGTGTGGACCATCACCTCGGGGATGCCGGTGCTGTCGGCGCACGTGGTCGTGGACCCGGCGAGGCTGGACTCGGCCGGGCACGAGAAGATGCTGCACGACCTCCAGGGCTGCCTCGGCGAGCACTTCGCCGTCGAGCACTGCACCTTCCAGCTGGAGCCCAGCGGCCACGCCGAGCACGAGGCGCGGCTGTGCCACTGACCGCGCCACCGGCCGTCGGGGGTCACCTCTCCCGTAGCGGGTTGATCCATGGCAGTCGCGGGCATTCCGTACGGCAGACTTGAGGTCGAAGACCGACAACGAGGATGGTCAATGCCGATCACATCAGCCCAGGGCCGCGCGGCCGACTCCGCGGCGGTCCCCGCCTCCGACGACGCCGCTGAACCGATCATGCTGGAGCTGGTCGACGAGAACGGCAGAACGATCGGCACCGCCGAGAAGGTCGCCGCGCACCTGGCGCCCGGCCGGCTGCACCGCGCGTTCTCGGTCTTCCTCTTCGACGACCGGGGCCGGCTGCTGCTCCAGCGCCGGGCCCTGGGGAAGTACCACTCCCCCGGCGTCTGGTCGAACACCTGCTGCGGTCACCCCTATCCGGACGAGCCCCCGTTCGTGGCCGCCGCCCGCCGCACCGGCGAGGAGCTGGGCCTCGCGCCCGCGCTGATGCGCGAGGCCGGGACCGTGCGCTACAACCACCCCGACCCGGCCTCGGGCCTGGTCGAGCAGGAGTACAACCACCTCTTCGTGGGGACCGTGCGGGCCGAGCCCCGGCCGGACCCGGAGGAGATCGTGGAGACAGCGTTCGTGACCCCGGCCGAGCTGGAGGAGCTGCGCGCGAAGCACACGTTCTCGGCGTGGTTCACGACGGTGCTGGACGCGGCGCGGCCGGCGATCCGGGAGCTCACCGGGGCCGGGACGGGCTGGTAGCCGGCGGCGGGCACAGCGGCAGGGCGGCCCAGATCACCTTGCCGCCGGCCGCGGTGTGCTCGACGTCGCACAGGCCACCGGCCTCGGCCACGGTGGCCTGGACGAGCAGCAGCCCCCGGCCTCCGGTCCGCGGCTCGTCCTCGGCGTACGCCTCGGTCGGCCTGGGCCGGTAGGGGTGGCTGTCCTCGACCGCAACCCGCACCCAGGCCGGGCCGAGGGAGACCTCCACGGCCACTTCGGGGGAGAGCAGCGCGGCGTGCTGGACGGCGTTGGTCACCAGCTCCGAGACGATGAGCAGCAGCCCCTGCAGCAGGTCCTCGCGCAGCGGCACGCGCTCCCGGCGGATCAGGTCGCGGACCGCGTGCCGGGCGCGGGGGACGGAGGAGTCGAGGGCGGGGGCGGTGTACCGCCAGGTGCCGTCGTACTCCGCCGGCTTCCGGGGCGGGGGCGTCCGCCGCGGTTCGGACGGGACGCTCCCGTGGCTCTCCATGTCCGATACCAACCCCTCACCCTGACTCGACCGCACATGCCGAGTGTTGGGAACCTTGGGGTGCGCACCGACGAGCTGTCCACAAGTCGACGCCTTTAGAAGGACTTTGACCGAGCGCGTATGCCGGAGTCACTCCCACGACTGTTCATGGCTGCTTACTGAGCCGTTCACGGGGCCTTCCGGAACACCCCCGTCCGCGACGAGACGTCACCAGGCGGCGTCGGGCGGACGTGAGCGACTCCTCACAGCGCCCCCCGTTCCTGATCACAGCCCCGCCCGTCCCGGATAGCATCCGGCGCATGGAGCCCGCACTGCGTCTCGACATCGCCGACGCCACCGCAACGATCCGCATCGCGAACCCCGCCAAGCGCAACGCCATGACCGCCGGCATGTGGCGGGCGCTGCCGGAGCTGCTCGACCGGTGCGCGGCCGACCCGGCCGTACGGGTGCTGGTGCTGACGGGTGAGGGTCAGACGTTCTGCGCGGGCGCGGACATCTCCACGCTGGGCGCGGACAGCGCCGAGAGCTCACGGGACCTCGCCGTCGCCGCCGAGGAGGCGCTGGCGGCGTTCCCCAAGCCGACGGTCGCGGCCGTGCGCGGCTACTGCGTGGGCGGCGGCTGCCAGCTCGCCGTCGCCTGCGACCTGCGGTTCGCGGCGGAGGACGCGAGCTTCGGGATCACCCCGGCGAAGCTCGGCATCGTCTACGCGGCCTCTTCCACGCGGCGGCTGGTGGAGCTGGTCGGCCCGGCGACGGCCAAGTACCTGCTCTTCTCGGCCGAGCTGGTCGACGCCGGACGGGCGCTGCGCACGGGCCTGGCCGACGAGGTGTGGCCGGCCGGAGAGCTGGACAAGCGGGTCGCGGAGTTCGCCCGGGTGCTGGCGTCGCGTTCGCAGCTGACGCAGGCCGCGGCGAAGGAGTTCGCCGCCGGGCCGGCGGACACGGAGCGGATGGCGCACTGGGCGGCGGTGGCGCGGGACAGCGGCGACACCGCCGAGGGCGTCGCCGCCTTCCTGGAACGCAGGGCGCCGCGCTTCGGGTGGACGGTCCCGACCCCTGTACCGGACCGTCCGCTCGGCGCCGCGGGCTCCTAGGCCACGCTGCGGCGCTCCTCGTAGATCTTCCGGAACCGGGCCACCAGGTCGGCGGGGGCCTTCTCGGGGGAACCCGCGTCGTAGGGCGGCTGCGGGTCGTACTCGAGCAGCAACTGGGCGCTTCGGGCGGCCTCGTCGCCCGCGATGCGGCCCACGAGGGTGAGTCCCATGTCGATGCCGGACGAGACCCCGGCGGCCGTGACGTACTTGCCGTCGGTGACGACCCGCTCCCCCGTCGGGTCGGCGCCGTAGGAGGCGAGCACGTCCAGGGCCGTCCAGTGGGACGTGGCGCGGCGGCCCCGGAGCAGCCCGGCGGCGCCCAGCAGCAGGGAGCCGGTGCACACGGACGTCGTCCAGACGGTGCCCGGGTCGACGGCCCTGAGCCAGTCCAGCACGGGTCCGGGCCGCCGCGGCAGGTTGGCCTCGGGGCCGCCCGGCACCACGACGACGTCCGGGTGGGGCACGTCCGCGAGCGACGCTTCGGCGACGAGCGAGAAGTGCCCCCGGTCGTTGGGTACGGGGCCGGGCCGCTCGGCGAGGAGGACGGGCTCGGCTCCGGGCATGCGGCCGAGCGTCTCGTAGGGGCCGACGGCGTCGAGCGCGGTGAAGCCGGGGAAGAGGAGGACAGCGATCTGCATGTGAGGCCCTTTCAGAGGTTCGGTCAGGGGGTGGGGAGGGCGGGGCGGAAGCGCCGCCGGTACTCGGCGGGCGCGGTGCCCAGGGTCCGTACGAAGGCCCGGCGCATCGCCTCGGGGGTGCCGTAGCCGCAGGCCCGGGAGACCTCCGCGACGCCGTCGGCCGTGTCCTCGAGCATCCGCCGGGCCGCCTCCAGCCGCACCTGTTCGACGTAGCGGCCGGGTGTCGTGCCCACCTCGGTGTGGAAGGCGCGGGCGAAGTGCCGGGGCGAGAGGTTCGCGCGGGCGGCGAGCGCCTCCACGCTCAGGTCGTCGGCGGGGTGCTCGGCGATCCAGTGCTGGACGTCCCGCAGCGTCGGGCGGTCGGCGGTCTGCGCGGCGAGGTGGGCGCTGAACTGCCGCTGGTTGCCCGGGCGGCGGAGGAAGACGACGAGGTGGCGGGCGACGGCGAGCGCGGTCCGCCGGCCGTGGTCCTCCTCGACGAGGGCGAGCGCCAGGTCGATGCCGGCGGTGACGCCCGCCGAGGTCGCCACGTCGCCGTCCCGGATGAAGATGGGCTCGGCCTCCAGGCGGACCGAGGGGTAGCGCTCGGCGAAGTCGTCGCAGTACGCCCAGTGCGTCGTGGCCCGGCGGCCGTCCAGCAGCCCCGCGGCGGCGAGCAGGAACGCCCCCGTGCACACGGAGACCCGGCGCCCGGCGAGGGAGCCCGTCGCGCGCAGCCAGGCCACGAGGCGGGGGTCCTGTTCCCGCGTGCAGAGGCCACCGGGGACGAGGAGGAGGTCCGGCGGCGCGCAGTCGCCGAGCGCCGCGTCCGGCATCAGGCCCAGCCCGCTGTGGGTCCGCACGGGCCGTCCGTCGACGCTGGCCGTGCGCACCCGGTAGGCGTCCGGGTCGCCGACGGCGTTGGCCGCACCCTTGAACACTTCCAGGGGGCCGGCCACGTCAAGGCTCTGTACGCCTTCGTAGAGCACGATGAGCACGCTGCGACGGGTTGTCATGCCGCCCATCGTCAACGGCCGCAGGACAGCGCCGCAATGACGGGTTTCCCACCTATCCTGCCATCGCACCCCGGCCCTTCCGGCCGTACCAACCAGTCGGTAGCGTACCGGCCATGACCACTCTGCCCGCGCGCGCCGGCCGGCGCTGCCACTACGTCGTCAACGCCCTGCACTCCGTTGTCTACTTCTCCCCCGACAACGAGCGGGAGATGTCCGCGCTCGGCATCACGGACCGCAGCGCCCTCTACTTCGCCGGCCGGGCGGCCGCACTGGGCCGGGTGGGCGCGGGCACGGTCACGGCCACCTTCCACAGCTTCAGCCACGAGCTGGTGGCCCGGCACGTCCCGCACATCTGGGACGTCGCCTCGCCCGAGGACGTCCTCGCGGCCCGTCTGCGCGTCGCCGACGCCACGCTGCGACGCCTGCTCGGCGAGGAGGCGCTCGCCTCCGCGGAGATGGCCGAGGCGGCCGGGCTGGCACTGCGGGCCGCGGAGGCCTGCGAGCGCCCGGTCCGCCCGCTGTACGCGGCCCACGCCGACCTGCCGGTGCCCCACGCCCCGCACCTGGCCCTGTGGCACGCCGCCACGCTGCTGCGCGAGCACCGCGGCGACGGCCACCTGATCGCCCTGGCCGGCTCCGGCCTGGACCCGCTGGAGGCACTCGTCAGCCACTCCGCCACCGGGCGCGGCATGTCGACGAAGTGGCTGCTGGCGACGCGCGGCTGGAGCGAGGAGGAGCTGACCGCGGCGCGGCTACGGCTGCGCGAGCGCGGTCTGCTCGACGAGCGGGACGCGCTGACGGACGCCGGGGCCGCGCTGCGCGAGGAGATCGAGGAGGAGACGGACCGCCTGGACGCGGCGCCCTACGAGCACCTGGGCGCGGAAGGCGTCGGGCGCCTGACCGAGCTGGCGACGGCCTTCGCCACGACGCTGGTAGAGAACGGCGGCTACCCCGCGGACCTGCGCCGGTAGGCGCCGCCGGCCCGGCCGCTGACGGCGCCGTGCTCCCGGCCGGGAGCACGGCGCCGTCAGCGGTACCTGCCACAATGCGATCGCGGGCTCGAGAGGGAAACCCCGGAAGAAGCGGAAGAAAGCAGAGCGTGATCGTGACGACGTCGATCGAAGGCAGGATCGCCGAGGAGCTCGGCGTACGGGAACGGCAGGTACGGGCGGCCGTCGACTTGCTCGACGGCGGGTCCACCGTCCCGTTCATCGCGCGCTACCGCAAGGAAGCGACCGAGATGCTCGACGACGCGCAGCTGCGCGCGCTGGAGGAGCGGCTGCGGTACCTGCGCGAGCTGGAGGAGCGGCGGACGGCCGTCCTGGACTCCGTGCGGTCCCAGGGCAAGCTGGACGAGGCCCTGGAGGCGCGGATCCTCGCGGCCGACTCCAAGGCCCGCCTGGAGGACATCTACCTGCCCTTCAAACCCAAGCGGCGCACCAAGGCGCAGATCGCCCGGGAGGCCGGGCTGGAGCCGCTGGCCGACGGGCTGCTCGGGGACCCTGACACCGAGCCGCTCGCGGCGGCCGCCGGCTTCGTGTCCGCCGAGAAGGGCGTCGCGGACGCCGCCGCCGCGCTGGAGGGCGCCCGCGCCATCCTCACCGAGCGGTTCGGCGAGGACGCGGACCTGATCGGTGAGCTGCGCGAGCGCATGTGGACCCGGGGGCGCCTGGTCGCGAAGGTGCGCGCCGGCAAGGAGGAGGCGGGCGCGAAGTTCGCCGACTACTTCGACTTCGCCGAGCCCTTCACGGAGCTGCCCTCGCACCGGGTGCTGGCCATGCTGCGGGGGGAGAAGGAGGAGACCCTCGACCTGACGCTGGAGCCGGAGCCCGCCGGTGAGACGCCCGCCGGGCCGAGCTCGTACGAGCAGGCGATCGCCCGGCGCTTCGGCATCGCCGACCGCGGGCGCCCCGCGGACAAGTGGCTGGGCGACACGGTGCGCTGGGCCTGGCGCACCCGCGTGCTCGTCCACCTCGGCATCGACCTCCGGCTGCGGCTGCGGCAGGCCGCCGAGGACGAGGCGGTGCGCGTCTTCGCCGCCAACCTCCGCGACCTGCTGCTGGCGGCGCCGGCCGGCACGCGCGCCACGATGGGGCTCGACCCCGGTTTCCGCACGGGCGTGAAGGTCGCCGTCGTGGACGCGACCGGCAAGGTGGCCGCCACGGAGACCGTCTACCCGCACGTTCCGCAGAACAAGTGGGACGCGTCGCTGGCGACGCTGGCCCGGCTCGCCCGGGAGCACGGCGTGGAGCTGATCGCCGTCGGCAACGGCACGGCCTCGCGCGAGACGGACAAGCTGGCGGGCGACCTGATCTCCCGTCACCCCGAGCTGAAGCTCACGAAGGTGATGGTCTCCGAGGCCGGCGCCTCGGTCTACTCCGCCTCCGCCTTCGCCTCGCAGGAGCTGCCGGACCTGGACGTGTCGCTGCGCGGCGCGGTCTCGATCGCGCGGCGGCTCCAGGACCCGCTGGCCGAGCTGGTCAAGATCGACCCGAAGTCGATCGGCGTCGGCCAGTACCAGCACGACCTGTCCGAGGTGAAGTTGTCCCGCTCGCTGGACGCGGTCGTCGAGGACTGCGTCAACGGCGTCGGCGTGGACGTCAACACCGCCTCCGCGCCCCTGCTGTCGCGGGTGTCGGGCATCGGTGCCGGCCTCGCCGAGAACATCGTCGCCCACCGCGACGCCAACGGCCCGTTCCGCTCCCGCCGGGCGCTGAAGGACGTGGCGCGGCTCGGCCCCAAGGCGTACGAGCAGTGCGCCGGCTTCCTCCGCATCCGCGGCGGAGACGACCCGCTGGACGCCTCCAGCGTCCACCCGGAGGCGTACCCGGTGGTGCGGGCCATGGCGAAGAGGACGGGCGGCGACGTCGCCTCGCTCGTCGGCGACACGGCGACGCTGCGCTCCATCCGCGCCGACGACTTCGTGAGCGACTCCTTCGGTCTGCCGACGGTCACCGACATCCTGCGCGAGCTGGAGAAGCCGGGCCGTGACCCGCGGCCTGCCTTCAAGACGGCGGTCTTCAAGGAGGGCGTCGAGAAGATCGGCGACCTGGCGCCGGGGATGCTGCTGGAGGGCGTCGTCACGAACGTGGCCGCGTTCGGGGCGTTCGTGGACGTGGGCGTCCACCAGGACGGCCTGGTGCACGTGTCGGCGATGTCGAAGACGTTCGTCAAGGACCCGCGGGACGTCGTGAAGCCGGGCGACATCGTGCGTGTGAAGGTGATGGACGTCGACATCCCGCGCAAGCGGATCTCGCTGACGCTCAGGCTGGACGACGAGTCCCCGGCCGGCGGCCGGGCCGGTGCCACGGCCGCCCCCCGCGAGCGCGCCGAGCGGGGCGCCCCGCGCCGCGGCGGCACCCCGCGGCCCCGTCGCGCGGAGGGCCGCGAGGCGGCTGCGGCGGACGGCGCGATGGCGGACGCCCTGCGCAGGGCGGGACTGCTGGGCGGGCCGAAGGGCCGGTAATCGGAACGGGCGGGGTGGGGCGTGCGCGCCCCGCCCCGCCTGGCAGCGCGAGACCGCCTTGCGGCCGCCGGGGCTGCCACGGGCCACCGTGTCGGCCGTGGACTGGGGTGAACGGAACGTCGTGAACGACACCGGGCGGACCGTCGGCTACGTCTTGATGGGCCAGTGACGGCTGGAGCGACGAGCCCGGCCGCCGGGCGCTGGAGAGCCCGCCCCGGCCGGCGGCGGCTGGGCGGGCACGGCGGGACCCGTCCTGGTGGACGGGTCCCGCTCCTACTTCCCGCTGTCCTCGGCGAGGGTGTGGGCCACGAGGGCGTTGGCGTGCCCGTGCCCCAGGCCGTGCTCGGCCTTCAGCCAGCCGACGAGTTCCATGTGCTTGGTCAGGGGCGAGGAGCGGATGAGGTTCTTCCACTCCGCTATCGGGCGGCCGTGCTTCTTCTCGACGGAGGGGAAGTAGCTGGCGGGGCCCTTCACGGTGGCCGTCATGTCAGGTGCGTTCCTTCCGCGTGTCGTGGGCAACCGGGCTGAAGCGCGTCAGCGGGCGGCGGGGGCGTAGGCGAGGACCTGGGCGCCGGTGGCGAACGTGGTGGTGCCGACGAGCCGGAGCGTCTTCTTCGGGGAGACCTCGGTGAACAGGCGCTTGCCGGTGCCCTCCACGACGGGGTGGGTCCACAGGCGCAGCTCGTCGAGCAGATCGTGCTCCAGCAGCGTGTTGACGAGGTCGCCGCTGCCGTAGACGAGCAGGTCGCCGCCGTCCTGTCGCTTCAGGTCGGCCACCGCCGCCGGGACGTCACCGGTCAGGAAGGTCGCGTTCCACTCGGGGGTGTCGAGGGTGGTGGTGGCGACGTACTTGGGCATGGCGTTCATCCGGTCGGCGAAGCCGTCCCCGTCGGTCATGGACGGCCATGCCTGGGCGAAGCCCTGGTAGGTCACGCGTCCCAGCAGGAGGGCCTCCGCGGCGAACAGCTGGGCACGGGCGAACGCGCCGGCCTCGTCGTTGAAGTACGGGGCCGACCAGGCCGGGTTCTCCATGACCCCGTCGAGCGTGACGTAGACAGACGCGATGACCTTGCGCATGGGAGACCCCCTGGTGACGAAGGGCACCACGGCACCCTTGTGTACGATGTCCACATTCGGAGGGTGTGGCGATCCGCGACCCCCCGAGCGATCTTGCACGAGCGTAGACGACCTAAGTGGATGCTGTCCACATTGGAGGGCGGATGTCAGCGGGGACGACCGGACCGAAGCGGGACACCTACCGGCACGGCGACCTTCGCAACGCGCTGATCGAGGCCGGCCTCGAACTCGCCCGCCAGGGTGGGCCGGAGGCCGTGGTGCTGCGCGCCACGACCCGCCAGGCGGGGGTGGTGCCCAACGCGGCCTACCGCCACTTCGCCGACCGGGGCGCCCTGCTGCACGCCGTCTCGCAGGCCGCCATGGCCCGGGTCGCCCGCACCATGGAGGCCGAGCAGGCCGCCCTGCCGCCGGCCGCGGACGAGGCCGCCGCCGCCCGGGCCCGCTTCCGGGCGGTCGGCACCGGCTACCTCCGTTTCGCCCAGGAGGAGCCCGGACTGTTCCGCGCAGCCTTCCACGTGCCCGGGGACATGACGCACGCCGCCGCCGACACGGCCGCCGGGACCGGCGGCAAGACCCCCTTCGAGCTCCTCGGCGCCGCCCTCGACGACCTCGTGGAGGCGGGCCTGCTGCCCGCGGACCGGCGCCCCGGCGCCGAGTTCCTCGCCTGGTCCGCCGTCCACGGCCTCGCCGTCCTCCTCATCGACGGTCCCCTGCGCGGCCTCCACCCCTCCCAGGCCCATGACGCCGGCCAGCACGTCATCGACATGATCGAGCGCGGTATCTGACGCCGGGCCGGGACGCCGCCGGAGGCGGGCCGTGCGGCGGGAGCGGCCACGGCGCAGTGCAGGGGGAACGATTTGGGAAGATCTCCCCCACGGACCGCGACCACCCCGGAGGCATCCATGGCAGCCAGAGCCACGACCCTGAAAGCCCGCGCCACGGTGCGGGAGTTCGCCCTCTCCCTCCCCGGTGCCGGCGAGGAGTTCCCCTGGGGTGACAGCGCGGTCGTGAAGGTCAACAAGAAGATTTTCGTCTTCCTCGGCGAGGAGGGGAACGCCGAGAACCCCGCCATCTCCCTCAAGCTCAGGGACGAGGAGATCCACGGGCACGCCCTGGCCGTGCCCGGCGCCGCCCCCACCGGATACGGGCTGGGCAGGTCCGGCTGGGTGACCGTGCCGCTGACCGGCGCGGACACACCCCTCGAGGTGCTCTGCGACTGGGTCGAGGAGAGCTACCGCACCGTCGCGCCCAAGCGGCTCGTCGCCCAGCTCGACGCGGGGTGACAGCCCGTGCGCCCCAGCCCCTTGTGGAGACTGGAACACGTTCTTAACATCACGAGTGTTACAGCGGTTGTGTCATAAGACGTGTCATCGGACGTGCCGTCAGGCACCGGACGTGGGGGCCGCATGGCGGGAACGACGGGAACGGGGCACGGTCCGCTCACCGGGGTGCGCGTGGTCGAGCTGGCGGGGATCGGGCCGGGCCCGTTCGCCGCCATGCTGCTGGCCGACCTCGGTGCCGACGTCGTACGCGTCGACCGGCCCGGGGGCTACGGGCTGGGCGTCGACCCGGCCTACGACCTCACCAACCGCAACAAGCGTTCGGTCCTCGTCGACCTCAAGTCCGCCGACGGCCCGGGCCTCGTGCTCGACCTCGCCGAGCGGGCCGACGTCCTGATCGAGGGCTGGCGGCCCGGCGTCGCCGAGCGCCTGGGCGTCGGCCCCGAGGCCGCCCTCGCCCGCAACCCCGCCCTCGTCTACGGGCGGATGACCGGCTGGGGACAGGACGGACCGCTGGCCCGGACCGCCGGCCACGACATCGGCTACATCGCCGTCACCGGCGCCCTCGGCATGGCGGGGCCCGCCGACGGCCCCCCGTACCCCGTCGCCAACCTCCTCGGCGACTACGCCGGCGGATCCCTCTACCTCGTCGTGGGCGTCCTCGCCGCCCTCCAGCACGCCCGCGCCGCCGGCACCGGCCAGGTCGTCGACGCCGCCATCGTCGACGGCACCGCCCACCTCACCGCCATGATCCACGGCATGCTCGCCGCCGGGGGCTGGCAGGACCGACGGGGCGCGAACCTCCTCGACGGCGGCGCGCCCTTCTACGGCACGTACGAGACCGCCGACGGCGGCCACATGGCGGTGGGCGCGCTGGAGCCCGCCTTCTACGACGCGTTCCTCCAGCTGCTCGGCATCGCCGGATCCGTGCCCGCCCGCGACGACCCCGGCCGCTGGGGCGAGTTGCGCGCGGCGATCGCGGCGCGCTTCCGTGAGCGCACCCGCGCCGAGTGGACCGAGGTCTTCGAGGGCTCCGACGCCTGCGTCGCGCCCGTCCTCACCCTCCGCGAGGCACCCGGCCACCCCCACCTCGCCGCACGCGCCACCTTCACCGACCACGACGGCATCACCCAGCCCGCCCCCGCCCCGCGCTTCTCCGCCACCCCCGGCTCGGTGCGCCGGCCGCCCGCGCGTCCGGGCGCCGACACCTCCGAGGTGGCCCGCGACTGGGGCGTACCCGGCCTACGACAGCTCCGGAAGGGGCAGCAGCGATGAAGCGTCAGCTCTTCTCCAGCGACCACGAGGCGTTCCGCGAGACCGTCCGCGCCTTCCTCGCCAAGGAGGTGACGCCGCACTACGAGCAGTGGGAGCGGGACGGCGTCGTCTCCCGCGACGCCTGGCTCGCGGCCGGCCGCCAGGGGCTGCTCGGCCTCGCCGTCCCCGAGGAGTACGGCGGCGGGGGCGAGAGCGACTTCCGCTACAGCGTGGTGCTCGCCGAGGAGTTCGCCCGCGCCGGGGCCGCGGGCCTCGCGATCGGACTGCACAACGACGTCATCGGCCCCTACCTGACCTCCCTGGCCACCGCCGAGCAGAAACAGCGCTGGCTGCCCGGCTTCTGCACCGGCGAGACGATCACCGCCATCGCCATGACCGAGCCCGGCGCCGGCTCCGACCTCCAGGGCATCCGTACCACGGCCGAGGACCGGGGCGATCACTGGCTGCTCAACGGCTCCAAGACCTTCATCTCCAACGGCATCCTGGCCGACCTGGTGATCGTGGTGGCGAAGACGACGCCGGAGGGCGGGGCCCGGGGCTTGAGCCTGTTCGTCGTCGAGCGCGGGACGGCCGGCTTCGAGCGCGGACGCAACCTCGACAAGATCGGCCAGCGGGCCCAGGACACCGCCGAGCTGTTCTTCCACGACGTCCGCGTCCCCAAGGAGAACCTGCTCGGCGAGCTGAACGGCGCCTTCGGCCACCTCATGACCAACCTCCCGCAGGAGCGCCTGAACATCGCCGTCGCGGCCGTCGCCGCCGCCGAGCACCTGCTGGAGATCACCACCGGCTACGTCAAGGAACGCGAGGCCTTCGGCCGTCCCCTCGCCCGGCTCCAGCACATCCGCTTCGAGATCGCCGAGATGGCCACCGAGTGCGCCGTCACCCGGGCCTTCCTCGACCGCTGCGTCGGCGACCACGACCGGGGCGAGCTGGACGCCGTGCACGCCTCGATGGCCAAGTGGTGGGCCACCGAACTGCAGAAGCGCGTCGCCGACCGGTGCCTGCAACTGCACGGGGGGTACGGCTACATGACCGAGTACCGCGTCGCCAGGGCGTTCACCGACGGCCGGATCCAGACGATCTACGGCGGCACGACCGAGATCATGAAGGAGATCATCGGCCGCTCCCTGCTCTCCTGACCCGCTCCCCCTCCTCCAGCCACCCCGAAAGGCCTACGACCTTGAGCACCGAAGCGTACGTGTACGACGCGATCCGCACCCCGCGCGGGCGCGGCAAGGCAAGCGGCGCGCTGCACGGCACCAAGCCCGTCGACCTCGTCGTCGGCCTGATCCACGAACTCCGGCGCCGCCTGCCGGACCTGGACCCCGCCGCCGTCGACGACATCGTGCTCGGCGTCGTCAGCCCCGTCGGCGACCAGGGCTCCGACATCGCCCGGATCGCGGCCGTCGCCGCCGGTCTGCCCGACACCGTGGCGGGCGTCCAGGAGAACAGGTTCTGCGCCTCGGGCCTGGAGGCCGTGAACCTCGCCGCCGCCAAGGTGCGCTCCGGCTGGGAGGACCTCGTCCTCGCGGGCGGCGTGGAGTCGATGTCCCGGGTGCCCATGGCCTCGGACGGCGGCGCCTGGTTCGCCGACCCCATGACCAACCTCGACGTCAACTTCGTGCCGCAGGGCATCGGCGCCGACCTGATCGCCACGCTGGGCGGCTACTCCCGCCGCGACGTCGACTCCTTCGCCGCCCGCTCGCAGGAACTGGCCGCCGCGGCCTGGAAGGACGGCCGCTTCGAGCGTTCCGTCGTGCCCGTCCGCGACCGCAACGGCCTCGTCGTCCTCGACCGCGACGAGCACATCCGCCCCGGCACCACGGCCGACACGCTCGCCGCCCTCAAGCCGTCGTTCGCGGCCGTCGGCGAGCAGGGCGGCTTCGACGCCGTGGCGCTCCAGCAGTACCACTGGGTGGAGCGGATCGACCACGTCCACCACGCGGGCAACTCCTCCGGCATCGTCGACGGCGCCGCCCTCGTCGCCATCGGCAACCGCGAGGTGGGCGAGCGGTACGGGCTGCGGCCGCGGGCCCGCATCGTCTCCGCGGCCGTCTCCGGCTCGGACCCCACCATCATGCTCACCGGGCCGGCGCCGGCCACGCGCAAGGCGCTGGCCAAGGCGGGGCTCGGCATCGGGGACATCGACCTCATCGAGATCAACGAGGCCTTCGCGGCCGTGGTGCTGCGGTTCGCCGACGAGATGGGGGTCGGCCTCGACCGCGTCAACGTCAACGGCGGGGCGATCGCCATGGGCCACCCGCTCGGTGCGACCGGGGCGATGCTGCTGGGCACCGTCGTCGACGAGCTGGAGCGGCGGGGCGGACGGTTCGGCCTGGTCACCCTGTGCGTGGGAGGCGGGATGGGGATCGCGACGGTCGTCGAGCGCCTGTAGCGCCCTCCCTTCCCCGCCGGACCACCACAGACCTCTGGAGACTTCGGACATGAGCGAGCCCACCACCATCCGCTACGAGCGCGCCGACGACGGCGTCGTCACCCTCGTCCTCGACGACCCCCGGCAGTCCGCCAACACCATGAACAACGCCTTCAAGGCGTCCCTCACCGCCGTCGCCGACCGGCTGGAGGCGGAACGGGAGTCCGTCCGCGGCGTCATCGTCACCTCCGCCAAGAAGACGTTCTTCGCGGGCGGCGACCTGCGCGAGCTGATCGCCGTGACCCCGGCCGACGCCCAGCGGGTCTTCGACGCGGGCCTGGCCGTCAAGCGGGACCTGCGCCGCATCGAGACCCTCGGCGTGCCCGTCGTCGCCGCCCTGGGCGGGGCGGCGCTCGGCGGCGGCTACGAGATCGCGCTGGCCTGCCACCACCGGATCGCCCTCGACGCGCCCGGCTCGAAGATCGGCCTCCCCGAGGTCACCCTCGGGCTGCTGCCCGGTGGCGGGGGCGTCACCCGCGCCGTACGGCTGCTCGGCATCACCGACGCGCTGCTGAAGGTGCTGCTCCAGGGCACCCAGTACGCCCCCCGGCGCGCCCTGGAGGCCGGGCTGGTCGACGAGGTGGTGACCGACGCCGGCGACATGCTCGCCCGGGCCCGGGCCTTCATCGACGCGCACCCGGAGTCCCGGCAGCCCTGGGACGAGAAGGGCTACCGGATTCCCGGCGGCACCCCGGCCAGCCCCCGCTTCGCCGCGAACCTGCCGGCCTTCCCGGCCACCTTGAGGAAGCAGACCGGCGGGGCCCCCTACCCGGCGCCCCGCGCCATCCTGGCGGCGGCCGTCGAGGGCTCACAGGTGGACTTCGAGACCGCCCAGGTCATCGAGGCCCGCTACTTCACCGAGCTGGTCACCGGTCAGACCGCCAAGAACATGATCCAGGCGTTCTTCTTCGACCTCCAGGCCGTCAACGCCGGCCGCAGCCGTCCCGAGGGGATCGCGCCCCGCACGGTCCGGAAGGTCGCCGTCCTCGGCGCCGGCATGATGGGCGCGGGCATCGCCTACGCCTGTGCCCGGGCCGGCATCGAGGTGGTCCTCAAGGACGTCTCCGCCGAGAACGCGGCCAAGGGCAAGGCGTACTCCGAGGGCCTGCTGGCCAAGGCGCTCGCCAGGGGCCGCACGACCGAGGCGGAGCGGGACGAGCTGCTCGCCCGCATCACGCCGACCGCCGACGCGGCCGACCTGGCGGGCTGTGACGCGGTCATCGAGGCCGTCTTCGAGGACCCGGCGCTCAAGCACAAGGTCTTCCAGGAGGTCCAGCACGTCGTCGCCCCCGACGCCCTGCTGTGCTCCAACACCTCCACGCTGCCCATCACCCAGCTGGCCGAGGGCGTGGAGCGGCCCGCAGACTTCGTGGGCCTGCACTTCTTCTCGCCCGTCGACAAGATGCCCCTGGTGGAGATCATCAAGGGTGAACGGACCGGGGACGAGGCGCTGGCGCGCGCCTTCGACCTGGTCCGGCAGATCCGCAAGACGCCCGTCGTGGTGGGCGACTCCCGGGGCTTCTTCACCTCGCGGGTCATCGGCCGGTTCATCAACGAGGGCGTGGCCATGCTGGCCGAGGGCGTCCCGGCCGCCTCCGTCGAGCAGGCCGCCGCGCAGGCCGGCTACCCCGCCAAGGTGCTGTCGCTGATGGACGAGCTGACGCTCACGCTGCCGCGCCGCATCCGCGAGGAGACCCGGCGCGCCACCGAGGAGGCGGGCGGCGTCTGGGAGCCGCACCCCGCCGACGAGGTCATCGACCGGATGGTGGAGGAGTTCGGCCGCACCGGCCGCAGCGGAGGGGCCGGCTTCTACGACTACGTGGACGGCGAGCGGGCCGGCCTGTGGCCCGGGCTCGCCGAGCACTTCGGCCGGGGCGGCGACCCGAGCGGGATCCCCTTCGAGGACCTCAAGGAGCGGATGCTCTTCTCCGAGGCGCTCGACGCGGTGCGCTGCCTGGAGGAAGGCGTTCTCTCCTCCGTCGCCGACGCCAACATCGGCTCGGTCCTCGGCATCGGCTTCCCCGGCTGGACCGGCGGCGTCCTGCAGTACGTCAACGGCTACGAGGGCGGCCTGCCGGGCTTCCTGGCCCGGGCGCGCGAGCTGCGGGCGGCGTACGGCGAGCGGTTCGCGCCACCCGCGCTGCTGGTCGAGAAGGCGGAGAAGGGCGAGACCTTCACGGACTGAGCGGGGCCTGCGGGCGCGGCGGCCGGGCTCCCCGTCCGCCGCGCGTCAGCCCCCGTACGTGGCCCTCAGTTCCTGCTTGAGCGACCGCTGGAACGCGGTGACCAGCGCCTGCACCACCAGCGGCTGCATGTGGGCCGACAGCGACTTCATCGCCTCGACCTCCTCCGGGTCGCTCTCGCGTTCGCGGTAGGGGCCCCACACCTCGTCGTGGAAGAGCCGGGTCAGCTCCCGCGCGGTGGAACGGGCGTGCTCGATCAGGACCGTACGGGCCGCCAGGACCGTCTCCAGCGCGATGGGCACGTCCAGCAGTTGCACCCCCAGGCCCAGCAGGCCGGGGTCCACCCGGAAGGTGTCGTCGTCGCCCGCCCGCTCCAGGACGTTCATCGCGGCGAGCCGGTCCACGTCCTCCTCGGCCAGCGGCCGGCCGGCCCGCCGCTCCAGCTGGGCGCGGGAGGTCTCCTCCGCCTTGTCCGGCGTCCAGGAGGCGACCAGTGCGCGGTGGATGGCCAGGTCGTGGGCGCTCAGGTCGGCGGGCAGCCGGCGCAGGTAGCGCTCGATGGCGGCCAGGGTCAGGCCCTGGTGCTGGAGTTCCTCGATCAGGGCCAGCCGGGACAGGTGCTCCGGTCCGTAGCGGCCGACCCGGCGCGGTCCGATCTGCGGCGGGGGCAGCAGGCCGCGCGTGCCGTAGAAGCGCACGGTGCGCACGGTCACCCCGGCGCGGGCGGCCAACTCGTCGACGGTGAGGGTGGTCTCCGCGCTCTCCGTCGTCTCCCCGGCTTCAGCGGCCATCAAAGGTGCCTCGCTCTCTGTCGCGCCCTTCGGGCCCAACAGTATTGCTGTGCCACCAGTGCTGTGAAACCCGTCCCGGGCGCGTGGAAAGGGCCCGCCGCCGAGGCGACGGGCCCTTCCGGGAGCCGCGGTCAGTGCTGGTGGCCGCGCTGCGCTTCCTGGATCTTCTTCCACGACCTGGGCTCGGCGGCCTTGAGGGACCGGCCGGTCCTGGCCGTCGCGGCCGTCTTGCCGATGCCGTCCTTGGCCGCCTCGGCCGCGCTGGGCTTGGCGGGCGTGAACAGCCAGGTGTCGAAGAGCTTCTGCAGCGGCTTGCCGGACGCCTTCTCCGCGAACTTCACGAAGTCCTGCACGGAGGCGTTGCCGTACTTGTTCTCGGCGGTCCACTGCTTGAGGATGGCGAAGAACGTCTTGTCGCCGACCTTGTTGCGCAGTGCCTGGAGGGCGACGGCCCCCCGGTTGTAGACGGCACTGTGGAACTGGTTGTCGGCGCCCGGGTCGGAGGGCTTGACCTTCCAGAAGGCGTTGTCGGCGGGGATGCTGGAGTAGACGTAGTCGGCCAGTTCCTGGGCCGTGCCCTCCTTCTCCTTCTCCGACCACAGCCACTGGGCGTAGGTGGCGAAGCCCTCGTTGACCCAGATGTCGCGCCAGTCCTTCACCGAGACGCTGTCGCCGAACCACTGGTGGGCGAGTTCGTGCACGACCACGGAGACGTTGGCGCCGTTCGCGAACTGGGAGGGGCTGTAGTACGGCCGGGTCTGGGTCTCCAGGGCGTACCCGGTCTTCACGTTGGGCACGTACCCGCCGATGGCGTTGAAGGGGTACGGGCCGAAGACCTTGGTCTCCCAGTCGATGACCTCGGTGCTGCGCTCGACGCTGGCCTTGGCCGAGTCGAGGTTGTCGCCCAGGTCCTTGCTGTAGGCGTTGAGGACCGGCAGCCCGTCGGCGGTCTTGTCGGTGGTGATGTCGAACTTGCCGATGGCCAGCGTCGTCAGGTAGGGCGCCTGCGGCTTGGTGGAACGCCAGTTGTACCGGGTCCATCCGAGCTTGGAGGTCTGCGACTTCAGCTCGCCGTTGCTGACGGTCTGGAAGCCGTCCGGCACCGAGACGGAGACGTCGTAGGTGGCCTTGTCGCGCGGGTGGTCGTTGCTGGGGAACCACCAGGCGGCCGACTCCGGCTCGTTGGCCACGACCGCGCCGTCCGGGGTGCGCTGCCAGGCGGAGTAACCGCCGATCTTCACCTCGGAGGGGACGCCGCTGTAGCGGACCACGACGGTGATCTGCTTGCCCTTCTCCAGCGGGGAGGCGGGCGTGATCTCCAGCTCGTGCTCGCCCGACGTGGCGAAGGGCGTGGGCCGGCCGTTGACCAGCACCTCGCTCACCTTGAGCCCGAAGTCGAGGTTGAAGCGGGACAGCGCCTGGGTGGTGGTGGCGGTCAGGGTCGCCGTCCCCTCCAGCACGTCCGTCTTCGGCTGGTACTTCAGCCGCAGGTCGTAGTGGGAGACGTCGTAGCCGCCGTTCCCGGACGTCGGGTAGTACGAGTCGCCGGCACCCGGCGCACCGGGCGTGGCGTCGGCAGCCGATGCCGGGACCGCCAGCAGCAGGAAGGCGGCGGCCGCGCTCGGGACGATGAGTCTGTGACGCACGAGTCACTCCAACTCGTAGGGGGCGAAAGATCGATCGCAGCCTATGCACTCATCGCCGCAGGGGCCATGCCCTGACCGGAACCCGACACGTGATCGACACGCCCGCGACATGAGCGCGCCCCAGATCATCACCCCCACAACCCACGTCAGCCCCCTTCTGCACGGCAGTTGACGCGCGCTACGGTCCCGCCGTGCCGATTCCCGTGCGGAAGCCCCGCATCCCTTGGTCAACGCCCTTACTGGCGGGCCTCGTCGCCCTGCTGGCCGTCCTCCTCGCCCCGCCGGGCGCCGCGCACGCGGCCCAGGACCCGGCCGGCGCGCGGCCGCCGGGCGGGAGCAGGCCCGTCTACTCCTACGACCGCGCGATCCGCGAGACGGTGTGGGTGGACACGGGGCTCGACGGTGACGGCGACGGCCGCGCCGACCGGGTGGCGGCCGACGTCATCCGCCCCCGCGAGGCCGCCGAGCAGGGCCGCAGGGTGCCGGTCATCATGGACGCCAGCCCGTACTACTCCTGCTGCGGACGCGGCAACGAGAGCCAGCGCAAGACGTACGACGCCCAGGGGAACCCCCTCCAGTTCCCGCTGTACTACGACAACTACTTCGTACCGCGCGGCTATGCGGTGCTGTTGACCGACCTCACCGGAACCAACCGTTCCGACGGTTGCACCGACATCGGCGGGCCCTCCGACGTCCAGTCCGCCAAGGCCGTCGTCGACTGGCTCAACGGCCGGGCCCGCGGCTACGCCTCGCGCACCGGCACGGGGCGCGTCGGGGCGGGCTGGAGCACCGGAGCCGTGGGGATGATCGGCAAGAGCTACGACGGGACCGTCGCCAACGCCGTCGCCGCCACCGGCGTCAAGGGCCTGAAGACCATCGTCCCCATCGGCGCCATCAGCTCCTGGTACGACTACTACTTCGCCAAGGGCGCCGCCCTGTTCGGCAGCGGCCCCGACGGCCTGGCGGCCGGCGTCGAGAGCCCCGGGGCGCGCGACCGCTGCCGGGCCGTGCAGCGGCGCCTCGCCGAGGGCGCCCCGCGCACCGGCGACTGGACTTCCCTGTGGAGCGAGCGCGACTACCTCGACGGCGCCCGCAAGGTGCGCGCCAGCGTCTTCGCCGTCCACGGCAAGCAGGACCTCAACGTGCGCACCAAACACCTCGGGCAGTGGTGGGACGCGTTGGCCGAGCAGGGCGTGGAACGCAAGATCTGGCTGTCCACGGCCGGGCACGTCGACCCCTTCGACTTCCGCCGCGAGAGCTGGGTGCCCACCCTCCACCGCTGGTTCGACCACTACCTCCTCGGCTACGACAACGGCATCGAGCGCGAGCCCATGGCCGACGTCGAGCGCGCCCCCGGGCAGTGGACCACCGACCGCGTCTGGCCGCCGCGCGGAACCCGGGCGGCCACGCTGCGTCCCGCCCCCGGCCCGGTGCCCGGCGCCGGCACGCTGGGCACCCGGCCCGCGCCGTACGGCAGCACGGCCGCCTTCACCGACGACCCCGGCCGGAGCGAGAGCGACTGGGCGGCGACGGTCGACCGGCCCACGCCCGACAAGGTGGCCTTCACCACCGGCCCGCTCGCCCACGACCTGCGCCTGGCCGGCTCCTCGTCGGTGCGCCTGACGGTCACCCCCCAGGCCGCCTCCGCCCACCTGTCGGCCGTGCTCGTCGACCTCGGACCGGCCACCATCCGCGACTACGCGGCGCGCGGCGAGGGCATCCGCACCCTCACCGAGCGCACCTGCTGGGGCGACGGCACCCCGGCCGACACCGGCTGCTTCCAGCGGACCGAGCCGGCCGCGGTGTCCACCGACCACACGGTCTTCAGCCGCGGCTGGGCCGATCTCGGCCACTACGCCGGCCTCGCCCACGGCCGCCCGCTGACCCCCGGCACCGCCTACGGGATCACTCTCGACCTCGCCGCCACCGACCATGTCGTCCCCGCGGGCCACCGCCTCGCCCTCATCGTCGCCGGCACCGACGCGGGTCTCCTCGAACCGGCCTCCACCACCCCGCGACTGACCGTGGACCTGCGGCGCAGCGCGGTGCGCCTGCCGCTCGTGGGCGGCGACGACGCCCTCGCCCGCGCGACGGCGGACGCGGGACGGCCCCAGGCACGCCCGACGGCACCGCTGACGCCGTACGGACCGCGGCCGGCGGGTCCGACGCTCCTGCCCTGACCGGGGAGGCTCGAAGCCGCGCTCCGGGGGAATACTCCCTCCATGACAGGGGGGCGGACGGGCGGTGAGCTGGTGCCGGCGGGGGCCGGCCGCCGGGTGCTGGTCGTCGGCCCGCGCGTCGCCTTCTCCGCCCGGCTCGCCGCCGCCCTGCGCGCCCGCGGCATCGGCACCGAGATCACGACGGCCGCCGCGGAGGCGGACCCCGGCGAGCTGCGCGGCTACGGGGCGGTGTCCTTCGACCGGACCGTCGGTGAGGACGCCCGGGCGGCGGTGCGCGCCGCGTTCGCGGCCGCCGGCTCCCGCGCCCTCTTCGTCGAGCCGCTCGCGCCCGTCGTGCCGCTGGTGGCGGCCCAGCTGGAGCAGGCCCTCCACAGCGGGTGCCGCACCCGGCGCCGCCGGCTGACCGGGCTCCGCGCGGAGCCCGGCCGGGTGCGGCTCGACCTGGCGGAGGCGTGCCGGGTGCGGGTGACGGGGTACGGCTCGGGGCGGCTGCGGCGCGGGCGTGCCCGCGAGCTGCTCGACGACCGGCTGGAAGCGGGCGGCCACCACGTGGCGTTGCCGCGCGGCGTGGCCTTCGTCGTGGCCCGCACCTACGACGACGTCCTGGTCGTCTCCGCGGCCGCGACGGACATCGAGTGGGGCGCCGGGCCGCCCACCGGTTAGAGTCGGGCTCTCATGAGTGCCACCCTCGTCGCCAAGGACCTCGCCGCCGGCCACGGCGACCGTACCCTCTTCTCCGGGCTCGACCTCGTCGTCGCCCCCGGGGACGTCATCGGTCTGGTCGGTGCCAACGGCGCCGGCAAGTCCACGCTGCTGCGCCTGCTCGCCGGCCTCGCCACCCCTGACGAGGGGACGCTGCGGCTCAGCCCGCCCACGGCGACCGTGGGCCATCTCCCCCAGGAGCCCGAGCGCCGCGAGGGCGAGACCGTCGGGGCCTTCCTCGCCCGCCGCACCGGGGTCGCCGCCGCCCAGGCCGCGCTCGACACCGCCACGCAGGCGCTCGTCGACGGCGCGCCGGGGGCCGACGACGCCTACGCGGTCGCCCTGGAGCGCTGGCTGGACCTCGGCGGCGCCGACCTGGACGAGCGGGCCGAGGAGGTCGTGGACTCGCTCGGCCTCGCCGTCGGCCTCGACCGCCACATGACCGGTCTCTCCGGCGGCCAGGCCGCCCGCGCGGGCCTGGCCTCGCTGCTGCTCAGCCGCTACGACGTCTTCCTGCTGGACGAGCCCACCAACGACCTCGACCTGGACGGCCTGGACCGCCTGGAGGCCTTCGTCACGGGCCTGCGCGCCGGGACGGTCCTGGTCAGCCACGACCGGGAGTTCCTGAGCCGTACGGTCGGCAAGGTCCTCGAACTCGACCTCGCCCAGCAGCAGGTCAATCTCTACGGCGGCGGCTACGCCTCCTACCTGGAGGAGCGCGAGACCGCCCGCCGGCACGCGCGTGACGCCTACGAGGACTACGCCGACACCCGCGCGGGGCTGGAGGCGCGCGCCCGCACCCAGCGCAACTGGATGGACAAGGGTGTCCGCAACGCCCGCCGCAAGTCCACCGACAACGACAAGATCGGCCGCAAGTTCCGCGCCGAGTCCACCGAGAAGCAGGCCGCCAAGGCCCGTCAGACCGAGCGCCTCATCGAGCGGCTGGACGTCGTCGAGGAGCCCCGCAAGGAGTGGCAGCTGCGCATGGAGATCGCCGCCGCGCCCCGCGCGGGGGCGGTCGTGGCCACCCTCAGGGGGGCACGGGCCCAGCGGGGGGCGTTCGCCTTCGGCCCCGTCGACCTCCAGATCGACTGGGCCGACCGCGTCGCCATCACGGGCGCCAACGGCTCCGGCAAGTCCACCCTGCTCGCCGCCCTCCTGGGCCGGCTGCCGCTGGAGGCGGGCAGCGCGTCCCTGGGGCCGGGGGTGGTGGTGGGCGAAGTGGACCAGGCCCGGGCGCTGTTCTTCGGCACCGAGACCCTGCTCGACGCCTTCGGCGCGGTGGTCCCCGAGCTCGCACCCGCCGACGTGCGCACGCTCCTGGCCAAGTTCGGTCTCAAGGCCGACCACGTGATGCGGTCGGCGGTGACGCTCTCGCCGGGCGAGCGGACGCGGGCGGCGTTGGCGCTCCTCCAGGCGCGGGGCGTGAACCTGCTCGTCCTCGACGAGCCCACGAACCACCTCGACCTGCCCGCGATCGAGCAGTTGGAGTCGGCACTGGCGTCGTACGACGGGACGTTGCTGCTGGTGACGCACGACCGCCGGATGCTGGACGCGGTCGCGGTGACGCGGCGGATCGAGGTGGCGGCGGGCAGGGTGAGCGAGCGCTGAGCGACGGGGCCGGCGCTCCGGTCACGGCAGCAGCCCGCCCTCCTCCAGCAGTCGCCGCACGCGTGTCACCGCCGCGGCGGGCAGGGGCGTCTGCGGGGCGGCCGTCGTCGCGCAGTCGATGACGCCCAGCAGCCGCAGCGCGGCCTTGAAGCCACCGAGGGCGGAGGCACCGCCGCTCATCAGGGCCGGATCGCCCGCCTCCACGAGCGCGAAGAGCCCTGCCAGCCGGTCCTGTTCGGCGGCCGCCTCCGCCCAGCGCCCGGCTCGCGCGTGCTCGTACAGCCGTACGTAGCCCGCCGGATCCACGTTGCCCAGGCCCGGCACGACGCCGTGCGCGCCCGCGAGCAGGGCCGCGTCGACGGTCAGTTCGGAGCCGGTCAGCACCGCGAAGGAACGGTCGAGGCCGTCGCGCCGCAGGGCGAGGAGGAGGCGGCGCAGGGCGCCGAGGTCACCGCTGCTGTCCTTGAGCCCGGCGAGCGTGCGGTCCTCGGCGAGGGCCAGCACCGTCGCGGCGGACAGCTTCGTGTGCACGGCGGGCGGGATGTCGTAGGCGATGAGGGGCAGGTCGACGGCTTCCCTGACACGCCGGAAGTGGTCGGCGACCTCGGCGGGGTGGGCGCCGGCGTAGAAGGGCGCGGTGGCGACGACCGCGTCCGCGCCGAGGGCGGCCGCGGCGCGTGCCTGGTCGAGGACGCGGGCGGTGGTCATGTCGATGGCGCCGGCCAGCACCGGCACACGCCCGGCGACGGCGTCGACGACGGCCCGCAGGGCGGTGCGCCGCTGGGCGTCGCTCAGGTGGGCGGACTCCCCGCTGGTCCCGAGGGCGAACACCGCCGCCGCCCCGGCGGCGAGCACGTGCTCCACCAGTGCGGCGAGCGAGCGCGGGTCCACGTCGCCCGACGCGTCGAGCGGGGTGCACAGCGGGGGGACGACACCGGACAAGGGCACGGGCAGACGCATCGGGGCCAGCCTTCCGGTCCGCGGGGATCTTCCGGTTCCGCACCGAATCTGTCCCGGCCCCCGGCGGGTGTCAAGGGCGCACAGCCGAACGCCTAGGGGCGGGCGGCCCGCAGGGCCCGCCGGCACAGGGCGTCCGCCGCCCGGGTGGTCTCCGGCTGCCGGAAGCGCGGTGCCAGCCGCAGGACGTGCGCACAGGCGTGGTCGAGGCTCACCCGGTGGCCGACCGAGACGAAGACCGGCTTGACGCCCTCCTGGGTGCGCAGCGCGCGCCCCACCTCCTCGGTGCCGTCCAGCAGCGGGGCCCACTCGCCCCGGCGCGGGCCCGGTGCTTCGTGGCGGAAGGTGAAGGGGTTCTTGGCGACCCCGATCGTGGGCAGCCCGGTGAGCACGCCGAGGTGGCTGGCCAGGCCGAAGCGGCGCGGGTGGGCGAGGCCGTAGCCGTCGCAGACGACCAGGTCCGGGGCGACGGCCAGGCCCTGGAGGGCGGCCAGCGCGGCGGGGATCTCGCGGAAGGCCAGCAGGCCGGGGACGTAGGGGAAGGAGATCCGGCCGACGGCCGTCGCCTCGGCGACGACCGTCAGGGTGGCGGCGTCGAGCGCGACGGCGGCGGCCGCGACGACGTCCCGCTCGTCGTCGTAGGCGACGTCGACCCCCGCCACGACCAGGGCCGCGTCCGGCGCGGGGCCCGCCTCGTCCCGCACCACCCGCGTGCGCAACCGGTCCTGGACGGCGGCCGCTTCCGCTTCGGTCGTGGGCCAGCCGGGCGGCGGGACGGCGGTGACGGGCGGGGGCGTGGGCGTGTCGGTCATGATCGCCCCACCGTACGGGACGGGTGCGCGGGAGGGAGCGGCGGGCGAGCCTGAGGCCGCGCCCGGGCGTAGCCTGTGGATCATGTTTGTACTTGAGCTGACGTACATCGCCCCCATCGAGCGCATCGACGCCGCCCTCGCCGAGCACGTCGCCTGGCTGGACGCCCACTACGCGTCCGGCGTCTTCATCGCCTCCGGCCGCAAGGTGCCGCGCGACGGCGGGATCATCCTGGCCCTCGGCGACGACCGGGCGAAGATCGAGGAGATCACGCAGAGCGACCCGTTCACCGTGGCGGGCGTATGCGAGTACACCATCACCGAGTTCATCCCGACGAAGACCGCCGAGGGCCTGGCCCAGTACCGTCAGTCGCTACCCTCCTGACCCTCCCGGCGCGAGCCGGGCGGTGCGTCCCTTCTCCCCCGCAGCCCAGCAGCCGCCGTCGGGGCCGCAGGCGACGGTGTCGTAGGAACCCGTGTCGAAGGCGCGCCAGGTGCGGCCGGCGTCCGTGGTGACCTCGCTGCCGGTCGGCCCCACGGCGAGGGCGGTCGTACGGCTGTGCGGCAGCCAGGCGACCCCGGAGCGGTAGCCGGCGGGCGGCCGGGGCGCGGCGGTCCAGCTGGTCCCGCCGTCGCCGCTGACGGCTGCGGCCGTCGGCGAGGGCTGCCCGGCGCGGTAGTCGCCGCCGACGGCCAGCCCGTGGGCGCGGCCCCGGAAGGCGAGCCCGAAGACGCCGCGCGCCGCGTCGCCGGCGGGCACGGGTGTGCCGGCGACGCTCCAGGTGCGGCCCCGGTCCGTGGAGTGCAGGACGCGGGAGACGGCCGCGCCGCCGGTGGCGAGCCAGGCGTCGTGTCCGCCGGCGGCGGTCACGCACTGGCCGCTCGCGGCGAAGGCGGCCTCGCCGGGCAGCGCCGCGGGCATCCCGTCGGAGGGCAGGACGTGCCAGCTGCGGCCGCCGTCGCCGGTCGAGAGGACCCGGAACCGGCCGTCCACGGGGTCGCCGACCGCGATGCCGTGCCGGCGGTCGAAGAAGGTGAGGCAGTCGTAGAAGGCCCTGGGGTCGGGGTTGCGGAACGTCTCGGTCCAGCTGGCCCCTCCGTCGTCGGTGCGCAGGACGCGTGAGGCGTCGCCCTCGCCGATGGCCAGCACGACCGCGTGCCAGGCGTCGAACGCCTCCACGTCCCGGAACTCCAGGGTGCCGGCCCCGGGCGGCGAGACGTCGCGCCAGTGGCGGCCGCCGTCGCGCGTGAGCAGTACGGTCCCCTTCGTGCCCGCCACCCACGCCGTGGACCGGCTGACCGCCGCGAGCCCGCGGAAGCGGGCGTCGCTGCCGCTGGTCCGTGTCTCCCAGGCCGGCCGGGGCTCTCGGGGGCGTGGGTCCGCCGCCTGCGCCGGCAGTGCGCCGCTCAGCGCGAGCGCCGCCGCCCCGAGCCCCACCGGTAACGTGCAGATCCTGCGTCTCATGAGCGGGCAAGCTAGCGGAGGCGTACCCGGCCGTCCATGGGTGCGGCGCATCCCCGTGCGCCGGCGCCCGGCGGGCCTCGCCGCACGCCTGGACGCGGTCGGCGGATGGCAACGGTCCATCACTCTTGGCGGGATTCCTTGGAGTTCACCGGCATAGAACACAAATGTCTTCTTTCCCAAGGAGCGTGACGCAGGTCACGCTTGATTCATGTGCACTGCTGCAATCGATAGACCGTCTCTCCCTGGGAAGAGGTCACGGAGCACGGAAGCGCACCACCCGGAAAACAACCGCAAGGGAGCTGGCGTTGTCCACTGTCATCGAACAGGCTGTCCAGGCACGGATCATCGCGTCGGCCCCGCCGTCCCGCACGGTTCCCGCCCGGCTGCGCTACGACCGCCGAGACCCGTTCGCCGTGCGCATCGCCTTCCCTCCCGCGGCCTCGCTGGACGGCGCCGACGTGGAGTGGGCGTTCGCGCGGGACCTGCTGGCGCGGGGACTGTTGCGCTCCGCCGGCGGCGGCGACGTCCGCGTGTGGCCGTGCGGGCCGCACCGCACGGTGCTGGAGTTCCACGCCCTGGAGGGCGTCGCCATGGTCCAGACCGACACCGCCGAGCTGCGGGCGTTCCTCGCCCGTACGTACACCTCGGTGCCGGCGGGAGGCGAGTCCGGCCACCTGGACGTAGACAGCGACCTGGCGGCTCTGCTGCGCCAGGCGTAGGGAAAGTGGGCACGGCTCAGGGGAGGTAGGCGACCCAGTCGGTGCCCGGCAGCGGGTGGGGGTGCCAGTCACGGGCGTACGCCGGCAGATAGGGGTCCTCGGTGTCGAAGAGCAGCGCCGTCGGCATCCGGTGCGCGGCGCGGACGATGCCGGCGGTGGTGGTGGAGCGGTTGTTGCCCATGGTCTGGGCCGAGGCGCAGCCCGCCTCGTAGGCGATCGGCTGGGCGCGCGGTCCGGTGACCAGGCAGGGAGCGGTCAGACCCAGACGCCCCAGCTCGTCGGCGGCCCGGCGGTAGCGCACGGTGGTGTCGCGGGCGTCCGCCGTGTTCAGCCGCAACTCCTCGGTCTGCACGGTGAGGTGGGCGGCGAGCACGGCGCCCAGCAGAGCGGCGACGACGAGCCGGGGGCGGCCGGGGCGTACCGCTCGCACCGCGTCGGCGGCCAGGCCCGCCACGGGGAGGGCGAGCAGCGCGTACGAGGGGAGCAGGAAGCGCGGCGCCGAGTAGTCGAGCAGCAGCAGATAGGGGGCGGCGAGGGCGAGGGCGCAGGCCACGGGCAGCCAGGTCGCGGCCGCGTCCGCGCGACGGCGGGCGGCCAGGGCGAGGGCGCAGGCCGCCAGGAGGGGGAGCAGCAGCCACCACAGGGAGTGGGTGACGGACGGGCCGGCCACGTGGCAGGGGCGGCACAGCTGGGGGCCGTTGAGGGAGCGGAGGGCGGCCCGCAGGCCGGCGCCGAGGTGGGCTCCCATGCCGCCCTCGGTGTCACTGGAGACCGACAGGCGCCGCCCGATGCCGCCGAACCGCGCGTACGCCTCCACCGCCCACTGGACGCCACCCAGCGCGAGCCCGCCGAGGACCGCGGCCACCGTGCCGGGCCGCCGCCAGGCCCGTACGGCCGCGCAGGCGGCCAGCATGGGCAGGGCCAGCCAGACCCCGTCGGGGGCGCGGAAGAGCGTGGCGGCGGCGAGCGTGGCGGCGAGGGCCGCGCGTGCGCCGCGCCGGCCGGGGGCGTCCGCGCGGGCCCGCAGGAACCAGCCCGCGGCGGCGACCGCGGTCAGCGCGACCCAGAGGTTCGGCATGACCTCCGGACCGCTGAGCACGGTGATCCACAGTCCGGCGAACAGCAGCGCCGCCAGCGCGGGCCGGACCCTTCCCAGCAGCGGCCGCCACACCGCGAACGCGGCGTACAGGGCGGCCGAGGACAGCAGCACCAGCACCACGCGCAACACGAGCACGGAGGACGTGAGGGCGACCACGGGCGCGGCCAGGAAGCTGACGCCGCGCGACCGGGGAGCGCTGAAGAATGCGGCCGGATTGCGGGGGTCGACCTGCGAGAGGTAGACGGTCTCGTCCCAGCCGAGGTCCATGTGGGCCACGGCGAAGCACAGTTGCACCACCGCGAAGGCGAGGGCGACGGCCGCCAGACGGAGATCACGGCTCCGTCCCGCGCCGGTGGTCGGGGCGGGGGCGGTGCCGGCTAGCCGGTCGGTGGTGGCCATGCCCCCTTGCTTACCGCATCACGGCGCGGGCCTCACCCCGATGTCCCGTTCCCGCCCCGCTTCGCGCGGGCGCGCGAGGCGTCGATCTCGGCCTCGGCGGCCACACGGCCGGCCCAGCAGGCGGCCTCGACGCTTTTCCCGGGCTCGAGTTCCTTGTAGACCTCGAAGAAGTGCTGGATCTCCAGCCGGTCGAATTCCGGCAGATGCCTGAGGTCGCGCACGTGCTCGTGCCGGGGGTCGGTGGAGGGCACGCACAACACCTTGTCGTCCTCGCCCTGTTCGTCGCGCATCCGGAACATTCCGATCGCGCGGCAGCGGATGACGGTGCCGGGAAAGGTGGGGTCGCCGGCCAGCACCAGGGCGTCCAGCGGCTCCCCGTCGGCGCCGAGCGTGCCGTCGATATAGCCGTAGTCGGCCGGGTAGCGCGTCGAGGTGAAAAGCATCCGGTCGAGCCGGATGCGCCCCGTCTCGTGGTCCATCTCGTATTTGTTGCGGCTGCCTTGCGGAATCTCCACTACTACGTCGAAGTCCACGGGGCTCCTCCGGAGGGTCGGCGCCGGGGTCACCATGGTGACGCGAGGGGGCCGGTGGGCGCCATGGCGCGTCCGTGTTCGCCGCGCCCCCACCGGGCTCCGTCGGTGCCGCCGGGCCACGCAGCCGCCCCGCTCGGACCGCCCCGGACCGCGCCGCGAGGCGGCGGCCGAGGAGGCGGGCGGCGGCGCGAGGGTGCACGGCCGGGGACAACCGGCCAGGTCCGGACCAGGTGGCGCTCAGCGCTGCTTCGTCCCCGAGCGGACGGGCACCAGGCAACTGTCCGACCGCGCGCCCGGAAGCATCGGTCCGCGTACGACGTTCATGGCGGGCACCGGTACAGCGGGGGGCGCAGGAGGAACGTCCTCCGGCTCGTCCTCGTCGCCCTCGCCCACGCCCTCCTCGCCCGGGGGACCTTCCGCCCCCTGGAGCGTCAGGGCGACGACGCCCACCGCGGCGACCGCGCCGGCGCCGGCGGCCAGCAGGCCGCCCACCAGCCCGAACCGGAAACCCTCGCCGAGGGCGACGATCCCGACGCCGGCGGCCACCACGGGATTGACGACCGTCACGGTCGCGAGGGGCGCGGTCAGGCCCGCGCCGCGGTAGGAGGCCTGGGAGAGCAGCATGCCGGCCGGGGCGAGCAGGGCTATGGCCACCAGGCTCGGCACCTGGGCGACCAGGCCCGCGTCACGGGCGATCCAGTCCTCGGCCACGGCCTTGGTGAACACCGAGGCCATGCCGAAGGCCGCGCCGGCCGCCGTGGCCAGCACCACGCCGCGCACCACGGGCGCGCGCACCCAGCGCGCGGCGAGCGCCAGCACGGCGACCCCGCCCAGCACCACCGCCGCGAGCACGGCCCGCTCGGCGCGCGCGAGGGACTCGGCGTGCGGCGGCCCGGTCAGCGAGAGCAGCCCGGCGAGCCCCGCCGTGGCCAGCAGCGCGCCGCGCCAGCCCGCCGCGCCGACGGGCCGGCGCACGCACAGCGCCGCCATGGGCAGCGCGAAGACGATCGTCAGCGCCCCCAGCGGCTGCACCAGGCTCAGCGGTCCGTACGCCAGCGCCACCACGTGCAGCCCCGCGCCGAGCCCGGTGAGCGCCACGGCGCCCCACCAGCCGGGGCGGCGCAACGTCCCGTAGGTCCCCGAGGTGTTCGTCGCGGCGACGCGCTCCTGGACGATGGCCGCGCCCGCGTAGCAGACGGAGGAGACCAGGCAGAGCAGGACCGACAGGACGAGCGCGCTCACGGCCTGCCTCTGCGGTCCGTAGCGCCCCCGTGTCTGCGCATGTCTCTGTGGTCCGTCCCCTCATGCTCCATACCTCCAACGATGCCTCTTTCCGAAGGCCCCGTCGTCGTACTTGAGTACGGGCTTTTTCGTACTTCGGATGGAGTACGGACCGGTGGCGGGACGGCGTCGGGCATGTTGGTGACACCCCCTCACGCGGTGGGCCGCCGGCCGGGGCCGCCGGGCGCCGGCGAGCAGCGCGCGGGCCTATTCGGCGCATTCCCTTCCGAATATCCGGATGATCGCAGACCGCTTTTATGCGTATGCCGTCTAACCGTTTGTCGACGCGGCGCGGAAAATTCCGTTGCGGGTTTGAGGGTGTCCTGAAACACCATTGTCACAGCCCGGGGTATATGAAATCTCTGTGTAGGCTCAAAGGGGAATAGCAAGGCATTTACGGGGGGAAGCTTCAATGTCCGATGCCTCAGCTTCTTGGCATGTCCACACCTTCGAAAACCTCGAACGGCGCGGTCGGCGCGTCCTCGTCATAGGCGCCGGGGTTTCCGGTCTCGTCGCCGCGTACGAGCTTGAGCGGCGCGGATTCGACGTCGAGGTCCTGGAAGGCAACACCCGCATCGGTGGGCGCATCCACACCCACCGGTTCGGGCAGCGCCCCGGGGGGCCGACCGTGGAACTCGGCGCCATGCGCATTCCGTCCCACCACGCCCACACCCTCGAATACATTCGGCGGATGGGACTCGACGGAAAACTCCGCGCGTTCAGCACCCTCCTGTCGGAGGAGAACGCCTTCCTCCACACCGACCGCGGCTTCGTCCGCATCCGGGACGCGGCCCGCACGCTCGGCCGTGACTTCCGGCACGAGCTGGAACGACACCGCCCCGGGCACCACCACGACGACGCCACGGTCGCCTTCGGGGCGTGGCTGACGGCCATCGTCGACGCCATCGCGCCACCCGACCTGCGCGAGGCGCTCCGCGGGGACCTCAGCGGCCGGCTGCTCGACATGGTCGCCCGCGTCGACCTGACCGGTCATCTGCGCGGTCCGGCCCGGGACCGGGTGGACCTGCACTCGCTCTTCGCGGCACACCCTGAGCTGCGCGCCGGCTGCAGCGCCCGGCTGAACAGCTTCCTCGACGACATCCTCACCGAGACCAGCCCCGACCTGCTGCGCCTGCACGGCGGGATGGACCAGCTGACCGACCGTCTGGCCGGGAGGATCCGGGGGCCGGTGACCTGCGGCCGCCGGGTCACGGGCCTCGACGTGCAGGGCGACCACGTCGTCGCGCACGTCCGCGCCGGCTCCCGCACGACCGTCCGGCGCGCGGACTTCGTCGTCTGCACCGTGCCCTTCCCTGCCATGCGGCGCATGCGCCTGAACGGGTTCGACCGCGACAAGCGGGCCGTGCTGCGCGACGTGGTCTACTGCCCGGCGACGAAGGTGGCCGTGCTGTGCCGGACGCCGTTCTGGCGGGAGAGCGGCATCCAGGGCGGGGCCTCGTTCACCGGGGGACGCATCCGCCAGACCTACTACCCGGCCCCCGACGGGGAGCCCGGACGCGGCGCCGCGCTGCTGGCCAGCTACACCATCGGCGACGAGGCGGCCCGGCTGGGCCGGATGTCGGCCCGCCGGCGTCACCGCCTCGTGCTCGACGAGCTCAGCGTGGTCCATCCCGAACTGCTCTCGCCCGGCATGGTGCTGGACGTGGTCAGCATGGCCTGGGGCCACCACCCCTGGACCGGCGGCTGCACCACGCGCTGGGGCAAGAACGCCGCGGAGTGCGAGGAGGAGCGCCTGCGCGCCGCCCGGCCGGTGGGCCGGCTGTTCTTCGCGGGCGAGCACTGCTCGAAGGCACCCGCCTGGATCGAGGGCGCGATCGAGTCCGCGCTGGAGGCTGTCCAGGCGATCGAACGCTTCGAGCCGGGCCGCCGCACCACGGAGGCCACCGGCCGTCCCAACCCCGCGGGAGCCCTGTGATGAGCGTCTTCGACCTGCCCCGGCTCCACTTCGCGGGCACCGCGACGACCAAACTGCCCACCGGGCCGCGCAGCGGGCTGGTCGACCTGGCCACGGGCCGCGCCCTGACGGGCGACGGCCCGTTCCCCACCGACCGGCCCGCGGCCGAGTACCACGACTACCTGCAACGGCTCGGCCCGCGCTTCGACGGCGAGGGGCGGCCGGACGGGGAAGGGGAGTTCAGCGCGGCGAAGGGCTGGCACTTCGACGGCAACGGACACTTCTGGCTGGACGCGCGGATCGTCTCCGCCGAGCACCCCGGCGGCGGCGCTCCGGACACCGGCGACCCGGTGGTCGGCCGCAGCGTGGACGTCTGGGGCCACTACAACGCCTATCTGCGCACCACCGTCAACCGGGCCCGGGTCTTCGACCTGGACCCGGCCTCCCGGTGGACGACGGCCCTGATGGTGGGCCGGTTCGGCTTCGGCCGGCTGGGCCGCTCGCACGACGACGGATACATGCTCATGGGGGAGGTGGAGGGCTTCCACCCGCCCCGCTGGGCCGACTTCCGCCGCATCCTCGACGTGGGCGAGCACGCCCTGGCGGAGCAGCTGCGCTACGGCGCGGTGCACCAGTTCGTGGTCACCGGTGAGGACGGGCCGGGCAGCGCGCTCCAGTGGCTGCCCGACGCCGACCTCTCCCCCGCCGCCCTGGCGCTGCGCACGGCCGTGGAGGGCGGGGCGGACGGGCTCGTGGTCCGCTTCGCGCTGGACGACATGGCCTCGCCCCGCGTCCCGGACACCCCCGCCCAGTGGCGGGTGCGGGGCACGATCGCGCCCTGGCACGCCCACGAGCTGCGCACCTACCCGGCCGGCCGGCTGCTCGTCCCCACCGCGGACGCGGCCGGCCGGCTGCACCACTGCACGGTGGACCTGGCCGACGGGCGCGCCGCGTTCGACATGGTCTCCGCCGTGCCGGTCACCCACCGGGCCCGCGAGGCGGGCCCCGGGCTCCTGCACCGGCTCGGCCCGCCGGTGGACGCCGGCGACCTGGAGCTGCGCACGGCCGGCTCCGGGCGGCTGGTCGCCCTGCTCCCCTCCGGTTCCTACCCCGGCGACCTCACCTCGGGGCTGGTCGCCGTGCCGGCCGAGCCGGGCTGGGAGCGGGCGGCGGGCGAAGGGCTGTGCCTGACCGGCACGGGGGCCGACGGGCGGCGGGTGACGCTGGCGCGCGAGCGGGAGGTCAACGTCCAGAGCGACGAGTCGCTGGTGGTCCTGCACCACCGCGACCGGGCCAACGGCCGTGACCACGCGGTCGGCGTGCCGCTGCGGGCGTACGTGCGCGGCCGCCCGGCGAGCGCCGGGCGGGTGCGCGTGCGCCAGTTCTACAACCCCCGCGCGCTGCCCGCCGACGGGCGGGCCGGCGCGCCGGGGGCCCGCTGCGGCGACGCGGTCGTCCTCGGCGTGCGCGGCGAGGGGCCCTTCGCCGAGGAGTGCGTCGTGGAGACCGACGAGCACGGCCACGGCCTGCTCGTCCTGCGCGGCGAGCGGGCGGGCACGTGCCGGGTGCTGCTGTCGGCCGGCGCCGAGGACGGGCCGCCGGGCGTGGACCCGCGGGCGGAGGGCTCGGCGTGGGCGGCGTACGACGACGAGGACGCGCTGGGCTTCTGGGCGGGCGCCGGCTCGCTGGCCGTACGGGTCCTGCCCGACGACTGGCACCTGGACGACGTGCCCCGCGAGGACGTGGACTTCGAGCTGCTGCACAGGGA